>NZ_CP116257.1:6593129-6910839 GCF_027947595.1 Streptomyces lienomycini | reverse complement strand
AGCAGCTCGTGCTGGCCGCCGAGTTCGCCTCGGCGTCCGCCGCCTGCGACGCGCTCTGCGCGATCATGGAA
This sequence comes from Streptomyces lienomycini, assembly GCF_027947595.1. Classification (NCBI taxonomy): domain Bacteria; kingdom Bacillati; phylum Actinomycetota; class Actinomycetes; order Kitasatosporales; family Streptomycetaceae; genus Streptomyces; species Streptomyces lienomycini. The sequence continues at coordinate 6,910,768 of NZ_CP116257.1, read as the reverse complement.
GGGGGACACGTCCCCTCCCTCCTCGAACTGATGGACCGTACGACCGTCCAGGCGGTCAACGACCTCGCCCACATGGGCCTCCCGGAGACCACCGAGGCACTCCTGCTGGCCGCCTTCGACACCACCGACCCGGCCGCCGACCTCGCCGCCGTCGGCGCCCTGTGCGAGGCCGCGGGCGCCACCCAGGTGGTCCCGGCCGAGGACGCGGCCGAGTCCGAACTCCTCCTCCAGGCGCGACGGCTGGCCCTCACCGCCCTCGAAGCCGTCAAGGGCACCACCATGATCGACGACGTGTGCGTGCCGCGCTCCCGGCTCGGCGAGATGCTGGAGGGCATCGAGCGGATCGCCGCGAAGTACGGCCTCACGATCGGCGTCTGCGCCCACGCGGGCGACGGCAACACCCACCCCACCGTCTGCTTCGACGCCTGCGACCCGGACGAGTCCCGGCGGGCCCGCGAGTCCTTCGACGAGATCATGGCCCTCGGCCTGGAGCTCGGCGGCACCATCACCGGCGAGCACGGCGTGGGCGTCCTGAAGAAGGAATGGCTGGCGCGGGAGATCGGCCCGGTGGGCCTGGAGATGCAGCGGGCCGTCAAACAGGTCTTCGACCCGCTGGGCATCCTCAACCCGGGCAAACTCTTCTGACCCGGGCCGCCCGCCCTCACCGGGCGAGCAGCTCGGCCAGCCCGTCGTCGATGCCGAGCTGCCCGCCCTCCGTCCCCGGCGGCACCGTCCGCAGGGTCCGCTCCAGCCAGGCCGACACCTGCGGGGTGGGCGCCTCCAGGAGGGCGTCGCCGTCCGGGCTGCTCAGCGCGATCAGTACGACGCTGCGCCCCTCGGCCTTCGACGGCCACACCCGCACGTCCCCGTGCCCGGACGGCCGGAAGACGCCCTCCACCAGGAGATCGCGGGCGAACGTCCAGTGCACCGGGTGGCCGGAGTCGATGTGGAAGGCGATGTGGACGGCGCAGGGGTCGTCGCTGCGGTAGCCGAGCCGGGCCGGCACCGGGACGCCGTACTCGGGCGACACGATGAGCCTCAGCTCCAGTTCGCGTTCCACGACGGTGACGGTGGGACCGTGGGGGCCGGTGGGATGGGTGGGGCTCTCGGAATGTGTGGGACCGGTGGAGCCGGTGGGGTCGGGGTGCATGGCGCGGGGGTTCCTCTCTCACTCCTCGTACGGTCCGTGCGGGCCGTGCGGGCGTCCGGAACGGGCCCGCACGAGGGAGAGCGGTCGAAGCCGCGAGCATTACGCGGGTTCGCGGAACTGTTTCCCGACCCCCGTTCCGGGCTCGACTCTGTCCCGGGGGTGAAGGTCCTTGCACGAGGTTGCCCGGAAAGGGGCGGGTCCTGCGGGACCGGCGGTGCGGATTGCGCCCGTCTGATAGATGTTGAGGCCCCCTATCAACCCCCGAGCAGATACGGGACGACGGACATGAGCGCCCCAACCCCGGCCCCCGGTGACGACAGGCCCCGCGAAGGGTATTACCCGGACCCGTCCATTCCCGGATATGTCCGGTACTGGAACGGCGTCTCCTGGGTGGCGGGCACCAGCCGGCCCGCCCCCAAGGACGGCGAGCCGCTCGCGGCTCCGCCCGGCGCGCGGCCCTCCGTCGAGGAGACCGGCCCGCACTTCTTCGACGAGGACCCGGTCGAGGACCCGCCGCCCGCCACCGGTTCCCAGCACGGCAGCCATCCGGAGCCCGCCGCGGCCTGGGGCGCCGACCGCTCGGGCCCCTCCGGCCCCGCCGACGCACCGGCCCGGCAGGTCGCCTGGCCCGGCCCGGCGCGGGGCGCGGACCCGAGGGTCCCGCACGCCCGGCAGGCGGGGCTGCCCGCCGACGGCGCCGCCGGTGATCCCCGCGCCGAGGCCGCGGGGACCGCCGCGGCGGCCGGTGGGACCGGTGAGGGACGGTCCCCTGGTGGACCCGGTGGACCCGGTGGACCTGGTGGACCCGGTGGACCTAGTGGATCCGGTGGACCTGGTGGACCCGGTGGGCCGGCCCGTGCCGCCTCCGTGGACCCGGCGGGCGGCGACGGTGCCGCGCGGGACGCCGCCGCACAGGGCGCCCCCGCGACCGGCGGCGCCGAGGGGCAGGCGGGCAGCACCTTCGTCTTCCGCCGTCCCGCGGCCGGTCCGCGCAGCGCCCCGGCCGCGGCCGACGAGGGCACCATGACCTTCCGCGCGGTCGCCCCGCCGCGCGCGGGCGGCGCGCAGTCCGGCGGGGCCGGTTCCGGTTCCGGTGCGGGTCCCCGTTCAGGACCGGGTTTCGGGGCGGGCAAGGACGCCGCCGCCCGGGCCGCCGCCGGGCAGGGCCCCACGCCCGTCTCCGCCTCCCCTCCGCCCCGCAGCCGCTGCCCCAGCCCCACGCTCAGCCGACGAGCGGTCCCGCCGCCCCGCGGTTCCCCACCAGGCGGCGCCGCAGCCGGCCGCCCCGGGGCCGGTCGCGGCGGCCGGTCCGGGCGGCGGGCAGCCGTCCTGGGCGCAGCAGGTGCACCGGCTCGCCGGCGGGGAGGAGCAGCCCGTCGCCCCGTGGAAGCCCCCCGTGGAGGACGTGTTCCAGGCCGCCGCCCGGCGCCAGGCGGAGGCCAGGCCCGCCGGGCTCGGCAAGCGGCTGGCCGCCCGGCTGATCGACACCGTCGTCCTCGCGGGCGTCACCGCCGTGGCCGCCGTACCCCTCGGGGTCAAGGCCGCCGACCACGTCAACGACAAGATCGACCAGGCCAAGCTCTCCGGCGAGACGGTCACGGTCTGGCTGCTGGACGGCACGACGTCCACGTACCTGGGCATCGTGCTCGCCGTCCTGCTCCTCTTCGGCGTCGGCTACGAGGCGCTGCCCACCGCCAGGTGGGGCCGCACCCTGGGCAAGAGGCTGCTCGGTCTGGAGGTGCGGGACATCGAGGCCCACGAGCCGCCGTCCTTCGGGGCGGCCCTGCGCCGCTGGCTGGTCTACAGCGTCCCGGGTCTGCTGGTCGTCGGCGTGGTCGGGGTCGCGTGGTGCCTGTTCGACCGCCCGTGGCACCAGTGCTGGCACGACAAGGTGGCCGGCACGTTTGTCGCGGGCTAGCTGGGCGGGGGAGGAGCGGTTCGCGGTCGGGTGCGGGTGTGTGGGGGGCTGGTCGCGCAGTTCCCCGCGCCCCTTGAGGTCCGTGCAGTGGACGCGCCCCATAAGGGGCGCGGGGAACTGCGCGGGCGACCACAAACCACCCGCACCCGCCGACGCACCGTCAGCCCCCGCCCCGACGGCGAACGGACCACGCGCCCTCGCTACTCCGGACGGCCGCTCGCCGGATGCGAGGAGAGAGACTCCGGGTTCGACTCGGGACATGAGCAGCGAACCGCCCCCCGGCGCCGGCGGGCAGCAGCCGCCGGACGACGACCCGCTGAGGAAGAACCCCTACGACAACCCGCCCCCACCCCCGCCCCCCGGTGACGGCGGCGGTCCTTACGGCGGTGGCCCCTACGGCGGCCCGCCTCCCCCCGGCGGCGGTGGCCCCTACGGCGGCGGCCCGTACGGCGGCGACCCGTACGGCGGAGGCGGCTCCCCCTCCGATCCGCTCGCCGGGATGCCGCCCCTCGCCGACAGCGGCCGACGCACGCTCGCGCGGATCATCGACATGATCCTCGTGGGCATCGTGGTCTGGCTGCTCAGCTGGGCCTTCAACGTCCAGGAATACCAGGTGGACGGCGACGACGTCTCCGTCGGCAAGTCCTTCTGGCAGTCCCTGATCGCCGCCGTGCTCTACGTCGGCTACGACACCTACATGACCACCAAGACGGGGCAGACGCTCGGCAAGAAGTGGCTCGGGATGCGGGTGGCCAACCTGTCCGACGGAGCGACGCCCTCGGGGCAGACGTCGCTGATCCGCGCGCTGGTGCTGTGGATCCCGTTCGCGTTCTGCTGCGCCTGCGTGTGGACGATCATCGCGGGTGGCTGGAGCTTCTTCGACCGGCCCTACAAGCAGGGCCTGCACGACAAGGCGGCCAAGACGGTCGTGGTCAACACCCGCTGAGGTCCGCGGCGGACACGGGAACGCGGGACGTCCCGGGGCCCGGCCCCGGTCTCAGGCGGCTCGTCCGCGCGTCGTCTCACCCGCGCCCGCGGAGACCCGGGCCGCCGCACGCACCGGCACGGGCCCCCGGTCGGCGGCGCCCCGGTGGGCCGGCGCGGTGGTCACCGCGCGCGTCCTCGGCAGCGGCACCGTCATGGCGACCAGCAGCCCGAGAGCGAGGGCCGCGACGGCGATGAGAGCGACTCCAGGACCCGAACTCGTCCGCGACAGCAGCAGCATGGCGAGTGTCGAGAAGATCACGGTGCACGAACCGTAGGCGAACTGTGCGGCAGTCGGACGGGGCATGGCCATCGTGTCCTCGGAAGACATCATGGGGGTGAGACGGGCTGTGGGCCTGGCTTTCCGCCGGCTTCCGGGCGTTCCGCCAAGCGACTCTAACCCGCTGTGTGCCCGAGGGGAACCGGCAGTAAGCACGACCTAACCGGCACGGCCGATGCACGGGGGGCGCACGGATTCATGACGTCCGGTGCGTGGACGGGTTCGCGCGCCCGTCGGACGCGGAACGGTCACGATCCGGTGTCCGCAAAGCGAACCACGGCTCCGCATAGTGCACTTGTTCTGCTCAAGTCAAGGTCTGTCTTTTCCGGGGAACCTCTAGTCAAATGTCGTCACTTGACTACACGCGTTGAACACGTGTGCGCGGACTTCGCTCTGTCTTTGTCCCCCCTTCCGCGCGCGTGGACGCGGGGGAGGAACTCAAGTGACCAGAAGATCCTGGACGTTCAGAACCGCGGCGACCACCGTCGCACTGGCCGCGGCCACCGCCACCCTGTCGGCGGCGGGCGTGGCCCAGGCGGACTCGCCGTCCCGGCCGGACGCCGTGAACCGCCACGACCCGAGCCCGGACAAGACCACGCGCTCCCACGACCTCAAGGGCCCCCTGAGCGACACTCAGGCCGCCCAGCGTGAGGAGGCCCTGAAGCAGGTCATATCCGGCAACGCCTCGGTGAAGAAGAAGGACGGCTCCAACGTCGTCCAGCTGAAGAGCAAGAAGGGCGACGCCAAGTACGTCGAGCTGGGCCGGGAGAAGACCGACAAGATCTTCACCATCCTGGTCGAGTTCGGCGACAAGGTCGACAGCCGCTACGGCGGCGACGCCGGCCCGCTGCACAACGAGATAGCCAAGCCGAACCGGAGGACGGACAACTCCACGGCCTGGCAGGAGGACTACGACCAGGAGCACTTCCAGGACCTGTACTTCGGTTCCGGCAAGGGCGTCAACTCGGTCAAGACGTACTACGAGAAGCAGTCCTCGGGCCGCTACTCGGTCGACGGCGAGGTCTCCGACTGGGTCAAGGTGCCCTACAACGAGGCCCGGTACGGCTCCAACAAGTGCGACCCCGACAACTGCGCCTGGTACGCGGTGCAGGACGGCGTCACCGCCTGGGTCGCGGACCAGAAGGCGGCCGGCCGCACCGACGCCCAGATCAAGTCGCAGCTCGCCCAGTACGACCAGTGGGACCGCTACGACTTCGACGGCGACGGCGACTTCAACGAGCCCGACGGCTACATCGACCACTTCCAGATCGTGCACGCCGGCGAGGACGAGTCCGCGGGCGGCGGCGCGCAGGGCGAGGACGCCATCTGGGCCCACCGCTGGTACGCCTTCGGCACCGACGCCGGCGCCACCGGCCCCGCCGACAACAAGCTCGGCGGCACCCAGATCGGCGACACCGGCATCTGGGTCGGCGACTACACCATCCAGCCGGAGAACGGCGGACTCGGCGTCTACGCCCACGAGTACGGCCACGACCTCGGCCTGCCGGACCACTACGACACCGCCGGCGGCGACAACTCCACCGGCTTCTGGACGCTGATGTCGTCCGGTTCCTGGCTCGGCACCGGCCGCAACGAGATCGGCGACCTGCCCGGCGACATGAACGCCTGGGACAAGCTCCAGCTGGGCTGGCTGAACTACGACACCGCCAAGGCGGGCGTCAACTCCTGGCACAAGCTGGGCCTGGCCGAGTACAACACCAAGCACAAGCAGGGCCTGGTCGTCGAGCTGCCGAAGGAGAAGGTGACCACCGAGATCGTCACCCCCGCCGAGGGCGAGACCCAGTGGTGGAGCGGAAGCGGCAACGACCTCAAGAACACCCTGAGCCGCAGCGTCGACCTCACCGGCAAGTCGTCCGCCTCCCTCACCCTGGACGGCTGGTACGACATCGAGGCCGACTACGACTTCCTCTACACCGAGGTGTCGACCGACGGCGGCGCCAACTGGACCGCGGTCGACGGCACCTTCGACGGGCAGCCGATCCAGCGCGACGGCAGTGACAAGCCCGCCCTGAGCGCCACCGTGGACGCCTACGGCAAGCTGGTCTACCCGCTGGACGCCTACGCGGGCAAGAAGATCGACCTGCGCTTCCGCTACCAGACCGACGGCGGCCTGGCGATGAAGGGCTTCACCGCCGACGAGATCGCGGTGACGGCCGACGGCGAGACGCTCTTCTCCGACAACGCGGAGACCGCGGACGACGCGTGGACGGCGGTCGGCTTCACCCGCAAGGGCGCCTCCTTCACCAAGGAGTACGCGCAGTACTACATCGCCGAGAACCGGCAGTACACGTCGTACGACAAGACGCTGAAGACCGGCCCGTACAACTTCGGCTTCTCGGAGCGCCCGAACTGGGTCGAGCACTACGCGTACCAGAACGGCCTGCTGATCTGGAAGTGGGACACCTCCCAGGCGGACAACAACACCAGCCAGCACCCCGGCAAGGGCCTGGTCCTGCCGATCGACTCGCACCCGACCGCGCTGAAGTGGAAGGACGGGACGCTCATGCGCAACCGCTTCCAGGCGTACGACTCGCCGTTCAGCCTCTACCGCACGGACGGCATGACGCTGCACAAGGCGGACGTCGCGAAGTACGTCCCGGGCTCCAAGGGCGTCTCGGTCTTCAACGACCGCAAGAACGACTACTGGGACCCGGCGAACCCGACCGGCGGTGTCCAGATCACTGACACCAACACGAAGATCAAGATCCTGAAGGAGGCCAAGAACGGCTCGACGATCGAGCTCGAGGTTGGCCCCGCAGGCAGGTAATTAGCATCTGCCCAGGTCAGAGCGTGATCGGCGGTGACCCCCTGGCGGGTCGCCGCCGATCCGTGTTTAGGTGCCTCCTGTGGTTCTCTTATTGACACCGGCCCCGGAACCGGGACCGGCACCAGCTGACCCGGGGGTATGACCGCATGGCCGCAGGAGGCTTCTGCAAGCTGCCGAACGGCACGGTGGTGGTGGCACTGAACCTGCCCAGCCCCCTCCCGTCGAGCGTCGGCAGCGTGCGTTTTCTCGTCCACGCCCAGAACCGGGCGCGCGCCCTGACCAGGCTGCGCAACCTGGGGCTGCGCGCGGTCTACCTGCGGGGCAACGCGGCCCCGCCGACCCCGGACGAGGTCACCGCGGTCCTGCACCACCCGGACGGCCTGATATGGCGCACGGCACCGGCGGCCGGCGCCGTGAGCGGCCCGGACCTCGTCCAGGAGCTGTGGCACCCGATCCGGGCACTGCTCAGACGCCCGACCGCCCAGACCTAGTAGTACGACCAGCCCCCGGGGGGGCGCCGAGCCCGGCACCGGCCGCCCGCCGGACTACCGGACGACCGGCTTCCCGGACAGCTCCACGCCCGCCGCCCGCAGCTCCTCCAGGGCCCGCTCCGTGGTCTCCCCGGCCACCCCGGCGGTCAGGTCGAGCAGCACCTGGGTGCGGAAGCCCGCACGGGCCGCGTCCAGGGCGGTGGCCCGTACGCAGTGGTCGGTGGCGATGCCCACGACGTCGACCTCGTCGATCTCGCGGCCGCGCAGCCACTCGGCGAGCGCCGTGCCGTTCTCGTCGGCGCCCTCGAAGCCGCTGTAGGCGGCCGAGTAGGCGCCCTTGTCGAAGACGGCGTCTATCGCCCCGGAGGCGACGGCGGGCGCGAAGTTCGGATGGAAGCCGACGCCCTCCGTGCCCGCGACGCAGTGCGCCGGCCAGGAGTGGACGTAGTCGGGATGGTCGGCGAAGTGGTTGCCCGGCGCGACGTGGTGGTCGCGGGTGGCCACGACGTGGCGGTAGCCGGCGGGCGCCTGCCCGATCAGCTCGGTGATGGCGGCGGCCACGTCGGCACCGCCGGACACCGCGAGGCTGCCTCCCTCGCAGAAGTCGTTCTGCACGTCTACGACGATCAAGGCGCGGCGCATGGTCGGTGTCCTTCGACTGGATGGGAGGAGCGGAGGGCCGGACGGACGGGGCTGGTTCGGGCCTTGCGGGGCCGCACCAGATCTAGCTACCCGACCCCCCGTGCGCGTACTCCGTCGGAATGACGGGTTCCCCTCGGGAGAGCTGGGTGGCGGACAGCGGAAGGTTGGCGCGGGCGGCCGTGTGCCGGTCCCGGGCGGCGTCCAGCGGCTCGCGGGCGACGACCTCGCCGCCCTTGACCAGCTCGACCAGGAGCTGCCGGTCGGCGAGATCGTCGGGCACCGGCCCGGTGCCGACCACCTCCGCCTCGGCGTGCCCGTACGCGTCCAGCCGCCGCGCGGCCCACTTGCGGCCGCCGATCGAGGTCTTGCCGCCGCTGGACTTCTTGGCCACCGCCACCAGCGGGGCGTCCTGCTCGCCGGTCTCGGCGCGGGCGACCAGCTTGTAGACCATCGAGGCCGTCGGGTGCCCGGACCCCGTCACCAACTGGGTGCCGACGCCGTACGCGTCCACGGGCGCTGCCGCCAGCGAGGCGATGGCGTACTCGTCCAGGTCGGAGGTCACGACGATCTTCGTTTCGGTGGCGCCCAGCTCGTCCAGCTGCTGGCGCACCCGGTGGGCGACCAGGAGCAGGTCGCCGGAGTCGATGCGCACCGCGCCCAGCTCGGGCCCGGCGACCTCCACGGCGGTGCGGACGGCCTCGGCGACGTCGTAGGTGTCCACCAGGAGCGTGGTGTCCCGGCCCAGGGAGTCCACCTGGGCGCGGAAGGCGTCGCGCTCGTCGTCGTGCAGCAGGGTGAAGGCGTGGGCGGAGGTGCCGACGGTGGGGATGTTGTAGCGGAAGCCCGCGGCCAGGTCGGACGTGGTGGCGAAGCCGCCGACGTAGGCGGAGCGGGCGGCGGCGACGGCGGCCAGCTCGTGGGTGCGGCGGGCCCCCATCTCGATCAGCGGCCGCTCCCCGGCGGCGGACGACATCCGGGAGGCGGCGGCCGCGATCGCCGAGTCGTGGTTGAGGATGGAGAGGATCACCGTCTCCAGCAGCACGCACTCGGCGAAGGTCCCCTCGACCCGCATGATCGGCGAGCCCGGGAAGTACACCTCGCCCTCTGGGTAGCCCCAGATGTCACCGCCGAAGCGGTATCCGGCGAGCCACTCCAGGGTCTCCTCGTCGACGATGTCCTTCTCGCGCAGGAAGCGCAGGACGTCCGCGTCGAAACGGAAGTTCTCCACCGCGTCCAGCACCCGCCCGGTGCCCGCCACGACGCCGTAGCGGCGCCCGTCCGGCAGCCGCCGGGTGAAGACCTCGAACACGCTGCGCCGCCCGGCCGTGCCGGCCTTCAGGGCTGCGCGCAGCATGGTCAGCTCGTACTGGTCCGTGAAGAGCGCCGTCGAGGGGACGTCCACCGGCAGCCCAAGGTCCGCTGTGTTCATACGACGGATCGTACCCCCATTTCGTCACTCTGACGATTTCAAGGTCCGCCCGGTTCGCGTGGCGCCCGCCACAGGCCCGTTTGTGCGGGTGCCCCCCTGTGGTGGCAGCATGGTCCCTGTGACGGCAGCCGCACCCATGGAGATCGAGAAGACCGAGTCGGCGGAGGAGGTCTTCGCCGTACCCGAGCCCGACGTGCCCTGGGTGACGATCGTCCACAACGATCCCGTCAACCTGATGAGCTACGTGACGTACGTCTTCCAGTCGTACTTCGGCTACTCCAAGGACAAGGCCACCAAGCTCATGATGGACGTCCATCACAAGGGCCGGGCGGTCGTCTCCAGCGGCAGCCGGGAGGAGATGGAACGGGACGTACAGGCCATGCACGGCTACGGCCTGTGGGCCACCCTCCAGCAGGACCGGAAATGAGCCCGGAAACGACCCACGCCCGCCCGCAGGACGGAAGCAGCTGAATCGCCTTCATGCCCGGACAATTCGAACCGCTCCCCGGCGGCGGCGCGGCCGTCGCGCTCGACGACGTCGAGATCTCCATCATCCGCTCCCTGGCCGTGCAGCTCCTGGAGCTGATCGGCCCGGGCCCCGCCGAGGACGCCTCCGACGACCCGCTCGCCGAACTGTTCGCCGAGGGCCCGAGCGAACCGCCCTCCGACCCGGTGCTGCGCCGCCTGTTCCCGGACGCCTACGGCGATCCCGAGGGCGCCCCGCAGGCCCGGGAGGCCGAGGAGCAGCGGGCGCACTCCGCGGAGTTCCGCCGCTACACCGAGAACGACCTGCGGGCCGGCAAGCGGGAGAGCGCCCTCGCGGTCATCCGGGGCCTGGACGGCGTGGCCGCGCGGTCCGCCGGCGAGGACGGGGCGGTGCTGAAGCTGTCGGCGGACGAGTCCCGGCAGTGGCTCGGCGCCCTGAACGACCTGCGGCTCGCGATCGGCGCGCGCCTCGAGATCGCCGACGAGGAGGACACCGACCTGCTCTACCGGCTCCCCGACGAGGACCCGCGCAAGCCGATGGTGATGGCGTACCTGTGGCTCGGCGGGCTCCAGGAGTCACTCGTCGCGACACTCCTGACCTGAGTACCTCCATGCCCTGAACGTCCCGGTTTCGCCACTCTCCGTGTCCGCTCAGCGGAGTCTCAAATCCGGATAACGATCCCGTCAAAGCCGCGCCCTTCTTTGCACCGTCAGCGCGCCTTTTGTCCGCTTCTCCCTGTGGGACACGTCACAGACCACCCCTGTGATCGGCGCCGCGGTCGTGGTAAATCTTCACGACCGCCCGGCGAACACCACCCGAATGTTCGGCCGGGTGCGCCACTGAGCCGGCGACCGCCGGCCAGGCACCGAGCGGGATGTGAGGCCCGCTCAGCTCCATCATCCGGGGGGATCGAGACCCGATCCGCGGCCGAGTCAAGGCCCGGTTCGGCATGGAGAAAGGCGCACCACACATGACCTCTGCGCAGGTCGACACGGACAAGGCCCCCGAAGAGGGCTACGAGCGCGGGCTCAACAGCCGCCAGGTCCAGATGATCGCGATCGGCGGCGCCATCGGCGTCGGTCTCTTCCTGGGCGCCGGGGCCAACATCGCCAAGGCCGGCCCCAGCATCATCCTCATGTACGCCCTCGCGGGCGTGATCATCTTCTTCATCATGCGGGCGCTCGGCGAGCTGCTCCTCTACCGACCCGTCTCCGGCTCCTTCGCCGAGTACTCGCGCGAGTTCCTCGGCCCCTTCTTCGGCTACTTCACCGGCTGGACGTACTGGCTGATGTGGGTGGTCACCGGCATGGCGGAACTCACCGCCGCCGCCATCTACATCCACTACTGGTTCCCCGACATCCCGCAGTGGGTCTCGGCCCTGGTCTTCCTGGTCCTGCTGTTCGTCGCCAACCTGATCTCGGTGAAGCTGTTCGGCGAAATCGAGTTCTGGTTCTCGATGGTCAAGGTCACCGCCATCATCGGCATGATCGTGATCGGCGTCGGCGTGCTCACCCTCGGCTTCAGCCAGGCCGGCGACACCGCCGCCGTCTCCAACCTGTGGGAGTTCGACGGCTTCTTCCCCAAGGGCATCGGCTCGTCCCTGATGACCCTCCAGGGCGTCATGTTCGCCTACCTCGCCGTCGAGCTGGTCGGCGTCACCGCCGGAGAGTCCGAGAACCCGGAGAAGACCCTCCCCAAGGCGATCAACACCCTGCCCTGGCGCATCGCCCTCTTCTACGTCGGCGCCCTCACCGTCATCCTGGCGGTGGTCAAGTGGACCGAGTTCGCCGAGGGCGTCAGCCCCTTCGTGGAGGCCTTCGCGGTCATCGGCATCCCGGCCGGCGCGGGCATCGTCAACTTCGTCGTCCTCACCGCCGCCCTGTCCTCCTGCAACTCCGGCATGTACTCCACGGGCCGCATGCTGCGCACCCTCGCGGACAACGGCGAGGCGCCCAAGGTCTTCAACAAGCTGTCCTCGACCAAGACCCCGGCCATCGGCATCGCCGTCTCGGTCGTCTTCATGGCCATCGGCGTGGTCCTGAACTACCTCGTCCCGGAGAAGGCCTTCGGCTACGTCACCTCCGTCGCCACCGCCGCCGGCATCTGGACCTGGCTGATGATCCTGATCAGCCACGTGCGCTACCGCCGGGGGGTCGTCGCGGGCCGCCTGCCCGCCTCCTCCTTCCCGGCGCCCGGCGGCTCCGTGTGCTCCTACATCGCCATCGCCTTCCTGCTCTTCGTCACCTGCCTCATCGCCTACGACGCCGACGCCCGCGTCTGCCTCTACGTGATGGCCGGCTGGGCCGCCGCCCTCGGTATCGGCTGGTTCGTGCTCAAGAGCCGCAACCCGGGGATCACCGAGCGTCCGGGCGAGCCGGAGTTCGAGAAGATCGGCTGACCGCCGCACCGGCCGCCACTCAAGGCCGTCCGGCATGTGGACCGACCCGTACCACCCACCGGTACGGGTCGGTCCCTCTGCTTATCCTGGCCGCATGCTGACCCTCACCCAGGCCCTGTACGACCAGATCGTCGCCCACGCGCGCGAGGACCACCCCGACGAGGCATGCGGCGTGGTGGCCGGCCCCGTAGGCCAGGGCCGCCCCGAGCGGTTCATCCCCATGCTCAACGCCGCCCGCTCACCCACCTTCTACGAGTTCGACTCGCAGGACCTCCTCAAGCTCTACCGCGAGATGGACGACCGCGACGAGGAGCCGGTGATCATCTACCACTCCCACACCGCCACCGAGGCCCACCCCTCCCGCACCGACATCACCTACGCCAACGAGCCCGGCGCCCACTACGTCCTCGTCTCCACCGCGGACACCGACGGCGCCGGCGACTTCCAGTTCCGCTCGTTCCGCATCCTGGAGGGCGAGGTCACGGAGGAGGAGGTCAAGGTCGTCGAAACCTACTGATCCCGGACCGCGGACGGAATCGGTCCATCAGGTGAGATCACACTCCGGAAGCCGGACCGGGAATCGATACGATGAGCCCATGGTTCTTCTCGACGTGAGCGACAAGGCGCCGGGCACGCTGCTCGTGGCGCGTCTGCACGTCGACCTGTGCAGGCTGAAAAGCGCCATCTGTTGATCTTCGCCGCCGCCGTACGGCCGTGAGCCGCGGCGTGCTGAAGCGTGCCGCCGCGCGCCCGCAGAACCCACGACCCACTTCCGACAGGAGCCCTCAGCCATGGCCATCGAGGTCCGCATCCCGACCATCCTCCGCCAGTACACCGACGGCCAGAAGGCGGTGGAGGGCAACGGGGACACCCTCGCCAAGCTCTTCGCCGACCTCGAGACCCGGCACACGGGCATTCAGGACCGACTCATCGACAAGGCGAACGGCGAGCAGCTCCGCCGCTTCGTCAACGTCTACCTGAACGACGAGGACGTCCGCTTCCTCGACGGCATCGACACCAAGCTGTCCGACGGCGACAGCATCACGATCCTGCCGGCCGTCGCCGGCGGCATGGCCTGATCGCCGATGCGCTACGACTCCCCGCTGGCCGCGGTGGGCAACACCCCCCTGGTGCGCCTGCCGCGGCTGTCGCCGTCCGACGACGTCCGCATCTGGGCCAAGCTGGAGGACCGCAACCCGACCGGCTCCGTCAAGGACCGCCCCGCGCTCCACATGGTCGAGCAGGCGGAGAAGGACGGCCGCCTCACCAAGGGCTGCACGATCCTGGAGCCCACCAGCGGCAACACCGGCATCTCCCTCGCCATGGCCGCCAAGCTCAAGGGCTACCGCATCGTCTGCGTGATGCCCGAGAACACCTCCCAGGAACGCCGGGACCTGCTCGCCATGTGGGGCGCGGAGATCATCTCCTCCCCGGCCGCGGGCGGCTCCAACACCGCCGTACGCGTCGCCAAGGAACTCTCCGCCGAGCACCCGGACTGGGTGATGCTCTACCAGTACGGCAACCCGGACAACGCGGGCGCCCACTACACCGGCACCGGCCCCGAGATCCTCGCCGACCTGCCCTCCGTCACCCACTTCGTGGCCGGGCTCGGCACCACCGGCACCCTCATGGGCGTCGGCCGCTACCTGCGCGAGAACAAGCCGGACGTGAAGATCGTCGCCGCCGAACCGCGCTACGACGACCTCGTGTACGGCCTGCGCAACCTCGACGAGGGCTTCGTCCCCGAGCTGTACGACGCCTCCGTCCTCACCACCCGCTTCTCGGTGGGCTCCGCCGACGCGGTCACCCGCACCCGCGAGCTGCTCCAGCAGGAGGGCATCTTCGCGGGCGTCTCCACCGGCGCCGCCCTGCACGCCGCGATCGGCGTCGGCAAGAAGGCGGTCAAGGCCGGCGAGAGCGCGGACATCGTGTTCGTCGTCGCCGACGGCGGCTGGAAGTACCTGTCGACGGGCGTCTACACCGCCGAGACGACCGAGGCGGCCATCGAGACCCTCCACGGCCAGCTCTGGGCCTGAGGGAACCTCACCCCGCGAGGTGACGGACCTGGTCCCACAGGACCGGGTCCACTACACCCACCCGGCGCCGGAAGTCCCGCACCGGAACATCGCGCAGCTCGCCGGTCTCCAGGTAGCTCGTCCGCCCCCGCGCGTCCCCGACCGAGCCCGGCGGCAGCGTGATCACCCCGGCCCGCCCCTCCCGGTACCGGGAGGTGATCTTCGCGACCAGCACCCGCCGCCCGCGCACCGAGATCACCAGACACGGCCGGTCCTTCGCACCGCCCACGTCCTCGTACGGCACGTTCGCCCACCAGATCTCCGCGGGCCGCGGCCGCCGCGCCCGCCCACCCGGACCGCGAGGACGCGCGGGCGGACGCCGGGTGCCGCCCGGCCCACGAGGCCGCCGCCCCCGGCCCCAGCCGTCGACGACCGTGGCGACGAGGGCGAGCAGCACCACCGCCGCGAAGGCGAGCCACCAGGACGTGTGCATACCGAAGACCGTACCGGCGCGCGCCGCCCCCGCGCGCCCCCTCAGTGGCCCCAAGCGCCCTACTTCCAGCCGAACCGGTGACACCACAGGTGAGTTCGCCCACAACGGCCCCTGGCGGAGGAGCGACCCGAGGTTTTGCGCCTTACGCTCGACAAACCCGCACGACCCCCGTCTCTCCACACGCGCCAGCGGAGGTTTCTGCTTCATGAAGCTCACCGTCGTCGGCTGCTCGGGGTCGTTCCCGTCCGCGGAATCGGCCTGCTCGAGCTACCTCGTCGAGGCCGACGGCTTCCGGCTGCTCCTCGACATGGGCAACGGCGCCCTGGGCGAGCTGCAGCGCCACTGCGGTCTCTACGACCTCGACGCGATCTTCCTCAGCCATCTGCACGCCGACCACTGCATCGACATGTGCGGCTACTTCGTGGCCCGCTACTACCGGCACGACGGCGGCCGCTGCGCCCCCCTCCCGGTCTACGGACCCGAGGGCACCGAGCACCGGCTGACCACCGCCTACGCCGACACCCCCTCCGCCTCCTCCATGAGCGAGGTGTTCGACTTCCACACGGTCAAGCCGTCCACCTTCGACGTCGGCCCGTTCACCGTGCACACCGAACGCGTCGCCCACCCCGTGGAGGCCTACGGCATCCGCGTCGAGCACGGCGGCCGGTCACTGACCTACTCCGGTGACACGGGCGCCACCCCCGTGCTGGACGAACTCGCCCGCGACACCGACCTGTTCCTGTGCGAGGCCGCCTTCACGCACGGCAAGGAGAACATCCCCGACCTGCACCTCAACGGACGCGAGGCAGGCCAGAGCGCCGCCCGCGCGGGCGCCCGGCGCCTGGTGCTCACCCACATCCCCCCGTGGACCGACCCCGAGGTCAACCTGGCCGACGCGCGCGAGGTCTACGACGGTGCGGTGGAGGTCGCGGCGGCCGGCGCGGTGTACGAGATCTGAGCCCGAACGCAGCACGAAGGCCCCGGAACCTTCGCGGTTCCGGGGCCTTCGTCGTGCCGTACGGCGAGGTCTCACGCCTTGGTGAGGTCCTCGACCTCCTCCTCGGGCTCGCGGCCCGGGGTCTTCAGGTTGAACTTGACGATCGCGAAACGGAACGTCACGTAGTAGATCGCCGCGAACACCAGGCCGATCGGGATGATCAGCCATGGCTTCGTCGCCAGGTGCCAGTTCAGGGCGTAGTCGATGGCACCGGCCGAGAAGTTGAACCCGGCGTGCACACCCAGACCCCACGTCACGGCCATCGAGACCGCGGTCAGCACCGCGTGCAGCACGTACAGGACCGGCGCGATGAACATGAACGAGAACTCGATCGGCTCGGTCACGCCGGTGACGAACGAGGTCAGCGCGAGCGAGACCATCATGCCGAGGACGGCCTTGCGGCGCTCCGGGCGGGCGGTGTGCGCCATGGCCAGGGCGGCGGCCGGCAGACCGAACATCATGATCGGGAAGAAGCCCGCCTGGAAGATACCGGCGGAGGGGTCACCGGCCAGGAAGCGCGTGATGTCACCGTGCACGACCTCACCGGCGGAGTTGGTGAAGTCACCGAGCTGGAACCAGGCCACCGTGTTCACGAACTGGTGCATGCCGACCGGGATCAGCGCGCGGTTCACGCCACCGAACAGGGCGGCGCCGCCGGAGCCGAGGCCGGTCATCCACTCGCCGAAGTTGGAGATGCCGGTGCCGATGGGCTCCCAGACCAGACCGAAGAACACACCCACCACGATGCCGACGAACGCCATGATGATCGGCACCAGGCGACGGCCGTTGAAGAAGCCGAGCCAGTCCACCAGCTTGGTGCGGTGGAACCGCTGCCACAGCACGGCGGCGAGCAGACCCATGATGATGCCGCCGAGCACACCCGGGTCGTTGTACGTCGCGGCGACGTCCTCGCCGTTCTTGACCACCGCCTCGGTGACCGGGAAGGCCTCGAGCACCTTGCTGTAGACGAGGAAGCCGACCACCGCGGCCAGCGCGGTCGAGCCATCGGCCTTCTTGGCGAAGCCGATGGCCACGCCTATGCAGAACAGGATCGGCAGCGAACCGGTGAGGGCACCGCCCGCGTTGTTGAAGACGGCGGCGACCTTGTCCCAGCCCAGGCCGTCCTTGCCGAAGATGTCGTCCTGGCCGAGCCGGACCATGATGCCCGCGGCCGGCAGCACGGCGATGGGCAGCTGGAGACTGCGGCCCACCTTCTGCAAGCCCTGCAGAAGACCAGATCCCCGCTTCTTTGCGGGGGCCGCCTTGTCGGTGGCGGTGCTCATACTTCCTCCATCGGGTGGTGGTCTACACCACTCAGTGGTGTAGACCTGTTGTAGCACGATGAAGGCCACGTAAGGAACCCGTGATTCCGCGACCGCGGCGCTACGCGCAGTGCCCGGCCAAGTCCCCTGCTCACACGCGTGCGAGGGCGCGGAAAGGCCCCCGGACCGGCAGGTCCGGGGGCCTTCGCGAGACCACCCTCAAAGGGTACGTGAGGTCGGCGGCGACCTATCCCTTGGTGACGTCCTCCACCTCTTCCTCAGGCTCCCGCCCCGGAGTCTTCAGATCGAACTTCGTGATCGCGAACCGGAAAACCCCGTAGTACACCACCGCGAAACACAGACCGATCGGAATGATCAGCCACGGCCTGGTCGCCAGGTTCCAGTTGATGACGTAGTCGATCAACCCCGCCGAGAAGCTGAACCCGTCCTTCACACCCAGCGCCCACGTCACCGCCATCGACACACCCGTCAGCACCGCGTGCACCACGTACAGCAGCGGAGCGATGAACATGAACGAGTACTCCAGCGGCTCCGTGATCCCCGTCACGAACGACGTCAGCCCCACCGACAGCATCAGGCCGCCGACCTCCTTGCGCCGCTGCGGCCTCGCGCAGTGCGTGATCGCCAACGCCGCCGCCGGCAGCGCGAACATCATGATCGGGAAGAAGCCGGTGGTGAACTGACCCGCGTTCGGATCCCCCGCCAGGAACATGTTGATGTCACCGTGCACCACCGTGCCGTCCGGCTTCGTGTACGAACCGAACTGGAACCACATCGGCACGTTCAGGAACTGATGCAGACCGATCACCAGCAACGCCCGGTTCGCCAGCCCGAACACACCCGCGCCCCAGGCGCCGATCCCCGTCAGCCAGTCGCTGAAACTCTCCAGCGCGTCACCGATCGGCGGCCACACCCACAGGCACAGCGCCGCGAACAGGATCGCCACGAACGCCATGATGATCGGCACCAGCCGGCGCCCGTTGAAGAAGCCCAGCCAGTCCACCAGCCTCGTCCGGTGGAACCGCTGCCAGAGGTACGCCGTCAGGAACCCCATCACGATGCCGCCGAACACCCCCGGATTCTGGAAGACGAACGCGGTCACCTCACCCGAACCGTCGGCCACCTGGCAACCGATCTGCGGGAGCACCTTCGACCCCTTGGGACAGTCCTCCGGAAACTGCCGCAGCACGTTGTAGTAGACGAGGAACCCCGCCACCGCCGCCAACGCCGTCGAACCGTCGGCCTTCTTCGCCATCCCGATGGCCACACCCACACAGAACAGCAGCGGCAGCCCCAACGACCCGTCCAGCAGCGCCCCGCCCGCGCCGGTCATCACCTTCGAGACGTTCGTCCAGCCCAGACCGTCGTCCCCGAACACGTCCGGCTGCCCCAGCCGGTTGAGAATGCCCGCGGCGGGCAGGACCGCGATGGGCAGCTGAAGACTGCGACCCATCTTCTGCAGCCCCTGGAACGCCTTGTTCCAGCGGACACGGGCGGGACTGACCGTGCTGTCGGCACTCATCCGGTCTCCATCCGGTTCGATCCGGCCGCCGGTACACTGGTGTAGACCAGTAGACGGAGGGCTCCGCCGTCGTGACGCCATCATTCGGTACGCACCGTATGAACGCTCGCGAAGATGGGCCAACTGTGGGTTACTGCGACAAAGCGGTTCGGATCAGGGAGAACGACATGGCCAGCAAGGCTGAGAAGATCGTCGCCGGCCTCGGCGGCATCGAGAACATCGACGAGATCGAAGGCTGCATCACCCGCCTCCGCACCGAGGTCAACGACCCCGCGCTGGTCAACGAAGCCGCCCTCAAGGCCGCCGGCGCCCACGGCGTCGTCAAGATGGGCACCGCCATCCAGGTCGTCATCGGCACCGACGCCGACCCGATCGCCGCGGAGATCGAAGACATGATGTGAGCCACCGGTTCCACCGGTGCACCGCAAGGGGCCTCCTCCACCGTGAGGAAGGCCCCTTCCCCATGGGCCGCTAGGCTCACCCGCATGTCACGCATCGACGGCCGCACCCCCCAGCAGCTCCGCCCCGTCACCATCGAACGCGGCTGGAGCAAGCACGCCGAAGGCTCCGTCCTCGTCTCCTTCGGCGACACCAAGGTCCTCTGCAACGCCTCCGTCACCGAAGGCGTCCCCCGCTGGCGCAAGGGCAGCGGCGAAGGCTGGGTCACCGCCGAATACGCCATGCTCCCGCGCGCCACCAACACCCGCGGCGACCGCGAGTCCGTCAAGGGCCGCATCGGCGGCCGCACCCACGAGATCAGCCGCCTCATCGGCCGCTCCCTGCGCGCCGTCATCGACTACAAGGCCCTCGGCGAGAACACCGTCGTCCTGGACTGCGACGTCCTCCAGGCCGACGGCGGCACCCGCACCGCCGCCATCACCGGCGCCTACGTCGCCCTGGCCGACGCCATCACCTGGGCCCAGCACACCAGGAAGCTGATCAAGCCCAGCCGCAAGCCGCTGACCGGCACCGTCTCCGCCGTCTCCGTCGGCATCGTCGGGGGCACCCCGCTCCTCGACCTCTGCTACGAGGAGGACGTCCGCGCCGACACCGACATGAACGTCGTCTGCACCGGCGACGGCCGCTTCGTCGAGATCCAGGGCACCGCCGAGGCCGAGCCCTTCGCCCGCGACGAGCTCAACACCCTGCTCGACCTCGCCGCCGCCGGCTGCACGGACCTCGCCGAACTCCAGCGCAAGGCGCTCGACGAGACGCTCGAAAGGTAAAGGAAGCAAAGGAAACGCCAAGGGCGCATCAAGGAAAAGGCGGCCGCCCAGGCAACTCGGCCGCCCGATCCCGCGTCACTAGCAGTACAGCAACCGGCAGTACGGCACCGGCTCCGGCCACCGGCAGTACGCGACCGGCAGTACAGCACCACGGGCGTACGGCGGTCAGCACCCGCCGTACGCCCGACGCCGCACCGCACACGGGCCGCCCGGCCCTGTCCCAAGGGGAGGACCGAGACCCATGGCCGCGAGCCGCCACCGCAGCCTTCGCCGCACCGCCACCGTCGCCGCCACCGTGGCGACCATCGCCCTGACGGCCGGCCTCACCACCGGCTGCGACGCCGTCGACAAGGCACTCGACTGCGTGCGCACGGCCGACGCCATAGCCGACAGCGTCACCGCGCTCCAACAGGCCGTGGAGAACACGGACGACCCCACCCAGTGGGAGGAGTCCCTCGACTCCATAGACAAGAACCTCGGCAAGATCGGCGACAAGACCGACAACGCCGACGTCAACCAGGCCGTCGACGATCTCGGCAAGGCCGTCGACAACGTCCGCACCGCGGTGGAGAACGGCGACGAGACCCCCGACCTCAGCCCCGTCACCGACGCGGCGGGCGAACTGACGAAGGTCTGCACGCCGTAGGCGGAGCCGGGGGAAAGGGGCGCAGGGGGTCCGGCAGGGATACTGGACCCCATGACCCGCCTGATCCTCGCCACCCGCAACGCCGGAAAGATCACCGAACTGAGGGCCATCCTCGCCGACGCGGGCCTGCCCCACGAACTCGTCGGCGCGGACGCCTACCCGGAGATCCCCGACGTCAGGGAAACCGGCGTCACCTTCGCCGAGAACGCCCTCCTCAAGGCCCACGCCCTGGCCCGGGCCACCGGCCTGCCCGCCGTCGCCGACGACTCCGGCCTCTGCGTCGACGTCCTGAGCGGCGCCCCCGGCATCTTCTCCGCCCGCTGGTCCGGCCGCCACGGCGACGACAAGGCCAACCTGGACCTCCTCCTCGCCCAGATCGCCGACATCGCCGACGAACACCGAGGCGCCTACTTCGCCTGCGCGGCGGCCCTGGCCCTGCCCGACGGCACGGAGAGGGTGGTCGAGGGCCAGCTGAGGGGCACCCTCCGCCACGCCCCCGCCGGATCGAACGGCTTCGGCTACGACCCGATCCTCCAGCCGGAGGGCGAGACACGCACCTGCGCGGAACTGACGGCGGCGGAGAAGAACGCGATCAGCCACCGGGGGAAGGCGTTCCGGGCACTGGTGCCGGTGGTGCGGGAGCTTTTGGGCTGAGACCGAACACCCAAGAAGCCGGTCGGGCGCGACTCCTGCTGGAGCCGCGCCCTGTTGGTGGGGCCGACGAGACTCGAACTCGCACTGTCCACTACCTAAAAGTGGTGCCTCCTGCCGAAATTGGGCTACGGCCCCACGCACAGCTTACTGGTATCTGCCGAGTCGTCGCGGTGGGACCGAGCTAACGCCCGACCGGTTGGCAAACGTGTTCGTCTGGCTGTGGCAGGACGGGCAGAGGTACCGCAGGTTCTCGTGACGATTGTCCAGACGGTCGCCGTTGATGTGATCGATCTCCAGTACGAGTCGCTTGCCCTGCCAGGTGCCTTCGAGGCCGCACTCGCCGCAGACCTGCGCTGTGCCTAGATCGTCGAGGGCCCGCCTGAGCAGAGCCGTCTTGCTGCGGGCGCATCCGGGAGCGAGACGCACCAAGATCTCGGCCGCGGACTTGCGGTTTGGGGAGCGCGTGCCGCGAAAGTGGCCCTGACCCGTGAAGTGGTCGATCGACAGGCCGTACGCTTCGATGCTGCGCTTCACGAGTGTCCGAGCCGCACCGCTGCCGCTTCGGCCAAGGGCCGCGAGAACTCCGGCCAGGCTTGTAGCCCCCTCCACTGCTGCCGTCAGTTCGGCGCGGGCCAGAAGGCTGGGGCCGTGTCCGCGTCCGCTGGTGAAGTGCGAGGTGTCGATGCCAAACGTGTCCAGTCTCTTCTTGATGTGACCGTACGGGCTGTCCTGCGGAGGCAGACCCATGTACTCCAGCATCTCCCTGATGCTGCTCGCATGGGCGGCCGCTTCTCTGAGAAGTGCTTCCGGATAGCTGCGTCGTTCGCGTTCCGGCAGCGGTTCCTCGCGGAAGTGCGAGATGGTGATGCCGTAGTGCTGCAGCCGCTTGCTGAGATAGCGGCGGGGGGTGCTTCCCATAGGCGTTCCGAGCCTGCGCATCAGGTCGACCAAGCTCGTGGCCTCGGCCGCGGTGCGCGTCAGCAGGTCCCGTGTGTACCTCGGCTTACTCATGAAGCCCTGCGCCTGCGGCCTCGATACGTGTCCGTCACGGCATGGCAGTCGGGCAGAGCAACCGAAGGTTCTTCGGACGGTTGTCCCACCAGGAGCCGTCGAGGTGGTCGACCTCCAGCCGGAGGGGTTTGCCGTTCCACTCGGGTCCGGTGCCGCACATGGCGCAACTTTCGGGAACTCCGGTCCGGAGTAGGTGTGGCAGTAGCCGGCTTCCCGGGGTCCGGCCGGCCTCGGGCGTGCGGAGGGTCAGCATTTCGCCCCGCGGACTCCGTGGGTTTCGCGGTCGCCCGGCGAAGTGGGACGTGTCGATGTCCAGCGTCGCGATACGACGGCTGATGTGCGTGTGGTTGCCGCCCACCGGGTTGATGCCCAGGTGGCGCAGCACGTCCTTGACGCTGGTCGACGCGGCGACAGCCACTCGCAGTGTCTCCTGGGAGTGGCGCGTCCATTGTGTGGGGAAGTGGGTGACGTCTACGCCCGCCTCGGCCATCTTCTGACGCAGATAGCGCCTGCTGCCAGGTGTAGGTGTACCGCCGCACCAACGTACGGCGTCGTCCCAGTTCGTTGTCGTCCGAGCTGCCTCTTCGAGCAGCTCACGGGTATACCTGGCCCCCATCGAACCCCCTCCGTTTCCGGCCGCGCGTTCGCGGCCTCGTACGGAGTAACGAACCGGTTGTCGGACAGTCGCGCGCGGCATGCGGAAGGGCCCGTACCGGAGGGTTCCGGTGCGGGCCCCGTCGGAGGGGACTCAGATTCCCAGGTCCTTGATGATCTTGGCCACGTGGCCCGTCGCGCGGACGTTGTACAGGGCGCGTTCCACCTTGCCCTCCTCGTCGACGACGATCGTGGAGCGGATGACGCCCAGGTAGGTCTTGCCGTAGTTCTTCTTCTCGCCGAAGGCGCCGTAGGCGTCGAGGGTCTTCTTGTCCGGGTCGGCGAGGAGGGTGACCTTCAGGGACTCGGTCTCGCGGAACTTGGCCAGCTTCTCCGGCTTGTCGGGGGAGATGCCGATGACGTCGTACCCGGCGCCGGCCAGCAGCTCCAGGTTGTCCGTGAAGTCGCACGCCTGCTTCGTGCAGCCGGGGGTAAGCGCGGCAGGGTAGAAGTAGACGATGACCTTGCGGCCCTTGTGGTCGGACAGGGACACCTCGTTGCCGTCGGCGTCCGGGAGGGTGAAGGCCGGGGCCCGGTCCCCGGGCTGGAGTCGCTCGCTCATCGATCCAGCGTAACGGGGGGTCCTGACAGTGCGGAGCGGCCAGTAGCTGACAGACTGTCCGGGACAGTGTCAGAAGACTTCGGAGGCGTACGGTGGCGGACACGTCGGACATCAGAACCCCGGCGCAGATCGAGGCGGACATCAAGCGCCGCCGCGAGGTGCTGGCCGAGACGCTCGACGAGCTCGGGATGCGGGTGCACCCGAAGACGATCGTCGACGACGCGAAGGCCAAGGTCGCCTCCAGCGTCGACCACACCCTCGGGCGGGCGTACGTCCAGGTCAACCGGGTGGTCAGCGAGGTGAAGGCGCAGTTCGTGGACGAGCAGGGCTCACCTCGGATGGAGCGGGTCGTCCCCGCGGCGCTGGTGGTGGCCGGGGTCGTGGGCCTGATCGCCCTGGGCGGCACCCGGCGGCGCGGGCGCTGAGCGGCGGCAGGTAGGTTCAGGGCGTGAGCGCCAAGAGAAACGAGTCCGGTCCCCAGGACGACAAGCTGCCCATCCGGATGCTGCACGACCGCGTGCTCGTGCGGCAGGACTCCGGTGAGGGCGAGCGGCGTTCCGGGGGCGGCATCCTGATCCCCGCGACCGCCGCGGTCGGCAAGCGGCTGGCCTGGGCGGCGGTCGTCGCCGTCGGGCAGAACGTCCGGACGGTGGAGCCCGGCGACCGGGTGCTGTACGACCCGGAGGACCGTGCGGAGGTCGAGGTGCGGGGTGTGGGCTACGTGCTGATGCGCGAGCGCGATCTGCACGCCGTCGCGGCGGACCGGTTCGAGGGGTCCGAGGACTCGACGGGGCTGTATCTGTAGACGGGGCGGTACCCGCGGACCGTGGGGCAGCAGGGGCTGGTGACCGGTGTCACCAGCCCCTTTCCCTTGTCTTTGCTACCTTTGGGAGCACCCCGACGAGACGCGCCGTACCGGGCTGGCAAAGACGACGCACCACCGTTCAGTTCGCTCACGGAGGTGCCTGTCATGGCGTGGGTTCTGTTGTTGGTCGCCGGTCTGCTCGAGGTCGGCTGGTCGATCGGGATGAAGTACACCGACGGTTTCACGCGGCTGTGGCCGAGCGTGTTCACCGGTGCCGGGATCGTCGCGAGCATGGTGCTGCTGTCGTACGCGGCGCGGACGCTGCCCATCGGTACCGCCTACGGCGTGTGGGTGGGCATCGGTGCGGCCGGGGCGGCGGTGCTCGGCATGGTGGTGCTGGGGGAGCCGGCGACCGCCGCCCGGATCTTCTTCATCTGTCTGCTGCTGGTCGCCGTGGTGGGGCTGAAGGCGACCTCCGGTCACTGACGGCCTCGGTCACTGACGGCGGGGCGGTGTGACGGGGATGCCGGGGAAGCCGGTGTCGGAGTCGCCGCCGCCCGCGCCCTCGGTGGCCCCGCCGCCGTCGTCGGTGCCGCCGTTCGCGGAGTCGTCGCCGCCCGAGTCGCCGCCGCCCGTGGGGCCCGGCTCGGTGCTGGGGCCGCCCGTGCCGGGGGTGCCGCCGCCGGTCGTCGGGGGGCCGGACTCGGTGCCGCCGGAGTCGCCGGGCGGAGTGCTGCCGGTGCCGGAGTCGCCCGGCGTCTCGGAGGTGTCCTCGTCGCCGGTGGTGCCCTCGTCCGGGTCGCCGCTGCCGCTCGCGTCGCCGTCGCCGGGTTCGTCCGAGGCGTCGCCGGACGGGGGTGCGGTGACGTCGGCGCCCTCCTGGAGCCGGAGGCTGAACTCGGCGACCGGTTCGCCCTTGAGGGCGTTGCGGGTGTACTGGCCCCAGATCTCGGCGGGGGCGCCGCCGCCGTTGATCCGCTCCAGGCCCATGGCGCCGTACAGCGGTTTGTGGGCGGCGGTCTTCGGGTCCTGGCCCATGACGGCGACGACGGTGGCCAGGTCGGGGGTGTAGCCGGCGAACCAGGCGGCCGTGTCCTCCTCGGCGGTGCCGGTCTTGCCCGCGGCGGGCCGGCCGGCGGCCTGGGCGGCGGTGGCGGTGCCCTTCTCGACGACGCTGCGCAGGACGGAGGTGGTGGTGTCGGCGGCCTGGCGGCTGACGGCCTGGCGCTCGCGCCGCTCGGGCAGCTCGACCTCCCGCTTGCCGTCCTTCATGACCTGCTCGACCAGCGTGTAGGTGCCGTGCTTGCCGTGGTTGGCGATGGTCGCGTAGGCCTCCGCCATGTCCAGGGGGCTGGCGGTGGCGACGCCGAGGGCGATGGAGGGGGAGGGGGTCAGTTCCGGGGTGTCCGGGGAGAGCCCGAGGTCGATTGCGGTCTGCTTGACCTTGTCGGAGCCGACGTCGACGGCCATCTGGGCGTACACGGCGTTGATGGACTTGTCGGTGGCCTCGCGGACGGTGACGTCGCCGTAGTCGCGGTGGTCCTCGTTCTCGGGGGCGTAGCGGCCGCCGCTCCAGCCCTGGACGGGGCGTTCGCTGGTGCCGTCGTAGCGGGTGTTGGGGTTGATCGTGCGGCCGTCCTGCGTCTCGGAGTCGTTCTCGACGGCGGAGGTGAAGACGAAGGGCTTGAAGGTGGAGCCGACCTGGAAGTCGCGGCGTACGGCGTTGGGTGTGTACTGCTTGACGTAGTCGATGCCGTTGTACATCGCGACGACCTTGCCGGTCTTCGGGTCGACGGAGGCGCCGCCCGCGCGGACGTAGGTGTCGACCTTGCGCTCCTTCTGGTCCAGCTGTGACATCAGCTTGTCGTCGACGGCCTTGACGAAGGCGTCCTGCTTGTCCTTCTGGAGGGTGGTGGTGATGCGGTAGCCGCCGCGGCCGAGTTCCTCCTCGTCGACGATGTCGTTCTCGATGAGGTACTTCCGCACGATGTTGACGACGTAGCCGCGCTGTCCGGACATGCCGGTGGAGATCGTGGACTGCTTTGGCTTGGGGAACTTCGCGGCGGCGCGGTCGGTGGCGCTGATCCAGCCCTTGTCGGCCATGCCGTTCATGACGTAGTTCCAGCGCCCCTCGGCGGCGGGCCGGTTCTCGGGGTGGGCGACGACGTCGTACTGGCTGGGGGCGTTGAGGAGGGAGGCGAGGTAGGCGCCCTGGGCGGCGGTGAGGTCCTTGGCGTCGACGCCGAAGTAGGCCTGGGCGGCGGCCTGGATGCCGTAGGCGCCGCGGCCGAAGAAGCTGGTGTTGAGGTAGCCCTCGAGGATCTCGCTCTTGCTCTTCTCCCGGTCGAGCTTGATCGAGATGAAGAACTCCTTCACCTTGCGGGTGACGGTCTGCTCCTGGCCCAGGTAGTAGTTCTTGACGTACTGCTGGGTGATGGTGGAGCCGGACTGCTTGCCCTTGCCGGTGGCGGTGTTCCAGCCGGCCCGGATCATCGCGCCGGGGTCGATGGCGGACTCGGTGTAGAAGTCGCGGTCCTCGGCGGCGAGGACGGCGTGCTGGGCGTCCTTGGAGATGCGGGCGAGGCCGACGCTCTCCCGGTTGACCTCGCCGTCGCGGGCGAGGACGCTGCCGTCGGCGTAGAGGTAGACGTTGGACTGCTTGGTGGCGAGCGCGTTGGCGGCGGGGATCTGCACCAGGTGGTAGCCGAGGAAGAAGCCGCCGACGATGAGCAGCAGGCCGATGACGACGGTGCTCAGCACGATGCGCCAGGTGGGGATCAGCCGGCGCCAGCCGGTGCGCTTGGGCCGCTTGGGCTTCTTCGCCTTGCCCGGCTCTCCGTGCTCCGCGTGTTCCGCGCGCTGTCCCTGTTCGCCCGGTTCCCCCGTCGGCCCCTCGCCGGCCGGCTGGGGCTCTTTCGGCGCCCAGCCCTCGTCCGGCTGTCGCGGCTGCGGCTCGTCACTCATCTCGTGCACGGACTCCTGTTTCACTTCGTACGGTTTTCGGAACGTCTGAGTTCTTCAGGAGAAGACTCTCGCACCGTGCGTTCCGTTCCCACTCGACGGCACACCCGTGAAATTCCGTGGCACGGGCCTGCGCGCCCGTACTAGGCTCCTGCGCTTTGGTGCCGGTCGGAGGGGGAGGGCTGTGGGTGCGGGATCGGGGCGGTTGTACGTGGCCGTCGCGGTGGGGGGATTCCGACGGTACGCGACCTATCGGGCGGCCACTGCCGCCGGGGTGTTCACCAACACCGTGTTCGGATTGATCCTGGTTTACACCTATCTGGCCCTGTGGGACGAGAAACCGCAGCTCGGAGGGTACGACCAGGCGCAGGCCGTGACGTTCGTGTGGCTGGGGCAGGCGCTGCTGGCGGCGTTGGCGATCGGCGGCGGCGGGTTCGAGGACGAGTTGATGGAACGCATCCGTACGGGTGATGTGGCCGTCGATCTGTACCGGCCGGTCGATCTCCAGCTGTGGTGGCTGGCGGCGGACGTGGGGCGCTCGCTGTTCCAGTTGCTGGGGCGCGGGGTGGTGCCGTTCGTGTTCGGGTCGCTGTTCTTCCCGGTGGCGCTGCCGCGGGAGGTGTCCGTGTGGGCGGCGTTCGTGGTGGCGGTGGTGCTGGCGATGCTGGTGGGGTTCGCGCTGCGGTATCTGGTGGCGCTGTCGGCGTTCTGGCTGCTCGACGGCACGGGGGTGACGCAGATGGCGTGGCTGGCGGGGCTGTTCTGTTCGGGGATGCTGCTGCCGCTGAACGTGTTCCCGGGGGCGCTCGGCGAGGTGGTGCGGGCGCTGCCGTGGTCGTCGCTGCTGCAGGCGCCTGCGGATGTGCTGCTGGGCGAGGCGGATCCGCTGGGCACGTATCTGTTCCAGGGGGCGTGGGCGGTGGCGCTGCTCGCGCTGGGCCGGCTGGTGCAGTCGGCGGCGACGCGGCGGGTGGTGGTCCAGGGTGGCTGAGGCGACCGGGTGGGGGGTGCGGCGCGGCCGGGCGGTGGAGGGGGTGCGCGCGTACGGGCTGATCGCCGGGATGTGGATCAGGTCGACGATGGCGTACCGCACGTCGTTCGCGCTGACGACGTTCGGGAACTTCGCGATGACCGCGCTGGACTTCGTGACGATCCTGCTGATGTTCTCCCGGGTGGACGCGCTGGGCGGCTGGTCGCTGCCCGAGGTGGCGTTCCTGTACGGGCTGTCCGGGGTGTCCTTCGGGCTGGCCGACCTGGCGATCGGTTCGATGGAGCGGCTGGGCCGCCGGGTGCGCGACGGCACGCTGGACACGCTGCTGGTGCGTCCGGTGCCGGTGCTGGCCCAGGTGGCGGCGGACCGGTTCGCGCTGCGCCGGCTCGGCCGGGTGGTGCAGGGGCTGCTGGTGCTGGGGTACGCGCTGGCGGTCGTCGACATCGACTGGACGCCGGGGAGGGTGCTGCTGCTGCCGTTGGCGGTGCTGAGCGGGGCCGGGATCTTCTGCGCGGTGTTCGTGGCTGCGGCGGCCTTCCAGTTCGTGGCGCAGGACGCCTCGGAGGTGTCCAACGCCTTCACCTACGGCGGTACGACGATGCTCCAGTACCCGCCGACGGTGTTCGCACTCGACCTGGTGCGCGGGGCGACGTTCGTGGTGCCGCTGGCGTTCGTGAACTGGCTGCCGGCGAGTTACCTGCTGGGGCGGCCGTACCCGCTGGACCTGCCCGGGTGGGCGGCGTTCGCGCCGCCGTTCGTGGCGGTGGGCTGCTGTGCGCTGGCGGGGCTGGCCTGGCGGGCGGGTCTGCGTTCGTACCGGAGTACGGGGAGCTGAGGGACATGAGGGACGCGAGGGACGTGAGGGAGATGACGGAGCGGGAGTCGATGACGCCGACCGGGGCGGGCGCGGCGGCCTTCATCGAGCTGGACGGTGTCGAGAAGGTCTTCGACGTGCGCAAGAAGACGGGCTTCATGAAGCGGGAGCGGCGGCAGGTGCGCGCCGTGGACGGGTTGTCGTTCACCGTGTCGCGCGGGGAGATGGTCGGCTACATCGGGCCGAACGGGGCCGGGAAGTCGACGACGATCAAGATGCTCACCGGCATCCTGACGCCGAGCGGCGGGCGGCTGCGGGTGGCCGGTGTCGATCCGTCCCGGGAGCGGACGCGGCTGGCGCACCGTATCGGGGTCGTCTTCGGGCAGCGCACGACGCTGTGGTGGGACCTGCCGCTGATCGACTCCTACCGGCTGATGCACCGCATGTACCGCATTCCGGACGCCCGTTACCGGGAGAACCTGGACCGCTGCGTCGAACTCCTGCGACTGGAGGCGCTGCTGGACGTGCCGGTGCGGCAACTGTCCCTGGGGCAGCGGATGCGCGGGGACATCGCGGCGGCGCTGCTGCACGATCCGGAGGTGCTGTACCTGGACGAGCCGACGATCGGTCTGGACGTGGTGTCCAAGTCCAAGGTGCGCGGGTTCCTGCGGGACCTGAACGCCGAGCGGGGTACGACGGTGCTGCTGACCACGCACGATCTCCAGGACATCGAGCAGTTGTGCTCGCGGGTGATGGTGATCGACCACGGGCGGCTGATGTACGACGGTCCGCTGGAGGGGCTGCACGAGGCGGGGGAGAGCGAACGCACGCTGGTGGTGGACCTGGAAAGGGAGTTGCCGCCGATCGAGGCGCCGGAGCCGGCGAGGGTGGTGCGGGTGGAGGGGCCGCGGCAGTGGCTGGCGTTCCCGGCGTCGGCGTCGGCGGCCGGGCTGGTGGCGCGGATCGCGGCGGAGTATCCGCTGGTGGACCTGTCGGTGCGGGAGCCGGACATCGAGTCGGTGATCGCGAAGATGTACGCGGAACGCGCGGGCGCGTAGTGTCCGGCGCGGCGAACTCGTAGGCTGCTGTCCATGACCGACGACGCCCCGGAACTCCGCGCATCCGACGCCGACCGTGAACGAGTCGCCGAGGTCCTGAGGGACGCCCTCGCGGAGGGGCGGCTGGACATGAGCGAGTTCGAGGAGCGGCTGGACGCCACGTACAGCGCGCGTACGTACGGGGAGTTGGCGCCGATCACCCGTGACCTGCCGGTCGGCGGGGCGGGCGGGGCGCCCCGGGTGTCGATGACCAAGGAGCCCGAGCGGGGCGGGGGCTGGGCGGGGCGGATCACCGGCGGGGAGGCCTCGTCGACCTGGGCGGTCGCGGTGATGTCCGGTTTCCAGCGCAAGGGGCGCTGGACGGTGCCGAGGCGGTTCAACTCCTTCGCGTTCTGGGGCGGTGGGGAGATCGACCTGCGCGAGGCGGACTTCGCGGCCGGCGAGATCGTGATCAACTGCGTCGCGATCATGGGCGGGATGAACGTGGTCGTGCCGCCGGGTGTCGAGGTGGTCGTGCGCGGCATCGGCATCATGGGCGGCTTCGACCACAGCGAGGAGGGCGTCCCCGGGGACCCGGGCGCCCCGCGCGTGGTGGTGACGGGCTTCGCCTTCTGGGGCGGCGTCGGCGTCGAGCGCAAGGTGACGCGGGCGGAGCGGGAGCGGCTGAGGGAGGAGCGCCGACAGGAGAAGCTGGAGCGCAAGGCCGCGCGGCGGGAACTGCGCTCCTCTGTCCGGGAGGACGTGGAGGACGCCCACCGCATGATGCTGGACGGGCACCGGGACATGCTGCGCGAGCACCGCGACGAACGCCGTGAGCAGCGCGAACTGCGCCGCGAGGACCGCGACCGGCGCAGGCGCGGCGAGGACTGACCCGCTACGCGGCGACCGGTGCCGTGCCCTTCAGGGTGTCCAGGTCGATGACCTCGCCCATCCGGGCGTAGCCCTTGTCACTGGGGTGGAGGTGGTCGCCGCTGTCGTAGTCGGAGCGCAGGCGGCGCGGGTCGTAGGGGTCGCGCAGAGCCTGGTCGAAGTCGACGACCGCGTCGAAGAGCCGGCCGGAGCGGATCTCCTCGTTGATCTCCTGCCGCATCGTCTCGCGTGCCTTCGTGTAGGCGTGGTAGCCGCCGAACGGCATGATCGTCGCGCCGACGACCTTCATGCCCCGGCCGTGCGCCCGGTCGACCAGGGTGCGCAGGCCGGTGAGGACGGCGTCCCGGTCGGCGAGTTCCGGGCTGTGCAGGATGTCGTTGACGCCGAGGACGATGACGACGGCCCTGACGTTGGTGCGCTGCAGCACGTCCCGCTCGAACCGGTTCAGGGCGCTCGGGTTGTCGGCCGGCCGGCCCGTCCTGCCGGTCAGGATCCGGTTGCCGCTGATGCCCTCGTTGACGACGCCGTAGCGTGGCGCGTCCCGCCCGTCCCCGGCCGCGTCGTGCAGCCGCTCGGCGAGGACGTCGGTCCAGCGGTGGTTGGCGCCGGTCTGGGAGCCGAAGCCGTCGGTGATGGAGTCGCCGAATGCCACGACGGTGCCCTCGGCCTCGTGGCTCAGCACGTCCAGCGCGGTCAGGTAGCGCCAGTACGGCGTCCGGGTGGTGTACGCGGCGGCGGCGACGTCCGCCGTGCGGTCGCCGTCGGCGAGGTAGCTGGTCTGCCGGGCCTGCGGATGGTGGGTCACCGGCCCCGACGGGACGGGGGAGTACGTGGTGACCAGGACGTCCGCGCCGTAGGGGACGACGATGCGGGCGGCGTCGCTCATCACCTGGCCGCCCGCCGGGATGATCACGCGTGGGCTGCCCCGGAAGGTCAGCCGGCGCATGGTGTCGGCGAGCGCGGCGGCGGTGTCGTGGCCGGCGGCCAGGGCGATGGAGGCGTGCGTGACCGTCAGCGGCGCCTGCCCGTAGAGGTTGGACAGGGTGATCCGCGCGCTCGTACCGCCGACGCTCGTGTGCACGACGTTGCGTACCGAACGCCCCGCCATGCCCGTTGTCCCGGTGCCCGGCTCGGCCGCGGCGGGCGCGGTGGCCCAGGCGCCCACCCAGGCGCCGGTGGAGGCGGGGGCGACGTCGCCCCGCGGGAGACGGCCTCCGGCCAGTGGTGTGCCGTCCCTGCTGCCGCCGTCCGCGGACGCTCCGGCGTATATGGCCGCGGAGATCGCCACTATCAGGGTGACGATCGCCGCGAGCAGGGCACGGTGCTTGGTGGGAGGCGCCCCCGCACCCCCGTCACGACCCCGGGTCATGCTGTGTTGTTCTCCTCGGAAGAGGGGAGCCCCCGGGCTCCGTTGCGATGTACCCATGATGCGGCATGGGTGGAGGAAGGGCCGCAGGAGCCCTGTGCGTTCCCCCTCCCGGGACAGACGCCGGGAACTTGTGTTCCGTTCCGGGAGTCGGTCAGGAAGGGACAATGTGCGCGGGACGGATCGGCGAACGGTGGAGCGGATGGAACGCACGAGGACGGAACTTCCCGAAGGCGGCCAGGACTCGAAAGGCGCCGGGGAGCGGGCGGCGGGCGGCGGGTCCGCCGCGGGCGTGGTCCGCGACCGCGCGATGACGTCCTTCAGCCCGGCCGACGAGGTCAAGCGCCGCGGCGTGCGGCGGATGAAGCTCACCGCCACCGGCCTGCTGGTGTTCGTCGCCGTGGTGTACGTGCTGGCCGAGTGGGCGGAGCACCGGGGCGCGGGCGCCTGGGCGGGCTACGTGTCCGCCGCCGCCGAGGCCGGCATGGTGGGCGCGCTCGCCGACTGGTTCGCGGTCACCGCGCTCTTCCGGCACCCCCTCGGCCTGCCCATCCCGCACACCGCGATCATCCCGAAGAAGAAGGACCAGCTGGGCGTCTCGCTGGGCGAGTTCGTCGGGGAGAACTTCCTGTCCGAGGACGTCGTGCGCGGGCGGCTGCGGGCCGTCGGCATCGGCAGCCGGCTCGGTGCCTGGCTCGCCGTGCCCGAGCACGCCGACCGGGTGACGGCCGAGCTGTCCGCCGCCCTGCGCGGCGCCCTGACCGTACTGCGCGACTCCGACGTCCAGGCGGTGGTCGGCGAGGCCATCACCCGCCGGGCCGACGCCCAGGAGATCGCCCCCGGCATCGGCAAGATGCTGGACCGGGTCGTCTCCGACGGCGGTCACAGACGCGCCGTCGACCTGATCGTCTCCCGCGCCCACGACTGGCTGATCCTGCACGGCGACTCCGTGATGGACGCCGTCCAGGGCGGGGCGCCCGGCTGGACCCCGCGGTTCGTCGACAAGAGGATCGGCGATCGCGTCTACAAGGAGCTGCTGCGCTTCGTCACCGAGATGCGCGACATGCCCGCCCACCCCGCGCGCGGCGCCCTCGACCGCTTCCTCACCGACTTCGCCGCCGACCTGCAGTCCGACACGGAGACCCGGGCGCGGGTGGAGCGGCTGAAGACCGAGGTGCTGGGCCGGGGCGAGGTCCAGGACCTGATCGCGTCCGCCTGGACGGCCGTACGGTCCATGATCGTCTCGGCGGCGGAGGACGAGCGCAGCGAACTGCGGCTCAGGGTCCGCGCCTCGCTGCTGTCGCTGGGCGCCCGGATGGCCTCGGACGCCAAGGTGCAGGCCAAGGTCGACGGCTGGGTGGAGGGCGCCGCGGTGTACGTGGTGACCACCTACCGCAAGGAGATCACCTCGCTGATCACGGACACGGTGGCGAGCTGGGACGCCGAGCACACCACGAAGAAGATCGAGGCGAACATCGGCCGCGACCTCCAGTTCATCCGGATCAACGGCACGGTGGTCGGCTCGCTGGCCGGGCTGCTGATCTACACGGTCTCCCGCATCCTGGGGGCGTAGGGCCGCCACGGGCGGCCCGGCGGCCTCCCGGCGCGGCGGGCGTGGTCCCCCGGGCGCGGGGCACACGGGAGGCGTTCGCTCGACGGAGAGGGAGCCATGACAGGAGACTCGCCGGCCTCGGTGCCCGCCTCCACCGGAACCGTCACCACGGCGGTTCCGGCCCGTCTGGACCGGCTGCCCTGGTCCCGATGGCACTGGATGGTCGTGATCGGCCTGGGCACCGTCTGGATCCTGGACGGCCTGGAAGTCACGATCGTCGGCAACGTCGCCGGACGCATCGCCGAGGACGGCAGCGGCCTGGACATCAGCTCCGCCCAGATCACCGGGCTCGCCGCCGCCCTGTACGTGGCGGGCGCCTGCTCCGGGGCGCTGTTCTTCGGCTGGCTGACCGACCGCCACGGCCGCAAGAAGCTGTTCATGCTGACCCTGGTGGTCTACCTGGCGGCGACCGCGCTGACCGCGGTCTCCTTCGAGTCCTGGTGGTTCTTCCTCTTCCGCTTCCTCACCGGTTTCGGCATCGGCGGCGAGTACGCGGCGATCAACTCCGCGATCGACGAGCTGATCCCGTCCCACTACCGGGGCCGGGTCGACCTCATCATCAACGGCAGCTACTGGCTCGGCGCGATCGGCGGCGCCCTGCTGTCCATCGTGATGCTGGACACCGACATCTTCCCCAAGGACATCGGCTGGCGGCTCAGCTTCGCCCTCGGCGTGGTCCTGGGCCTGGTGGTGCTGCTGGTGCGGCGGCACGTGCCGGAGAGTCCACGGTGGCAGTTCATCCACGGCCAGGGCGAGAAGGCCGACGGACTCGTCTCCTCCGTCGAACGGGGGATCGAGGCGGAGAAGGGCGAGAAGCTGCCGCCGCCGGCCGGTGAGATCACCATCCACCAGCGCAAGAGCATCGGCTTCGGTCTGATCGCCAAGACCGTCTTCCGCCGCTACCCGCGCCGCGCGGTCCTCGGCCTGTCCCTCTTCATCGGCCAGGCCTTCCTCTACAACGCCATCACCTTCGGCTTCGGCACCATCCTCATCACGTTCTTCGACGTGCCGACCGGCAGCACCGGCTACTACTTCGCCGTCATCGCCGCGGGCAACTTCTGCGGCCCGCTGCTGCTCGGCCAGCTCTTCGACACGGTCGGCCGCCGGATCATGATCTCCGGCACCTATCTGCTCTCCGGCATCCTGCTCTTCGGCACCGCCTGGCTCTTCGACCGCGGCTCACTGACCGCCAACACCATGACGGCCTGCTGGTGCGTGGTGCTGTTCTTCGCCTCGGCCGGCGCCTCCAGCGCGTACCTGACCGTCTCCGAGATCTTCCCCATGGAGACCCGGGCCATGGCCATCGCCTTCTTCTACGCCCTCGGTACCGCCGCCGGCGGCATCAGCGGCCCGCTGCTCTTCGCCGACCTGACCGAGTCCGGTGTGGTCGGTGACACGGTCCTGGCCTTCCAGATCGGCGCGGGGCTGATGTGCGCGGCCGGGCTGGTGGCGGCGTTCCTCGCGGTGAAGGCGGAACGCCGCTCGCTGGAGGACATCGCGGAACCGCTGTCGACGGCGGCGCCGGACCCGGCGGAAGGGACGGACTCCGGTGCCAAGACCGCGTAGCGTCGCACACGCCGACCCGGCGCAGACGTGAGGAGCCTTCGATGAGCATCCGCAGGATCGTCCCCAACATCCATGTCGAGGCCGAGGAGCAGTGGAACACGAGCCGCGAGTTCTACGGCCTGCTCGGCTTCGAGGAGGTCATGGACATGGGCTGGGTCACGACCCTGGCCTCCCCGTCCAACCCCACCGCCCAGATCAGCCTCTTCACCGAGGAACGCAGCGCGCCCGTCGTGCCCGACCTGAGCGTGGAGGTCGAGGACGTCGACGCGGTCTACGCCCAGGTGGCCGCGTCGGGCGCCGAGATCGTCAGGGAGCCGCGGGACGAGGAGTGGGGAGTACGGCGGTTCTTCGTACGGGACCCCAACGGCCGGGTGATCAACGTACTGACGCACAGGTCCTGACCTCCGGGCACCCCTCAGGCACGCCGGTCGGCGACCGCCCAGGAGGCCAGCGCCACCGCACCGGCGACACCGAGGACGGACGGCCAGGCGCCCACCTTCTTCGCCAGCGGGTGGGACCCGGCGAAACCGGCGACGTAGGCGGCCGTCAGCGCGCCCGCGGCCCGGCCGCCCGCCCGCGCCCGCCACTGCCGCGCGGCAGCCGCCCCGGCGACGGCGAGCACGACCCCGCCCAGCTCCCGCTTCCTCGTCCACCGGGCCACGCCGTACCCGCCGACCAGACCACTCGCGGCCACCACCGCGCTGGGAACCTTCGCCATGTCTGCCTCCTGCCGCACGCACACGATTACCGGCACCGAGGCTAATCCTCACCGCGCCGGGCGCACGCGCCGGGGTGAAGGCCCCGGAACCGCGCCCCCGGTGACCCCGAGCCCCCCGTTCGGCCCAACCCCGTGCCCTGACCGCCGGACTTCCGGGTACCCGTCCTTGCGGGAGGGGGACGGACGGCACGCGAGGAAGCGGGGCACCGATGAGTACGGACAGCGCCGGCACCGAACGGACCCGCGCCCGGCCGGTCGTCGTCGACGGCGCCCGCGTGGCCTGCTGGGAGTCCGGCCCGCCCGACGCCGAGCCCCTCCTGCTCCTGCACGGCTACCCGGCCGACCACCACTGCTGGCGCCACCAGGTCCCGCCGCTGTCGGCCCGCCACCGCGTCA
Source organism: Streptomyces lienomycini (assembly GCF_027947595.1). Taxonomy (NCBI): domain Bacteria; kingdom Bacillati; phylum Actinomycetota; class Actinomycetes; order Kitasatosporales; family Streptomycetaceae; genus Streptomyces; species Streptomyces lienomycini. Next base: position 6,873,981 of record NZ_CP116257.1, on the reverse strand, counting down.
TCACCCCGGACCTCCTCGGCTGGGGCGAGTCGGACCGCCCCCTCGACCTGTCCTTCGACTACGCCACCGAGGTCGCCCGCCTCGGCCGGCTCCTCGACGCGCTGGGCCTCGACTCGGTGAACCTGGCCGGCCACGACTACGGCGGCTTCCTCGCCCTCGGCCTCGCCCAGACCCACCCCGGGCGGGTACGGCGGCTGGCCGTCCTCAACAGCCGCGCGCAGGGCACGTTCACCGGCCGCTGGTACGCCCTCTTCAGCCTCCTCGGTGTCCTCGGACGCAGCGCCGTACTCCGCCGCCCGGCGACACGCCTGCCCTACGCCGCCCTGCACCGCCGCGCCTTCGCCCCGCTCGTCCGCGCCGGCCGCCTCCACCCGCGCCTCCTGGACGGCTACGTCGGCTGGATGGCGACGCCGCAGGGCCGCCGCTGGCTGCTCCACTACTTCGGCGACTACCGCACCCCGCCCCGCCCCGAACTGCGCCGCGGCCTGCCCGGCGTCTCCTGCCCGACGGCGGTCGTCTGGGGTCGCGACGACCCGTACCTGAGCCCGGCGATCGCGACAGAGCTGGCCCGGGCCGTGCCGCGTGCCGAGCTGACCCTGCTGGACGGCGCAGGCCACTGGGTGATGGACGAACGCCCGGCCGAGGTGACGGCGGCACTGCGCCGACTGCTGGAGCGAGCCACCCCGAACGGGTGAGACGCAGGTCACATGTTCCGGGTGCTCCGGCCTGTCACATCGCGCTCCCGGCGTCCGTCGTAGCTGTGTACGACCAACGAGCACCGACCCACGTGCACGACCCACGTGCACCGCCGACGACGGAGGAACCCCTCATGGAAGCGCGCCTCGACATGTTCGCCAACCCGCTCGCGGGCAAGCTCCTGCGCCACATCAACTCCGCGGGCAAGGCCATGGCCGACTCGACCCTGCCGGCCGCGACCCAGGAGCTGGTCAAGATCCGCGCCAGTCAGATCAACGGCTGCGGCTTCTGCCTCGACATGCACACCAAGGACGCCGCGAAGGCCGGGGAGACCTCGCTGCGCCTCAACCTGATCGCCGCCTGGCGGGAGGCCAAGGTGTTCACCGACGCCGAGCGCGCCGCCCTCGAACTCACCGAGCAGGGCACCCGCATCGCGGACGCCTCCGGCGGCGTCACCGACGAGGCCTGGGCGAACGCCGCCGAGCACTACGACGAGGAGCAGCTCACCGCCCTGGTCGGGCTGATCGCCGTCATCAACACGTACAACCGCCTGAACGTCATCACCCAGCAGCCGGCCGGTGACTACGAGCCGGGGATGTTCGGCTGATGCCCCGGGACCTCAGCCTTTGATCCTCAGCGCCGGGCCGCGGGCTCCCGGGGCCCCGGTTCCGCTGCCCGCCGTTCAGCCGGCGTGCAGCAGGACCGGGAGCCGCTGGTGGCCGTTGCTGATCAGGGAGGGCACCGGCGGCAGCTCCTCCGCCGGGTCGGCGAGGCGGATGTCCGGGAAGCGGCCGAACAGGCTCTCCAGCGCGAGGGCCACCTCCATGCGGGCCAGCGGAGCGCCCAGGCAGAAGTGGACGCCGTGGCCGAACGCCAGGTGCTCCTTGACGGTGCGCGTGGCGTCGAAGGTGTCGGCGTCCCGGTGCCAGTCCGGGTGGCGGTTGGCCGCGGCGTACGAGGCGAGGATCGCGTCCCCGCGCGCGATGGTCCGCCCGTCCGGCAACGGGATGTCGGTGACCGCGAACCGCAGCGGCAGATGCTTGACCGCCGGTTCGTGGCGCAGCGTCTCCTCGACGACGTCCTCCCAGGAGACCTCCCCCTTGCGCACCAGTTCGAGCTGGTCGGGGTGGGTCAGCAGGGTGTGGGCGGCCTGGTCGATCACGTTGACGGTGGTCTCGTACCCGGCGCTGATCATCAGCAGCAGGGTGTCGCGCAGCTCCGCGGGGGAGAGGCGGGCGCCGTCCTCCTCGTCGTCCCGCGCGGCGATGAGCAGGGACGTCATGTCGTCGCCCGGAGTGGCGCGCTTGGCGGCGATGAGCTGGTCGAGGACCCCGTACAGGCGCGCGGTGTTGTCCTGTGCCTCGGCCTGGTCGAGCGTGGTGTCGAAGACGCCGTCGACCAGCGCCCGGAAGCCGTCCCGCCGCTCCTCGGGCACCCCCATGAGGTGCCCGATCACGGCGATGGGCAGCGGGTAGGCCAACTCCTGGCGCAGATCGACCGGTTCACCGGCCGGGAGGGTCGCGAGCCGGTCGACGAGCGCGGTCACCATCGTCTCGACCGCGGGCCGCATAGCGGCTATTCGCCGGGCGCTGAAGGCGGGCGCCACCAGGCGGCGCAGCTTGCGGTGGCCCTGCCCGTACGCGGTGAACATGTTCTCCACCGCCACCCACAGCGCCAGCGGCCAGGTGCCGACGACCTCACCGAAGGCGGGCCAGTGCGCCCGCGCGTCCTTGGACACGTCGGGGCTGGTGAGCAGGTGCTTGAGCAGGGCGGGGTCGCTGATCGACCAGGCCTGAACGCCGAGGACGTCCACCCGCGTGGCCGGGCCGCCCGCCCGCAGGGCACGGTGCTCGGCGTGGTGTCCGGCGCCGGTGGGGTCGAGGACGAGGACGGGCTGCTGCGTCGTCATGGCCTGGCTCCTTGGTGTGCGGCTCGGTGTGCGGCGTGCTGCGCGCCGGGGTCGGCGGGGAAGGTCACGGGCAGGGACTCCAGGGCGCGGTGGAACGGCCCCGGGCGCCACGTCAGTTCGGCGAGGGGGCGGGCGAGGTCCGTCTCCGGGAGCGCGTCCAGGAGGTGGGTGACCGCGGTCTCGGCGATGAGGTAGGCGTGCGAGCGGGCCGGGCAGGTGTGCGGGCCGGTGCTCCAGGCCAGGTGGGCGCGGTTGCCGGCGTGGCTGCCCACGGGCACGCCGTCCGTGAGGGCCGGGTCGTTGTTCGCGGCCGACATGGAGATCACCACCGGCTGGTCGGCGGGCAGCAGCACGCCCTCCACGTCGACGGGGTACGGCGGGTAGGAGATGCAGTAGTTCATCATCGGCGGGTCGGTGTAGAGGACGGCGTCGAGCGCGTCGCGCACCGTGGAGAGACCGGAGTGCAGATCCGCGGAGAACTCCTCGTCGGTGAGGATCTTCAGGATCGTGTTGCTGATCAGGTTGGTCAGCGGCTCGATCCCGGCGCCGTAGAGCGTGACGAGCTGGTGGCTCATCTCCTCGTCGGTCAGGTCGGCGGGGTGCAGGGCCAGCCGGGACGTGATGTCGTCGCCGGGGTGGCGTCGGCGCAGGGTCACGAGGTCGGACACGGCCTGGGCGAGGATCCGGTTGCCGTCGTCGGCGTTGGTGGTGTCGAAGATCTTCGCCATGCCGTCGGCGATGCGCTGCCCGATCTCGTCCGGGCAGCCCAGCAGTGCGCTCAGCACACTGAACGCGATGGGGAACGAGTACTGCGTGAGCAGGTCCGCCGAGCCGGCGGCGCGGAACCCGTCGATGGCGCCGTCGGCGACCTTCTCGACGAGGGCGCGCAGCCCGTGCTGGTCGACCTTGTCGATGGCGTGGGTGTTCGCGGCCCGGTAGCGGGCGTGTTCGGCGCCGCCCGAGCGCAGCGCGTTGGGCCGCCACTCCATCATCGGCCGCACCGGGCAGGTCGCCGGGATCAGCCTCTCCCAGGCGCGGGGGTCGGCGGGGAAGCGCAGCGGGTCGTTGAGGATGCGGCGGGCCTGGTAGTAGCCGATCACCAGCGTCGCGGGAACGCCGGGCGCCAGGTCGACCGGGACGAGGGGGCCGTGGATGCGGCGCATGCTCCGGTAGGCGGCGTGCGGGTCGGCGGCGAACTCCGGGGCGTACAGGGCGATCCGGCCCGGCGGACTCGTCGGCGCGGTCTCGGCGGAGGGCAACGTCATCGGCGGGACTCCAGGAGGGCGGCTGAGCGGTACTCGGAGAGGTACTCCGTGAGCGTGATCAGGGCGTGCAGGGCGGAGGTGCGGTCGCGGGCGTCGCAGCACGTCAGGGGCGTCGCCGGGTCGAGTGCCAGCGCCTGGCGCAGTTCGGCCTCGGGGTAGTCCGGGGCGTCGGGGAAGGTGTTGATGGCGACGGCGTACGGGATGCCCGCGCCGTCCAGCAGGCCGAGGGCGTCGTGGGAGGCGTCGAGGTCGCGGGTGTCGGCCAGGACGAGGCAGCCGAGGGCGCCCTCGGCGAGGTCCTCCCACAGCGGCTGGAACCGGGACTGTCCCGGCAGCCCGAACAGGTACAGGGCGAGCCGGCCGCCGGCCATGTGGATGCGGCCGAAGTCCATCGCCACGGTGGTCGTCGTCTTGTGCGGGGTGCCGCGCAGGTCGTCCACACCGGCGCTGGCCTGCGTGATGGGCTCCTCCATCCGCAGCGGCCGTACCTCCGAGACGCTGCCGATCAGCGTCGTCTTGCCGACGCCGAAGCCGCCCGCGATCACGATTTTGGCCGACCGGGTCACCGTGGCCGGGACGTAGGTGACGGACCGCTCGGCCGCGTCGGACCGGTCGGCCCCGTCGGACTGGTCGGCCCCGTCGGACTGAGCGGTCCGGTCAGACCATGGAGCGGAGTCCACGGAGTACCTCCTGGAGCAGGTCGAAGTCGGGCTGGTCGTCGATCGCGGCGACGGGGCTGGCGAGGTGGCCGGAGTCCATCAGCGAGGAGACGAGGATGCGCACCGTGGAGGGCGGCAGCTCCAGCGCGGCGGCGATGTCGGCGACGGCCAGGCCGCCGTCGGCGCCGGCGAAGAGCCGCATCACCCGGCGGGCGTCCGGACCGAGGGTGTCCGTGGGGCCGGTCGCGGCGATGACCACGCTCTCCAGACGCACGTCCTCGCGTGCGCGGATCCGGCCCCCGGTGCGGACGTAGGGGCGGACCATGTCGGGGTCACGCCGCGGCCCGCTCATACCGGTGAGCCGCCGTCCGCGACCGGCACGCGCTCCTCCGTGGCCAGCTCGTGCCCCACCCGGGTGGCGAGCCGCACCATGTGGTGGGAGATCAGGCCGACGTCGGCGTCGGGACCGGTCGTGCACACCGACAGCATGGTGTTCTTCGCGGCGGTGGTCGTCAGCCCGATGCAGCCGACCGACTCGATCAGCAGTTGGCGCATGCCCGCGCCGCCGGTGAACTCGTCCCAGGCCTTGCCCGCCGCCCGCAGCGCCGCCGTCAGCGCGGCGAACTTCTCCCCGTCGTCCTGCCCGATCGTCTCGGTACGGGCCTTCAGCAGGCCGTCGCTGCTCATCAGCACGGCGTAGCGGACGCCCTCGACGGTGCCGAGTTCCTGGTCGAGCAGCCAGCCCAGGCTGTTGGTGTGTGTGTCTTGCACGGTCAGTGTCCTTCGTCGTGAGCGGCGCCGTGGCCGGCGGTCCGGGTGGCGTCGGCGGTGGCGTCGGGTGCGTTCTCCCCCTGCCGGCCGCGGCGGGTCCCCGCGGCCCAGGCGGCGGCGACGGCGGGACGGCCGGGCTCGGTGTCGTCGGGCGCGGCGGGGCGGCGTGCCGGGGCGGGGGCGGTGGAGCGCCGACGGACGGTCAGGCCGCTGGCGGTGGTGGCCCCCGGGGAGGCACCCCCGGGCGCGGTCTGCGACTCGGGCTGCGGTGCCGGGTGCGGTACGGGGTGCGGTGCTCGCTGCGGCGCCGGTTGCGGTGCTTGTCGCGGCACGGGGTGCGTACCCGCCTGCGGTGCGGGGTGCGACTCGGGCCGCTGCCCGGGCGCGGGGTCCGGAGCGTGCTGCCGTACGGGCTCCGCCGGTCCGTGCTCCGGTCCGTGCTCCGCCGGTCCGTGGTGCGGCGGTCCGTGGTGCGCCGGTCCGTGCTGCCGTCCCGGTTCCGGTTCCGCGGCGAGGGCCGCCGCGGGCTCCGCCACCCGGGCGGCCACGGCGGCGGGCTCGGCGACGGGCGGGGCGACGGACGCGGAGACGGGCTCGGCCACGGGCCGTGGTGCGGCGGGCCGGGGGACCGGCTGGGGGACGGGCTGTGCCGCCGCCGGGTCGACGAGCAGGTTCTTCGGCAGGACGACCATGGCCCGGGTCCCCTGGTAGATGTTGGGCGCGGTCAGTTCGACGCGGAAGCCGTAGTTCTCCGCCAGCAGGGACGCGACGCGCAGCCCGGTCTGCGGGTGGGCACCCAGGCGGGTGATGTCGTCGCGCTGTTCGCCGGACATCACGTCGCTGGCCCACAGCAGCCGCTCGTCGTCCATGCGCAGTCCGGCGTCGTCCACGATCAGGAAGCACGCGTGGTGCCCCTGTTCCAGCGAGACGTGGACACTGGCGGCGGGCGGCGAGTAGCGCAGCGCGTTGTCCAGCAGTACGGCGAGCGCGTGCACGACCGCCTCCACCGCGCGGCCCTCGACCACCACGGACCCCATCTCGGGGTGCTTGATCCGCTCGTACCCCTCGATCCGGCCCATGGCCGCGCGCACGATGTCGGTCAGGTGGGTGGCGGGCCAGCGCCGGGACAGCTTGTCCCCGGCGAGTACGGAGTACCCCGCGGCGGTGAGCAGCATCTGCTGCGCGAGGTGGTCGATCTCCACGAGTGTCGCGTACGCCTCGTCCGAGATGTGCCGCCGTACGCCCTGGCTGACGGAGCGGCCCAGCCGCGCCGAGCGTGCCACGACGTTGTTGGCGAAGCCGCGCACGGCGGCCCGGGCCACGCCGACGGACTCCTGCCGCACCTGTTCGATCCGCCGCTCGGTGTCCTGCCGTACCCGGTCCGCGGCGTGCGCGGCGGCCAGTTCGGCGGCGGTGTGCTCCTGAGACCGTACGTCCTCCACCGCCGAGGCCACCGCGCCGGGGACGGCACGCAGCCGTTCGGCGAGCGGGGTCCCCTCCAGCTGCGCCGGCACGAGGAGCCCGCCCTCGGACCCGGTGCCGCCCTGGCCGGGCTGCGCCGCCGCGGGGATCACGGTGGCCGCGAGATGGCCCACGCACTGCTCGGCCGCGACGAGTTGCAGGGTGAGCCGGTCGGCGTGCTCGCGCAGCAGTTCGGCCCGGCGTCGGGCCCGCTCACCCGTGCGCCGGAAGTACCACGCGGTACCGACCGCGGCCACCGCCAGCGCCGCGAGGGCGGCCAGTATCAGATCAGTCATCAGGTCCTCATGGATCGGAAGCCGTCGGTGTCGGCGAGGGGGGTGGGACCGGACGGCGCCGCGTGCCGTGTGACGGGACGGGGCGCCGGCGGTCCGATGGCGACCGGGCCGTCAGCGGGCCGGAGCGGACCGGCGTCTTCCGTGGGCACCACGTGCCGCGGAGTCTTCGACGCGGACGACGGCGAGGGCGCACGACATGGAACTCCCGGGAACACGCGAGGGACGGTACGAGCAGGGGGGAGACGACGACGCGGACTCGAGGCGAACACAGGACCGCGCATCCCGAGCCGCCACGAACTCCCGTGTCCACGACCGGCGTCCGGCGTACGGAAAGGGACCATACCGCTTGCGCTCACAGCGCGTGTCAGCCTCGTGACCATGAGGCGGAACCGGGGCAGGATTGACGCGAAAAATGCGTGGATGACGGCCGCCGCCCTATGGCTGGAAACGGTGTTGGACCGGCGGACGACCCCTGGTATCGCTGCGGCGGACGCGATCGACCGGCGTGGCGGGGAGCCCGCACACCGTCCGTGTCCGGGCGCGACTTTCGGCCATGCGTCGCGCACGGAGAAGCGTTCGCGCGTCATGGCCGTGTGCGACGGCGGGGGTGCCGGCGGCGCGTCGAGGCCGTGAGCTGACCCGCCGAGGGCGCCGGGCCGCCGCCCTCGGCGGGTCAGGGTGGCGAGCCGCGGGCCCGGGGCGGTCTCGACGGCGAGTCCGCGGCCCTGAGGCGGTCGTGGCGGCCGGTCGCGGCTCCGAGTCGGTCTCGGTGGCGATTCGGACTCGGTGACGAGTCGGACTCCGGGGACGGTCTCGACGACACGCCGCCGACCCGGGACGGTCGTGGCGGCGAGTCGCGCCTGAGCCCGTCCCGGCGGCGGTCGGGGCGGCGAGTCGCGGCCTGGGCCCGTCCCGGCGGCGGTCGGGGCGCGGCGGCGGGTGGGGTCAGCCGTCGTCGGAGAGGCGGCCCAGCCACTCCCCGAGCAGCCGCCGCTCCGCGTCGCTGAGGACCGCCTGCTCCGGGAGGGCGGCGCGCAGCGCACGGGCGGCGCCCGCCGGGCCCGTGTCCCGCACGGCCGGGCGTTCGAAGGTGACGGCGCTGACCATGGACTCGCGCAGGGTGGTGAACAGGGCCGGGTCGCGCCGGTCCTCGGGCAGGGACAGCCAGGTGAGCACCGCGCCGCGCGCCGTGGCGTGGATGATCTGGGCGGCGAGCTCCTCGTCCACGCGGAGCCATCCGCCGGAGGCGAGGCGCCGCATGCGGCCCATGAGGACCTCCATACCGGCCTTGAAGGCGGCCGATCCCGTCCTCGCGGGCTCGGTGTACATCAGCGTGTACAGCGCGGGATGGGCCAGACCGAACTCGACGGCGACGTCCCAGCCGCGGCGCAGGTCCGCGATGGGGTCCGGCGGGTTCGGGTCGACGTGCTTGCCGGCGAGGAAGGTCGCGAAGCCGTGCTCGGCCACCGCGTCGAGCAGCCCGTCCTTGTCGCCGAACAGCCGGTAGATGGCCGGCGGCTGCAACCCGGCCGCCTCGGCGACCGCCCGCGTGGTGACCGCGTCGCGTCCCCCGCGCGTCAGCAGGTCGATGGCGGCCTCGATGACGCGCTGCCGGGTCCGGTCCGAGCGAGAGGGCATGAACCGACGATACCGCGATCGTGTTGCCAACGAAAATATCGCTGTTACTGTTGAAGCGATTCCACTGGAAACAAACCGCTGCGAACACGGGAGCACACCATGATCATCGTGACCGGAGCCACCGGAACACTGGGACGTCAGATCGTCGAGCACCTGCTCACCCGGGTGCCCGCGGACCGGGTCGGCGTCAGCGTCCGCGACCCGCACAAGCCGCAGGCGCGGGCCTTCGCCGACCGGGGGGTGCGGGTGCGGCAGGGCAGCTTCACGGACGCCGGGAGCCTCGCCCACGCCTTCGAGGGCGCCTCGCAGGTCCTCGTCGTCTCCGTGGACAAGATGGGCGAGGAATGCGTCAAGCAGCACCGCGCCGCGATCGAGGCGGCCGTCACGGCGGGCGCCCGCCGCATCCTCTACACCAGCCAGATGGGAGCCGGTGAGGCGTCCCACTTCCAGGCCTGCCGCGACCACGCCGCCACCGAGGAGACCCTGCGCGGCTGCGGAGTCCCCTTCACCTCGCTGCGCAACGGCTTCTACGCCGCCAGCGCGGCACACTTCCTCGACCACGCCCTGGAGACCGGGGAGATCGCGCTCCCCGCCGACGGCCCGGTCGCCTGGACCGCGCACGCCGACCTGGCCGAGGCCGCCGCCGCGATCCTGGCCGACGAGGGCCGCTTCGAGGGCCCCACCCCGCCCCTCACCGGGTCGCGGGCGCTGACCTTCGACGACATCGCCGCCCTCGCCACCGAACTGACGGGCCGCACCTTCACGCGGGCCACCGCCCCCGACGCCGCCTTCCGGGACCACCTGGTGGGCCAGGGCGTCCCGGCGGACTACGCCGACCAGCTCCTCGGCATCTTCGCCGCCGCCCGCGCCGGGGAGTTCTCGGTGGCCGACCCGACCCTGGCCGCACTGCTGGGCAGGGAGCCCCTCGGGATGCGGGAGGTGCTGGGGGAGGCGCTGCGGGAGCGGCCGTCCGCCGGCTGAGCGGGCCGATTCGACCGGCCCGGTCAGCAGGCCGGTTCCGCGGGTCGCTTCCGCGGGGAAGCCGTGGGGCGGGAGTGGGGCCGCGGGCTCGTGTCGCCCCTGCTCCCGCCCCGCCGCATCACGATCCGGAGCTGAGCTGGTCCGTGATCTCCTTGATCCAGTTGCCCTTGTCCGCCGGGTTCATGAGGCTCTCCTCCCACCTCTCCCGCTCCATCTTGTGGTCCGTGTAACCGGCCTTGATCAGGATCATCAACTGCAGGGCGGAGGCACGCAGGGCGGGATCGGTGTGGGGGCTCGAGACCATGTTGTAGATCTTGTGCGCCGCCAGCTGGCGCTTGTACCTCGTGATCTTCTTCCAGAACTTCATGGCGTGCAGCAGCGCGTCCCCGGAGTCCTTGGCCGCCGGTATCGGCTCGCCCTCCGGCGTGTAGAGCTCGGGGTGGTGGGCCTCCTGGAATCGCCCGTAGGCCGCCCGGCCCCCCTTGTACCCGGCGGTGAGGAGGACGAGGCCCGCCCCCACCGCGGCCGTGATCCAGCCCGCCGGGTTGGACGCAAGCGCTCCGGTGGCGACGATGGCCACGGTGGCGATGCCGCCCGCGCCCTTGAGACCCTCGCCCAGGAGGCCGCCTCCCCCCTCCTTGGCCACCTTGCTGACCTGCTTCCTCGTCGCGAGTTTCGTGACGCCGGTCAGGTCCTCCAGGTCCCGCTCGGCACGGAGGAAGTTGGCCTTGGCCCGGGCCTCGATCAGCGACGCCGCCTCGTAGGCGGCCCCGGCGGCCCTGATGCCCGCCGCCCACTCCTCCTCCGTACGGCCTTCGCGGTCGTTCCTCGCCTCCTCCACGGCCTCGTTCGCGGTACGGGCGTTGAGCTCGGCGGTGTTGGCCTCGGCCGCCAGTCGGACCAGCAGTTCGGAGTGGGCGGCGTTGTCCTTCTTGAGGTGCCTCAGACCCCTCCACTTCTCCATCGCGCCCTTGGCCTTGAAGGCCGCCCGGACGCTCTTGACCACACCGGCGACGCCGCTGAGGACACCGCTCGCCTCGGCGGAGGCCGCGGTGCTCGCCACACCCTGCAGCTTGATCGCTTCCTTGGCGATGGTGCCGGCGTTGGCGCCCGTACTGGCGACACTCACGCTCGCGTCGGCGGCCTTGGTCCTGCCCTTCTTGTGAGCGTTGTGGTACCCGGCCCCGCTCTTCTTGTCCAGGGCTGTCCTCAGGTTCCTGAACGAATCCGCGACGCTGGCGCCGAAGGAGAGGAGTTCCGTGACGGCACTCAGCGACGCGCCGGAGACCCCCGTGGCGGAGGCGTCGTGCTTCAGGGCTTCGGCGCCCGTCCCGCCGCCGGTGTCCGGCTTCGGGGCGTTGGCCGCCGTTTCCGTGGCCTTCTGGCCGAGGCCCGCGGCGGTGGGGGCCTGGACGCCCTTGCCCAGGGCGTCCGCGGGCTCGAGGAGCCGCTTCCCCTGGTCCGCGTTCTCGGCGACCGCCTTCAGGCGATCACTCCTGGCCTCGGCCCTGGTCTCGGCGGGAGGCGCCGCTTCCTCGGTGAGGGTGGCGCTAGTGTCGGCCCCGGTGGTGCCGGTGCGTGTGTCGGCCCCGGTCGTGTCGGTGCGTTCCCAGGGACCGGTGCCGACTTCCGTGTACCGGATGCCGGAGTCGGAGCCGCGTCGGGTGAGGTCGGCGCGGTCGGGTCGGACGTCGAGGTCCGAGCCGCGTCGCGTGCGGCCCGACGAGGTGAAACCGGCCGCGAGTTCGGCGAGGCGTGCGTCTCTGGCCGCGCGTTCCTCGGGGGTGCGCGTGACGTCCTCGACGGTGGTGTGCGCTTCCTCCTCCTCTTCGACGGTGGTGTGTGCCGCTTCCTCCTCGACGCCGGCGGGTGTTTCCTCCACGGCGGGCGGGCGTGATTCTTCTTCGAGGCGGCGGCGCCGGTCTGCCTCGGCGGCTGCTTCCGCTTCGCGGCGCAGCCGGTCCTCTTCCGCCGCCGCTGCCTCGGCCGCCGCGATGCGCTGCCGTGCCTTGGCCGCCGCCGCTTCCGCCCCCGCGCGACGTCGCCGCTCTGTCTCCGCCGCTTGTGCCGCGGCTGCTTCCGCCTCTTCGAGGAGACGTGCTCCCTTGACCGCCGCTTCGCGTGCCGCCTTCTTCGCCGTGCCGCGGTTCCGTGCCGTGGCCGCCGCGGCTTCCGCCCCCGCGCGCACGCGTCGTCGCGTTTCCGCCGCCTCTTCCGCTGCCGCCTTCTCCTCGGCGGCGTGCCGCGCGGTGGCGGCCTGTTCCCGGAGGGCGGGGTCGACCGCCATGCCCTGGGTGCCGGATTCGGAGCCGCGCCGGGTGAGACCCGCCGGGCCGGGCCGGGTGTCCGTGTCGGAGCCGCGCCGGGTGCGGCCCGAGGGCGTGAACCCGGCCGCCAGAGCGGCCCGCCTCGCGGTGGTGGCCTGCTCCCGGAGGGCGGGGTCGACGGCCATGCCCTGGGTGCCGGACTCGGAGCCGCGCCGGGTGGGACCGGCGGGGTCGCGCCGGGCGCCGGGCGCGGAGCCGGGGCGGGCGGCGTCGGTCTCCGGGGCCCGTTCCAGGGTCCTGCCCCTGGCGCGTTGCACCGTCGCGGCCGCCGCCTGGTTGCCGGCGCTGGACTGGAGTCCGAGGAGGGCCTGCTCCGCCGAGGTCCCGGACCCGGGCCCGGACGAACCCCCGGTCCGGCCTTCCTCCCGACGCTGCCGGGCGGCTGCCAGGGCGGCTGCGGAAGGCCGTTCGGAGGTGCGGTGGACAGGGGCGCTCATGGACATACCTCTCCTGCTGCCGGGCCGGGCGAGGCGAAGGTAGCCAGGCACGGCGAACAGAAGGGGTGCGGCGGGGAAACACTTCACGGACGCGCGCGGAACGCGTCGCCCCGGCTTCTTCAGCGCAGGACGTACGTCAGGAACACGATCTCGAGCACCACCAGCACGGCCAGGTCGACGCGCTTCCACAGCGGCCTGCGGGAGGCGATGACGGTCTCCACGCGGCCGGGCGCCGCCGGGTCGTAGCGAACCCTCACGGTGTCACCGGTACGAGTCCCCGGAGGCACATCGCCCTCAGTGGCGGAGCAGGTCATCCTGCGCCCGTCCTCCGTCCGGAACCCGAGGAGGAACGTGGGCCCGCCGCCCTGCGCCCGCCACTCACGGTCGTAGCAGCGCGCGTTGACCTCCACGCCCCGCGCCCGCACGAGCAGACGCTTCCGGAACACCCAGACGAGGGCGACCAGGCCGAGCAGGGCCGGTATGAGAAGCAGGCGATCCGAATCCACGGTCTGTCGACCCTTCCATGTTCGAGGCCCGGGTGTGGTAACGGTGCCGGTGAGGAGTCACCGCCCGTCGAGCACGGGCCGCCACTCGCGTCTGATCAACCCGAACACCCAGGAGTCGGACACCTCGCCGTCGACGACGCAGTCCTCCCGCAACGTCCCCTCCCGCACGAACCCGACCTTCTCCAGCACCCGGGCCGACGCCGCGTTGCGGGTATCGGCCTCGGCCTGCACCCGGTTCAGGTCCAGCGTGTCGAACGCCCACCGCAGCAGGGCGTGCGCGGCCTCCGTCGCGTAGCCGTGGCCCCACATCGCCTCGCCGAGGCAGTAGCCCAACGACGCGCTGCGGTAGACGGGGTCGTACGCCGTCAGCCCGCACCAGCCGACGAAGGCCCCGTCGGAAACCCGGTCGATCGCCACCCGCGCCCCGGTGCCCTCGTCCTCCACCTCCCGGCACACCGAGACGAACCGCTCCGCCCGAGTCCGCTCGGTCCACGGCGGGGAGTCCCAGTAGCGCATCACGTGCGTGCTGCTGTGCATGGCGTAGAGGAAGCCAGCGTCGTCCTCGGTGAAGGGCCGCAGCCGCAGGCGATCGGTGTCCAGGGTGGGGGTGGCCAGAGTCATGGCCGTCATCCTGTGCCCTCGTGGGGCGGGCGCGACAGCGAATATCCGGCGAGGGCGTCGCCGAAGCGTCCGACCGGGCGCCACGGCCTCAGGCCGTCGGGTCCCAGAGCCCACCGGCTTCGCCGCGCGCGAGGTGCTCGGCGTAGACACCGACCTTCCAGGCGATGACGGACCGGCACTCCTCCAGCGCCTTGATCTGCGCGTCGACGCGCCGTTGATGGGTGTCGAGCAGCCGCAGGCGTTCCGCCTCGTTGCCCGGTCCCTGGCGCACCAGTCCGGCGAACTGCTTGAGGTCGGCCAGCGGCATGCCGGATTCGCGGAGCTTGACGCAGATCAGCAGCCAGTCGACGTCGAAGGGGCTGTACTGCCGCCTGCCGCCCGACGTGCGCCGGACCGGCCCGACGAGCAGACCCTCGCGCTCGTAGAAGCGCAGCGCGTGCACGCTCAGTCCGGTCCGGTCGGCGACCTCGCCGATGCTCAGCGACTGCCCGGACACTTCGGACCCCTCGGTGCTGGTCACGCCGCTCACCCCTGGGCTTGATCTAGACCTCGCTCTAGATCGTAGCGTCGGCGCCATGACCCACACCGACCAGCAGCCGCTCAACTCGCCCTTCTCCGCGGCCACCACCGCCGAGGACGTCATGGCCGGCCACGACCTCTCGGGCGTGACCGCCGTCGTGACCGGGGGCTACTCCGGGCTCGGCCTCGAGAGCACCCGGGCCCTGACGGCCGCCGGGGCCCGGGTCCTCGTCCCCGCCCGCCGCCCCGACATCGCCCGAGCCGCCCTGCGGGACCTGAAGGGCGGCGAGGTCGTCCCCATGGACCTGACCGACCTCGACAGCGTCCGTTCCGCCGCCGCGCACATCGGCGACCGTGTCGACCGGATCGACCTCCTGATCACCGCCGCCGGAGTCATGGCCACCCCGGAGCGGCGCGTCGGTCCCGGGTGGGAGTTCCAGCTCGCCGCCAACCACTTCGGGCACTTCACGCTCGCCTGCGAGCTCTACCCGCTCCTGGCCGCCGCGGGCGGGGCGCGTGTCGTGGCGTACAGCTCCGCCGGGCACGCCATGACCGACATCCGCCGGCACGACCCGCACTTCCGCACCGGCTACGACAAGTGGCTGGCCTACGGCCAGGCCAAGACCGCCAACGCCCTGTTCGCCGTGCACCTCGACGCCCTCGGCAAGGGCGACGGCATCCGGGCGTTCGCCCTCCACCCCGGCAAGATCATCACCGGCCTCCAGCGGGAGATGCCGCTCCGGGAACAGATCGACGCCGGCTGGGTGGACGAGCACGGCAACGTCGTCGCCACCGACTTCAAGACCGCCTCCCAGGGTGCCGCCACCGGCCTGTGGGCCGCCACCTCCCCCCTCCTCGACGGCCGAGGCGGCCTCTACCTGGCGGACTGCGACGTCGCCCGCGTCTTCGCCCCGGACACGCCCATGGACGAGGACGGCGTACGCGCGTACGCCGTCGACCCCGGCAACGCCGCCCGGCTCTGGGAGATGACCCTCGCCGCGACGGGCGCGACGCTGACGACCCGGTGACCCGGTGACCCGGCGCACTGCCCCGGCCGGGCTCGGGCTGCCATCGGGGTGAGGACCGAGGGTGCGGCCATCCTGAGGAAAACCCCCATGCCCCTTGGGTGTTGCCCGCATGGCCGCCCCCGCCGCGGCTGCCTACGGTCACCGCATGAAGCGAACGAGCAGCATACTGACCGTCTCGGCCATGGCGGTCGCGCTGAGGCCCGTCGGAAGCCCGGTCGATCGCCACCAGCATCCCCGGCACACCGAGACGAACCGCCCCGCCCGAGCCTGTTCAGTCCCCGTAGGATGCGCTCCACGAACTGGACTCACGGAAGAGGGAATTGGGGGCTCAAGGTGCGGGGAGGCAGGAGAAACGAGGGCGGGCTGCCGAGGATCCCGCGGAGCGTGGATCCCCGCCGAGCCCGCGCCCTGCCGGTTCCGGCCGAGACGCAGGCCGACGCGCGCATGTTCATGCTGGGTGGCGACACCATCCGGGCGCTCAAGGTGATCGTGGACGCGACGGGCTACGACCTGCGCCAGGCCCGGGACATCGTCTACGCGCTGATCTACGACGTCGAGGTGCCGATCCTCCAGGCCCCTTGAGCGCGGGATGGCGCCCGTGTGCGTGCGGCAGCCGTTGCCGCCGCGTCGAAGGCGTCGATGACCTGCTGGAGCACCCCGGCGGCGGTGACCATGTGCGTCAGATACAGCACTCCGGGCGAGGAACCGCAGGTGGAAAGCACCCTCGGTAGCAGCCGTGAGCCGCTCCGTACGGCGGAGCCGCGTGGGCCCGGGCGGGCATGAAGAAGATGGTCACTGCGCCGGGGGGCCTGGCAACGCCTTTGCAAATCAGAGATGTTGGAGCGACTCTCAGCGTCGAGTGCCATGATCGAAGAGCTTGGAGCGCAGACGCACAGGTGGCTCTATGACGGGGAGGGCGAATGGAGGGCGAGCTTCTGGGGGCCCGGTACCGATTGGTCCAGCGTCTCGGTGAGGGCGGCATGGGCGAGGTCTGGGAAGCGAGGGACGAGACGCTGGACCGGCAGGTGGCCGTCAAGGTGATCTCCCTCCTCGCCGGCGGCGGAAGCCGTGGGGACGAGGCTCGCGCTCGCTTTCTGCGTGAAGCGCGGATCACCGCACGGCTGCAGCATCCGCACGTTGTGACCGTTCACGACCTCGGGCAAAGCGACACCCAGAGAGGCACCGTGCCCTTTCTGGTCATGGAGCTGGTGCGCGGCGAAGGGCTCGATGCCAAGCTCCGCGAAGGCAACGTCAAGCTGGCTGAGGCTGCCCTGTGGGGTGCTCAGATCTGCGAGGCGTTGGGTGACGCCCATGCTCACGGGATCATGCACCGGGACATCAAACCGTCCAATGTCCTCGTCAGGCCCGACGGGACGGTGAAAGTACTCGACTTCGGTGTCGCACGTGCTGCCGATCCCTACGCGACCGGGGACCGACTCACCCAGACCGGCTTCATCGTGGGCACGCCCCCGTACATGGCGCCGGAACAGGCACGGGGCTACCCGGAAACGAGAAGCGATCTGTACGCGCTCGGTTGCCTGCTCTTCGAACTGGTCACCGGCAGACTGCCGTTCCAGGCCCCGGACAGCGTCGGCTACCTCACGGCGCACCTGAGCCAGGAGCCACCCGTGCCGAGTTCCGTGGCCGCGGATGTGCCGCAAGCGTGGGATGCCCTGCTGCTCAAGCTGTTGCGCAAGGACCCCGCCGAGAGGTACGGGAGCGCAGCCGACGTCGCCCGAGCCCTGCGCGAGCTCGCGGACGCGCCCGAGCACGAGCCGACGGTCACTGAACGACTGCCGGAAACTCCGTCGTCGTCCGAAACCCGCTCGACTCCCAAGAAGGCGGAGGCGGCGGGACCCTGGATCGCGGTGGCCGTCTGGTTCCTTGTCGTGCTGGTGGCGGCCACGGTGACCACGGTCAACCTTGACGAAGTCGAGGACGGTCGCGACGTGGCCAGCGGCGCCGGGGTAGTCGCCGCCGCCACCGGAGGGCTGACCGTATGGCTTGCCGTGCGGACGCGACCCCACTGGCGGGCACGCCTGGCTTCGCCGATCCGGTTTCTCCTGCCGACGGCCGTCTTCTGCCCCTATGCCGTGGTGACCGTGATCGCCATTGTCGACGACGCTTCCACGGGCAGGACCAACTGGGACTACTGGCTGACCGAGGGCGTGGTGTCAACGCTCATATTGGGAAGCCTGCTGGTCGTGGCCGCGTCCCTCACCTCCCGGACGGGACGCGGAACCCGCGGAATCGGCTACTTGCTCGTCGGTGTCAACCTCGGGTCGGTAGCCGGCGCGGTCTCAGGCCACTTGTGGGTCCAGTACATCTCGCCGCACTGGGTCCCTTCCGCCGTGAGCGTGTCGGCCGTGGCGCTGTACTGCACGAGAGAGATCACCACGCGCCGGGCGGGTTCGGTGGTGGGGCCTGGAAGGCCTGTCGTCAAATGATCTCTGCCGTACGTCACCGGACGGCCGCCTGCTCCCGGTCGGTCGCCTCGCCGTCGAACTGAGGGACCAGCGCGGTGCCGCGCACGCCGCGGCGGTATGCAGGCGGCAGCCGCGCAGAGCGTTCCCGTCGGCACTCCTGATCCGTATGCCGGGACGTGAGCCGACGTGGAGCTGATCGTGTCCTTGTCGAGCATCGCCCAGCCCGTCGCCGCGGCCAGTAGCTTGGCGGCCTCCGACTTGCCGGACCCCGCGTACCCGCCGACCAGAGCGAGGGTGGGTGAGTTGTCTGGGCTCGTGGATGCCACTCGACCCCTCCGTGTGTTGTAGGCGCACAATATGAAGTTGGGCGGGGTGTCCCAGTCCTCGTCCCGGTATTGCGCTTCGGGACATGCGGGTTGGTCGATTTCACCGGTACCCGTGGGGCAGCCGCAGCCGCAGCCGCAGCTGCGGCATCCGGGCGTGCAGCAGCCGTTGCCCCTCACCGTCCACCCGCAGGGTGTACGTCTCCGGGCCCGGACGCCCCGCTGCCTCGAAGCCGTCGATGACCTGCTCGATCAGGCTCCACAACTTCAGCGGGCCCCCTTCCCGGACACTCCATGCACCACCCTCGGGAGTGAGCGTCGTGGCGGACCCGGAGACCACGTCGATGAGGTGGAGCACCCCGTCAACGGTGACCATCTGTGCGTCGGGTACGGCACTCTGGGCGAGGAACCGCAGATGGAACGCCTCCTCGGTGGCAGCCGTGAGCCGCTCCGGTGCGTGCCGCGCGGCCCGGGACCGCTCCTCGTGCAGCCCAGCGGCCCAGTCCGAGGGATTCCCGTACGCCGGTGCCGCATGGGCTCGGGCGGGCATGAAGGAGATGGTGCCGGGCAGCAGGGGGCCCTCGGCGGTCCCGTCCCCGGCGACGGTGAGCAGGACGCGGGCGTTGCCGTAGAGCCACCCCGACAGGGGGAGCAGGACCTTCCCGCCGGGACGGGTCTGCCGCAGCAGGGCGGACGGCACGGACCGGAAGGAACAGGCGGCCACGATCCGGTCGAACCAGGCCTCGGGCCAGTACCCGTACATCCCGTCGGCCCGGGCGAGCGTCGGCGTGTAGCCGCAGCCGTACAGGGCGTCGGCCGCCCCTCCCAGCCTCACGGCGTCGACCTCGACGCTGGCCACGTGGGACGAGCCCAGCCGTTCACAGGCGAGCGCCGTCGAGTACCCGGTCCCCGTCCCGACCTCCAGGACCGTGTGCCCCTCGCCTACATCCGCGTCCGACCACATGCGCAGCACGAGCGAGGGCAGCGTCGACGACGACGTCGGCGCTCCTCCGCGCCGGGAGGCCGGCCGCTCCCAGTCGGTCTCCTCGCCGTCGAACTGCGTGATCAGCGTGGCGTCCGAGTACGCGGTGGCGAGCCAACGCCCGTAGTCGAGCCGTGACGTCACCGGCTCCCAGAGCGTCAGCCCGGTGCCGTCGGATTCGTCGGAGGGGAGGTAGAAGCCAGGTACGAAGAGGTGGCGGGGCACCTTCGCCGCAGCGGCGAGCCAGGCCGGGTGGAGATGGAGCCCGGCACCGGCATCGGTGAGGGTCTTCACCATGGCCGCCCGCAGTGCCGCCGCGTTGTTGTCGAGGTCCCTGGGCAGAGTCATGAGCTGCCGATTCCTTCCGTGCTCAGAATGTCGGCGAAGGCCTCGGTGATCGCGGGCGCGTCCGGGAGCCAGCCCCACTGCCCGTTCGGGTTGCACTCGATGGCCCACCAATCCTCCGGAGAAGACCCGTCACCGGTGAGCGCGAAGTCGAAGCACCCGAAGACCAGGTCGGAGGCGGCCAGGTAGCGGTGCAGGGCGGTTTCGACGGCTGAAGGGACGACGACGGGAGCGTGGGAGAGGTCGTTCCAGTCACCGCACCGCCAGTCGAGAGTCCCGCTCGGTGCGGTAGTCCGCTGGGCGAAGACACGTCCGCCGACCACGGTGATCCGTACGTCACCGACCTTCGGAACCTCGGCCTGGAACAGATGCGCCGTCACCGAGAGCGAGTCGTCGAAGTCGTCGGAGTGGACGCGCTGGGTCCAGATCGCCCCGGCACGGCCGTCCTCACCGGTCGGCAACCCCCGGAAGGACTTGCAGACGACGGGCGCATGAGTTTCGGCGAACTCCCGAGCCGCCACCACATCGTTGGTGACCAGGGTCGTAGGGATCCGTAACCCCAGATCCACGAACCTCCGGAGTTGGCCCGGCTTGAACTCCGCACGGGCCACAGCCGCCGGGTGGTTGACGTACCGAGCGGAACACAGATCGTGAAGGACGCCGCCGAGGCCATGCCTCGCCTCCGCTGCGGCGAAAGCCCGCTGCTGAGACGGCAACTGTGCGAATCCAGCGCCGTAGGGAGTGGGACGCCGATGGTAGACGGCGCCGATCTCTCCGAGATCCACGTCCCGGCTCCCGGTGCGCAGCGGCCCGCTCCAGGCGGGCTCGTCGACACCGAGGCGGAACCCGAAGGCCAGCCGTGGCCCGACGTCGGCGGGGTCCACCCTCACCACGGGCACCCCGCGCTCGTTCAGCGCCGCGATGACCCAGTCAGCGGTCACATCCTCCAGGGCGGTGACCACCAGAACGGTGTGAGCCATCGGTCAGTCCGACTCGTAGTCGGTCGTCGTGTCGTCCTGCGACTGGGGCTGGGGCTGCTGCCCGTCCCCGCCGCCCGACACGGACGCCGTACCGCTCGTCCGCGAGGTCCCGTGCTTGCCCATCTCGACCACATGGTCGGCGGCGTCGGTGTAGCGGGCGGTCTGGGTGGCCGGGTCCAGGGTGACGGATGAGTAAGGGGCTGGGGAGACAGGGACCCGGTTGGTGACCAGGCGCAGGGCCCAGGGGGCCTGTGCCGTCATGTGAGTCATCTGTCCACTCCCTTTCGCACAGGAAGGGGTAGCGAGATCGCCGACCTGTTCGGTTCGCTCGGCCAGTTGCGTCTGTCCATCCCGTACCAGCGCCGTGATCGCACGAGGAGCACACAGATCGCCTTCGTACCGAGGCGGAACCACCCAGTACGTGCCGGGTGGCTGCTGCCGGTCGATCCGGGGAACGCCGAGATAGGTGCCGTGGCCGAGACAGGTCGCGATGTCGTCGTACGGCCACACGAGAGCGGCATGGCCCTGGATCAGTGCGTAGTACGTGCCACCCGCCACTCGTCGGTCGTAGATGATCGAGCCTCCGAGCGACTTGCCCAGAGACACGGCGACCCGATCGCGGTCCTCGGAGCGCACCGCCGCGTGAACGACGCGTGCGGGCAGGCGCACAGCCGCGAAGCGGCTCCCGAGGGGGAGGAGCGCGACACCGTGGGTCGCCCACTCCTGCCGAGCCTGCTCCGGACTGGGACCACTGCGGGCCAGCCACTCGGAAACGGCTCTGTCCAGAGCCTCCTGCGTGAACACTGACGCCTCCTGCGCTTCTTCACGACGGGGTACGTCTCTCAGAGTCCACGAGTAGGCGGATTGAACATAGGGCTTCTGAAGGCCTTCGAAAGGACGTGGAGCGGACGTGTAGGCCAACCGGAGAGCGAGAGAAGGCTGTGCAGCGGACTCCCCGTGGGAGGCTTGAACCACTCGAACCTTCAGGAGGTGCCCGTGACCAGGCCGACGGGAAACGTCCGTCTCAAAGCGGCACGCGTGGCCGCCGGGTTCAACTCGCAGCAGGACCTGGCCGACGCCCTTTCGGGCCATGCGAAGCGCATGGGTATCCGTGGGCTGTCCATCGGAGTACGGCAGGTCCGGCGCTGGGAGTCCGACAATCCGCCGTGGCCGCAGCCGGATTGCCAGCGCGTCTTGGTGCAGTTGCTGGGCCAGAGCCTGGAGGCACTCGGGTTCACCCCGCCGTGGGGCTCCGACGGACCGAGCTACGGCCCCGGGCAGAGTGCGCCAGTACCGGGAGCGGCAGCTACCCGACGAAGTACGGGTGTTACAGGCCGGAGGACAGCAGTGTCCCACCTGGCAACCGTCGGGGCGGACTTCCAGGCGGTGACCAGGTCTCACCGGCGGCTTTACTGGTCGGTCGCACCGGCCGACCTGCACCCCGCCGTCGAAGCTCACGCCACTTTGGGCTGCGCCCTGCTCCGGGATGCTGCGGAGCCCAGCCGGAGCGTGATCGCCGCAGCGTTGGGGGAGACGTACCTCCTGGCGGGTCGGATCGAGTTCTTCGACCTGCGCGAGCCCGGCCTGGCTCACGAGACGCTGCTCCTGGCGCTGCAAGCGGCGGGCGAGGCCGATGCGCCCCTGCTCGGATCGGCGGTCATCGCGCACATGGCCTTCATTCCCGGCTGGGTTGGAGACCGTGACGCGGCACGTGAGCGTATGACCGCCGCACGCACCTACGCCCGGCGCACCCACGCATCGGCGGAGTTCCTGGCCTGGTTGGACGCCGTGGAGGCGGAGTGCGAGACCCGGTGTGGGGACACCCGCACGGCCCTCCGCTTGATCGGCCACGCCGAGGATGTTCTGAAGGACGGCAATGCCCACTCGTCACCGGAGTGGATGGACTGGTTCTCCCCGGCCAGACTCGCTGCCTTCAAGGGCAATACCCAACTCCTTGCCGGACACCTTCCGCAGGCTCGTACGACCTTGCTGGAGGCGCTGGAAGCCATGGCGCCCGGGGAGGAGAAGCAACGTAGCGTCATCTACGGCGATCTGGCAGCTGTCGAAGCCGCGTCCGGGAACTCGGAAGAAGCTTGCTCGCACGCCGGACAGGCCCTCGACCAACTGGCCCTCACCTGGTACGCGACCGGCATGGACCGAGTGCGAGACGTGCGACGCGCGCTGACTGCTCACCAGAACGAGCGGTGCGTCCGCGACCTGGACGACCGACTCTACGACTGGTCGACGACGGTCAGTGTGCTGAGTCGTTGAACTGACGGATCAAGCCGTCGAGTTCGGTCAGGCCCTCGATACGGAAGGTCGGCAGTTCCCGGGCCGCTGCGCTCTCCCACTGGATGGTGGCCCAAGGCCCACGACGGACGAGCGCGGTCCTCATCCCGGCCTCGTCGGCCGGCCGGATGTCGTTGTCGCAGCGATCACCCACATACAGGATCTCGCCGACCTCGAATGGAACCGCCTCCGCGACCCGCTTGAAGAACTCGAGGTCGGGTTTACTGGCCCCCCAGTCGTCGGAGGTGCCGATCAGATCGACATCGGACGAGAAGAGCTCGCGGAGGATTCGACCGGCGCGGACCGTCTGGTTCCCGGCGATGCCGAGCCACAGCCCCTCGGTCCGCAGCCGTCGCAGGGATGCTCGGACGTCTTCGTAAAGATCCCCTTCGCCGAAGCTCTCGGGCTGCCCGGCAGCAGCTCTCTTCTCGCGCTCCGCGTAGAGGTCGAACCCGGGCCTGAACTCCTGGAAGACCTCACGGTAGTCGCGGCCCTGAGCGATCACGGCACCGAACATCGCGTGGAAGGTGTGCCGCGGGATCCCAAGCCAGTCCGCCCACGTTCCGTACTCCCTGGACTCGTCCACGAGACACTCACCGACGTCGAAGACCACTGCGCGGATCATGGAGCCAGGATATCGGGCCGGTCTGCGAGCCCGGTGATTACATGACATCGTGCCGAACGGCCCTGCGAGCCCGGGTGCCAGGCCCTCATCACTCAGGAGGAAGACGGGAACCCGCTGTGCGAAGTCGAGCACAAGCGGCGGTTGGCCGGCCTCGGCTGGGCGCAGCCCGCGGAACGCCTGAGCTCGACATCTACGGCCCCGGAGACCTCAGCCGACGAAAGCCCGCCACGACGGTGGGAGAGCCGGACGGTCTGCCGTCACGTGTGCCTCCGTCAGCCACCTCGGGGCTCAGCCACGCCCCTTCGACGACACTGGGCACCCCCGACGGCGGGTGATGGGGCTCGACGTTCGCCAACGAGGGCTGAGGGGCGGCTGGGCCGGCGGGCGCCTTACCTGTTTAAGACGCACGACCGAGGCCGGGCTGCTGACCTGGGCAAATGCGAAGTCGCCTATTCAGGTCAGGATAATGTCATTCAGATCTGTATGGATGGGCCTGTATGGATGGCATAGACTATTCAGTGCTGAATCGCATCCCGACAGCGCTGCAACGGATCAGTCAGCGCTGCACGTCTTTCATTCACCCTTGGGAGTACTCTGTGCGTGCGGCCCGGCGAGTGACCCGGATCGAGACCGTGAACAAGCGGACGGGCGAGGTGAACGACTTCACCGTCCACTCGGCGGCCTCAGCCGCGCACGGCCTCTGGTTCAGGGGAGGAGGATTCACCACGATGGGATACGCGGCACACAACGCTCTCGCCGACGCGAACCTCAGCGTCAGCGCGTACAAGCTGTTCCACAAGATGTGCGCCCTCCAGAACCGCAAGGACCACGGCTTGGTCCTGGTGGAGAGCCAGACGAAGTTCGCCGAGCAGGTGGGTATGTCGCAGGCGTCCGTCTCGCGCGGCCTCAAGCAGCTCGCCTCTCAGGGTTTCATCTACCCTGACGGTCGCAACTGGCGCATCCGTCCAGACTTCGTCTTCAACGGCAACGGTGCGGCGCAGGGGCAGGCGGTGCAGAGCATTCCGGCCGACGCGCCTGATCCGTATGACAGGAAGCGCGCCGACCTGAAGATCGTCGACGGGCAGGACGACAGCGGCCAGGCCTGAGGCTTCCCGGAGCGCGGGTGGCCGGTGGATGCGGAGCTACTCGAGGACTCCGTCATCGGGCGTGATCGACGTGATCGCGACTGTCGGTGGAGGCGGGGCAGGCGTGTACACGTACGCCACAGCGAGTCCTGGTGCGCCGCTGGTGGCCTCAATCCGCGTCTTGCGCACCTCCAAGCCGTCCTGTCGGTGGGGGCCGAGCAGTACTCCGAGCCGGGGCATCAGCTCGAGTTCCCTCCTCAATTCCTCCAGCGACTGCTCCGCGCCCAAGGCCTTTGCCAGTCGTGCCGCTCGAGCGGTCACGACAGCGATTACATCGCTCACTCGCCCCGAGCCTCCCGCTTCAGACGCATCGTGAGGTCGATGCCCTCCTGGACGGCGATGTCGAAGTCGGGGTCCTGGTACAGACGGATGCGGCCCCGGTAATCCACGATCACAGCGGCCACGCTCGTCAGGTCGGCCTCCGAGGAACCTTCCAGTGCGCGCTGGAGATCCGTTTCGAAGGCATCCTTGTCGCCGGGGAACCCGTGACCGGCCAACAGGGCAGCCCTTATGTCGCCAATGGTCCTCAGTGGCAACGGAGCGGGAACACCGGCCTCCACGTACTGTGCGCTCACGATCATCTGCTCCTCGGTCTCCTCTGTGCTACCTGGAGTGTCCTACAGGTCCGTGCCGGGCGCAGACCTTGCTCGCACCGCGCGAGTGAAGGCCTGCCAAGCGGTAGCGCCGACGGATGCCACGAGTGCCCCGCCGATCTTCGTGTCGCGCACGAGTATCCGATCGCCCTCGGCGGCGCACTCGACGCATTCGCCTCCCGCGCCATTGCTGTGGGACGACCGGATCCAAGTGAGCAACGGCCCTGCGTCACCGAGATGGTCTTTGTCGGTGTTCACCGTGTCGACTCCTTCATCACGCTGTTGATCAGCTGCATCGTGCGTCGCGGGCTCAGCGCTGCCGCCCGCAACTCGTCGAAGGCCCGGTTGTACTCCCGGATGTGAGGCTCGCCCTCCAGATACATCGCGTCCGTGATGCCGTCCCGGTACACGACGTCCGGGTCCTCCGGGTCCGGGAAGCCCAGCACGGTGAACGGGCCCGTGGTCGGGCAGGTGCCGGCGTCGAACGGCAGTACTTGGAGCGTCACGCTCGGGTGTTGTACCGCGTCCAACACGTGCTCCAGTTGGGCTCGCATCAGTTCGCGATCGCCTATGACCCTGCGTACCGCTCCTTCGCTCACGACGAACCAGCAGTCGGGAGCATCGGGTGCGCTGATCATCGACTGCCGTTCCAGACGTACTCGCACCGCACGGTCGATGTCCTCGGGCGGCATGTAGGAGCCGGACGTGTGAAGTTCGCGGGCGTACGGCTCCGTCTGCAGTAGCCCGGGCAGCACCTCGCACTGGTACTGGCGCAGCGTGGAGGCGTCCTGTTCGAGGCCGATGTAGATGGAGAACCATTCGGGCACGCCCGAGCCGTGGATCTGCCACCAACTGCGTGTCTTGGCCTGTCGGGCCAGCGACTTGAGGAACTCGCGCAGTTCTTCCGTGGTCTCGTAGAAGCGGCACAGAACGTCCACGTCGGACGGTTGGACCCTGCCGCTGCCGGTCTCCATGCGGTTCACCTTGGAACCGCTCCAGTCCAACGCCGCCCCCACCTGGGCGCACGTCAGTGAGTTCTTCTCCCGGAGCTTCTTCAGCTCGATGGAGAGCCGTCGGCGACGTGCCGTTGGTGACCCGGCCACGTGAACCTCCCTCTTGGTGAGTGGGGTTCAGTGTCCGTGCCAAGGGCTTCGAACGACAATCACCCGATGGTGGGATTCTCTGCGTGCATATTGCACGACGGGATTTGTGCCGGCCATGCTGGCGGGGAAGACCGGTAGCGACGAAGGGTCCCGAAGTGGCCACGAACACGCACTTGGTGCGCTTGCCGTACGTCGTCGAATTCACTGCCCGGGAAGAGGAAGTAGCCGCCCTGAGACACGAAGTGCGGACGCACCTGGACACCTGGGGGCTCCGACGCCTCGTGGACGATGCCCAACTCTGCGTGAGCGAGCTGGTGGCCAACGTCGTCGCCCATGTCGGGGTGGGGACCCCGACCACCCTGTCCGTAGGGATGAACGGCACCTTCCTGCGCATCGAGGTACGCGACCCCGACTCACGGGCGTTGCCGACGCTCGTCGCCGCCGATGTCGAGGCGGAGGGCGGCCGAGGCATGGCGCTCGTCGCGGCCGTCACCGAGCGCTGGGGTGTCAGCCTCCTCGGTGACGGCAAGGTGACCTGGTGCGAGATCGCCACAGGGCCGACCTCATCGGGGGTACCCGACGGCAGCCACCGGGTGACTCGCACCGAGGCGATGCGTGGTCTCTACGGAGTCGTGGGAGAGGAGCAGGTAGGACGGAGTGTCGGACTGGTGGGTGCGCTGAGGGGCGAGGAAGCGGCGATCCACATCATCACCGATCTTCTTCACTGGCTCGCTGCGCACGGCCGCGACGCGGACGAAGTGCTGGACCGTGCCCAAGTGCGCTTCGAGACCGAAGCGCACCGGACCTCCTGGGACTGAGCCGTGTCAGAGCACGAGCGCGTGAGCGAAGAACCCCAGATCGGGATTCTCGGGCGTGCCCACCAGCAGTGCCCGGTCGAGCAGGCCGTTGCCGTGCTCGCAGCTGGTCTCGGGCAGCAGGACGCACGCGTGGCAGGCCGCACGGTTGATGCCGTTCGCACCACCTGTCTCCGTCTCCATGCACAGAGGGTCGGCAGAGCACCACTGGGCACGACGCAGGGCGGAACCCAGAGTGTCGACCAGTCGCCGGGGCTCGCCCTGTGCGACCAGACCGCCGAGGCTTCCCGCGGAGTCGCTGGTCGCCGTGTAGATCAGGGACCCGGCCATGGTGTCGTCGGCATAGAGGCGCTCGCGGAGCGAAGCCGCCGGGTATCCGGCTTCCAGACTCCACTCGTTGATGAGTATGTGCGACAGCGTGTGCAGCAGCACCATGCGGGGCGTCGCGGGCGAGGTGGGAGCCTCCTCGAGAGCGCCGGCCCGTTCCCGCAACACTCGGTCGTGATAGGTGCGCATCTGCTCCACTCGCTCAGCGACCGCCTCCGAGTCGGCCCAAGCGCCCAGTCGCTCCTCGTCGAGGCGTACGAAAACCCCTTCGCCGTGCACCTCCATCGCCGGGAGCCAGTCGGTCGGCGTCAAAGACAAGGGCGCCTCGTGGCCCTCCACACTGGCCTCGGGATCCGCGATGCGGGTGAAGGCCTTGAGCGCCCGCACCTCGCGCAGACGCTTGACCAGCATCGGCCTGCCGACGCCGAAGGGTGCGAGAGCCGCGGCGTCCGAGACCGGAGGCTCACAGACGAACTGCTCCTCGCGCCCCTTGTCCCGCAGCGCGTTGCCCGCGCAGAGCCGCTCGTACTCCTGGCGGCGCAACGCCTGGTAGCGGCTCACCGCAGCCGCGTCCGACTCCGCCTCCTGCGCGGAATCCTCCTCCTGCTCGGCTGCCAACAGATTCATGACGGCGTCGACCGAGACGGACTGGTCGCCCGGGAACGCGCCCTTGAGGTAGATCTCGATCTCCGCGCGGGACGAGTACACACGCAGGTTGTCCCAGTGCTTCGAGAGCTTGGCGGCCAGGCCGTCGCTCCACGGGGGGATGGAGAGGGCCGACTTCAGCACCGGTTGCCAGACCGACGACGAACCGCGCTGGAGTGTGCGCGGCGTCTGCGTGCAGAACTCGGCGGGCGCGTCCTTGAGCCACGGCCGTCTGCCCTCGCAGCGCACCCCGAGGTCCGTCAGGGCCGAGCGGCGGAAGGCGCCTTCCATGGACACTTCCGGCACACCGCACGTACAGGAGACGAGGACGGAGCGCAGCGAGGCGCTCTGCCCGGAGAAACGCATGCTCATCCGGCCACCGCAGCGCCCGGTCGCCCCCTCCTCCCGGTTCTTGCGGTGCAGCCACTTCCAGTAGGGGAAGTCGTCGAGATGACCGTCCTCGCAGGCCATGACGAATCGGGACGGGACGAGCGGCTCGTCGTCGCAGTCCGTGCACACGTTCTTCCCGGGAGGCGGGTTGAAGCCGCGTACGTGCTGAAGGGACTGACACGACGGGCACGAGTGCCACAGCGGAAACCGGCGGACGCGCACACCGTCCTTGCTCGTGTCGTCGGACGCGGGGGGCAGTCGGAAATGCCTTACACCCAACAGGTGGGCCAGACGATGCTCCTGGATGATCGGTGCCTCGTCCAGGGTCCAGCTCTGGTGGGCGTCGTCGATGCCGGAGACGACGAACGACTCGTTGTCGACCGCGATGAGCGCCCCCACGCCGTACGTGGTGATCATCTGGGATCGGCGAACGGACCCACGACGGGGAAGAGCGAGGCGTGGGGCGGCCGAGTCGCCGGCGGCGCGACGACGGCGTCGCGCGGGGGGTGGGGTCATCGGGAAGCCTCCAGGAAGAGAGCGGACTCGGCGTCGACGTCGCGCAGGCTCCACATGGTGGGCCAGGCGTTGTCCTCGGACTCGTCGTCGTACGACTTGAGAAGGGCGGGAGCGGGGTTGCCACGACGGGGTTCGTACAGCAGCCCGCCGTACGCGCTCGCCTTCTCCTGCCACTGTTCGACGAACTCGTCGAACGCGTCGGAAGTGTCCGGCAGCTCGTCCTCGTCGATTCCGGAGACCCGACTCGTCAGCAGGGGCTTGATCTCCGACTTCAGCCGGTCCACGTACGAGTCGATCCGACCGGCCGCGTCGTTCTCGCGGGCCTCGGGAATGAGGATGCGGGCCAGGGCCACGACCACGGCGTGCAGTCCCCGGTCGCGGGACCGGACTGAGAAAGGCGTGACCGACGTCGACTCCACCTCGCGGTACAGCGCGGAGTGGAAGTGCAGGAAGCCCTCGTAGTGCGAGCGGTCACGAGGACGCATGCTGTTGAGCATCACGGCGACGAGCCCCGGATGGGCACGCCCCACACGGCTGGTGGCCTGGATGTACTCGGCCGTGGTCTGGGGCTGCCCCATGACCGCCATCAGTCCGAGGCGGTCGATGTCGACGCCGACGGCGATCATGTTCGTGGCCAGCAGGACGTCACGCACGTCCGGACTCGGGTGACGCTTCTCGATCTCCTTGAGCCGAGCGGGAATCAGACTCGCGTCCACCCGGCTGGTCAGCTCCGAGTAGCGGTTGGACGGGCGTACCTCGGTGCCGTCACGCTCGGCGAGAAGACGCAGGTAGTCCTCGACGTCGTCGTTCACCTGGAGTTCGGCGGCCGACAGCAGGCGGAGACTGTTGAAGTAGCCGACCAGGGTCCAGTACGCGTCCCGGACCCGGTCGCTCGTCTCCGCGCGCATGGCCTGGTGCAGCAGAGCGGCGTAGGTACGGATGAGAAGCGTCGACTGGCTGGTACCCGGAGCGAGCAGGCCCACATAGCGGCGGCTGGCCTTCTTCGCGGGGTCGGTCTCCACCGCGAACCAGGAGTCGCGGGCGTCCAGGCCGGCCGGCGGGAACTGACACACGTCCCGGTCGAAGAGGTTGTGTCCCTGGTCGGCGGCGCGACGAATCGTCGCCGTCGAGGCGATCACCTTCGGCTGGTCGGCGAGGGCGTCGACGGCTGTCTCGTACAGCCCGGTCAGCGTGCCGAGTGGGCCCGAGATCAGGTGCAGCTCGTCCTGGACGATCAGCTCGGGAGGCGGAGTCGGGTCTTCGTCGCGGTCCCGGTTGAACAGTGCGGCGGTCTCCTTGCGCCACGGCATGGAGGCGAACTTGTCGACGGTCGCGATGACGAGCGTCGGACGGGCCTTGTAGACGGTTTGGTCCACCAGGTGCACCGGGAGGCCGGAGGCGAAGTCGCAGTCGACGTTCGGACAGCACACGTCCATGCGTGCGTCGTCCTCGTCCACCGTGTAGTCGTGGGCGTCCATGGCCGTGCCGCACCAGGGGCAGGTATGGAGCTGCACGGGATTCTCGGTCTGCAGGGTCTGCCCTCCGCGCAGCCTGTCCAGTCTCCCGGCTGCCGTCTTCAGGTCGTTCGGCGTCGCCGATTTGCCGACCCACATGCCGATCGAGATGGCTTCGCCACCCAGACGGTCGAGATCGGCCAGCCGCATCTTCTCCATGGCGCAGATGAGGATCGTGGCCCGTTCGAACTGCTGCAGGGTGAGCAGGCGCAGTGTGTAGCGCATGAGAACGGTCACGCCACCGCCTTCGGTCTTCCTGCGCAACCGGCGCAGAAACGTGGTGAAGGCGATCAGACCGAGATATGCCTCGGTCTTGCCGCCACCGGTGGGGAACCACAGCAGGTCCGAGACCCGGCGATCGGCGTGGTTGGGGTCCTCGATGCCGGACAGACACAGGAGGATGAAGGCGATCTGGAACGGACGCCAGCGCTGCTCGGCCATGTCGGGCGTGCCCTCACGGCCGCCCTTCACCCAGGCACTGCGTGCCCGCTGCTCCGCCATGGCCCGGTTGGCCAGCTTGAAGGCCTCCATGACCTCGGGCTTGTCCGCCAGGACCCGGATACCCTCACGCATCCGACCGAGAGCCTGACGGCAGGAGTCGAGCTGGGCGAGCGCGGCCGTCTCGTGCGTGGTCCCGGCGAGGGCCGCGGCCTCCGACGCCTTGGCCTCGATCCACTGCTCGTAACCACGGCTCAACCCCTGCAAGGCGTTGAGCACATCGGCCTCCGGGGCATCGGCGAGACCGAGCATGCCGAGTGCGGAGCCGCAGAGCTTGTCGATCTCCGGATTGGAGTCGGTCAACAGCACCTCGTGCGTGGGCACGAACTCGGAGCGGACCTCTGCGACACCCGCACGCTCTATGTCGGTCAGACCGATCTGCGGTGGTGTCCAGTCCCAGTCGGCGGCGCAGCCGTGCCCCACCGCGAAGGTGGGAGCGTGACGGTACAGCAGGCGACTCGTGGCCAGCTCGGGATCGACGGCGGAAGCCTTGGCGGGACGTTCGACGAAGGCGGAGCCGCCGTTGCTCGCCCGAACCCGGAGACCGGGCTGAAAGAGGGCGAACGCGTCCTGGAGCTCCCGCTCGCCCACCGTGTGCTTGTTGATCAGTGTGACGGTGACGGTGACGGTGCCGGACCTCACATCGACCGGCCGGACGAGAACGTGGAGTTCCACGCCGTCGGCGAGTGCGGGAGCAGGGTCGAGCACTCCGGGCGTCGTGATGTCGACGGTCGTGTCCGGCAGTTCCAGTTCCCTGCGCCGCCAGTGCTCACGCTGATCGCTTGTGGACCGTGCCTCCGCGCGCCGTGCGGACACGGGACGACCATCGACGTCCACGGGGTCGTACACGGCGGCTCGCGCGGAGACCACGATCTCGCGGCTGGTCTCGGGCGCCACGGCGAAAGTGAGCCCCATCGTGGAGGGGCGTCGGTCGGCCGAGGCGGGCGGTCGGCCGAGTCCTTCTGCTTCCTCCTTGTCGTCCTTGCTGAGCAGCGGCGTCTCGTCCAGCCCTTCCTGCTCGGCGGCGTCCTCCCGTACCCGCAGATGAGCCTCCTGCCCGGCGGCTCTCGGATAGAGCACACCGATCGGATAGCGCGTGATCGGGGCGTCCTGGGTGAGGACCTCGGCCGGGTCGTCCCCAGCCCTCACGTCGGGTCCGAGAAGCTCGCGGCGCAACCCGGCCACCAGTTCCGCGCGGACCCGGTAGTGCTCGGCGTGCCGGCCCTCTTCGTTCGTCATCCTTGCTCCTCCCCTGCGGCGCGTTCACCGCGTCGATACCTTCCGATTCCGGTGACGCGAGGGGCTATCCACACACCGTGGCCGCCGAGTCCGGCGTTGGCCCCCGCTGCCGAACTGCCCGCGACCGTCTCCAGCGTGTCCACCCGCAGGCCGAGAATTTCGGCGGGCCAGGTGACGTCCCAGGAACGCGAGACCATCTCCACGGCGTGGAGGTCCCGACGGAAACGTTCGGATGCCTCCCCGACGATTCGATCGCGGTGAACCAGGTCGTACGGCGGGCTCTGGTCGGGCCCCGCGGGGAACGGATGACGCCTTCGAAACGTCACCGCGTCGCCGGGTCGGACGTGTTCCAACAGGTAGCTCTGAGTCTCGGCGGCGGACGTGTCCGCGTCGTGCGGGACAGGCGGTGTCTCACGGTGCGTGTCGCCGGGCAGCGCTTGGATGCCGTAGCGCTCGTACTTTCTCCAGCCACCCAGATACCAGCGACCGGTGGGACGGTGGCGCCGTACGCGGGAGATGTCGGGACCGGTCAAGTGGTACATGTCTTCACGGGTCCGTGTCATCGCCACGTAGAGAGCCCGCGCCTCGGCGGACACGTCGAGGTCCGGGTGGACCCGCTGCAGCTCGGCGACGGGGAGCGGAGAGAGCAGCAGCACACGGTCGTACTCGAGCCCCTTCGCCCGGTGGACCGTCGAGACGGTCAACCGAGCCGTCTCCGGGTCGCCCAGCTCGTCGGGGAAGCGTCCCTCGGCGACCAGACGCCGTACGGCGGCTACGTCGACGAGGCCGCGTCCGGTCCGTCGGGTCGCGGCACGCAGCGACCGCCAACAACGATCGGGATCCGAGGCAGGAGGCAACGGAATCTCCGTGAGCAACTCCAGGAAGCGGGACTCGGTGAGAGTCAGGGACTCCGCCCGGCGAAGCAGCTCGGCGACCCAGTACGGGACGGGTCTGTCCCGCAACGAGCGTTTCAACGTGTGCTCTATCCCGTGCTCGTACAAGAGTTCCGAGACGGCGAGAGCCTCGCGGTTGTCGCGCGTCAGGATCGCGCAGCTCTCGGGATACGCCCGCAGGGTCTCCAGTGCGAAACCCCCGCCCAGGTCGCCCAGGTCGGGCAGGTCGAGAAGTCGGTCGCGAAGCTCGGAATGGAGCGTCGTGGCCGTGGCCTGCCCGCCGTTCCCGGAACCACCCATGCTCTGCAACCGGGAGCCGACGACGAGCGCCGTCCGCGCTTCCGCGGTCGTCGCCCGGAAGTTGTGGGTCAGACCGAGTTCGACGAGATCGTCGTACGACATGCGCAGCCATGCGAAGAAGCGGTCGGTCTCCCCGGCCCGCTCCTTCGGGTCGGCGATCTGAAAGCCGTAGATGCCCTGGGCCGAGTCGCCGACGACGGTGAACCCGCACGAACGCTGGAAACGGTCGAGCAGCGTCTCCACCAGGTCCCGGCGGTCGCCCACCAGGTCCTGCGCCTCGTCGATCACCACGTGCGAGGGGGCGCCCGCCTCGCCGGCCTCCACCGCGCCCTTCTCGATGGCGTCCGTGGCCGCGCGGATGCGTTCGTCGAAACTCCGCGCGACCCATTCCTCGTCGGGGTGGGCACGAGTGAGCAGTTGGTACGCCCAGGAGTCGAAGGTCTGGACGCGCACCCTGCGAGCTCGGTCGCCGTGGCGTGAGATGCGGTCCCGCAGCTCACGGACCGCCGCGCGGGAAAAGCTCAGGACGAGGATCTCGCCCGCCTCCAGGGCCTCCCCCGGATCGTCGTGCCCCATCAGGGCATCGAGGCGCCGGACGACCGTGTGGGTCTTGCCGGAGCCCGCTCCCGCCGTGACCAGCAGGCGGGTGTCCCAGGGGAGGTCGACCACGGCCCGCTGCTCGTCGGTGAGCGGAGGGCTGTCGCCGTAGGGGTCGGTCACTTGCTGCTCCACAGGTGCTCGAACTGGGTGAAGGCGAGGGCTGTGTCGAAGTTCTGGATGTTGTCGCGGACGTTGAGGATCAGGCAGGTCTCCTCGCCGCCGTTGAGTCGTCCTCGCAGACCGCGCCCGATCATCTGCTGGTAGACGTTGGGGCTGTAGACAGGGCGGGCGACGACGACGGCCCGGGTGGAGGGGGCGTCGAACCCCTGAGTCAGGACCCCGTAGTTGGTCAGAACGCGGATCCGGCCCGCCCGGAAGTCGTCGACGCGTCGACGACGGTCGCTGGGCGACGTGGTCGAGTCGACGGCGGAGGCGGTGATTCTCAGGTCGCGGAGCCTGGCGGCCAGGTACTTGGCGTGGTCGACGGAGGTGGCGAAGACCAGCACCGGCCAGTCCTTCGGCATGTCCGCGATCTCGGCGATGATGCGGGTGTTGCGGTCGTGGTCGTCGGCCAGACGCTGTTCGGCCGCCCTGGACAGAATGCTGAGCTGTTCGGCCCGCTCCTTCTCCTCACTGGTCAGGGTGATCGTGCCGCCCTGCAGCAGCCGGTGTTCGACCTGCGCGAGCATGCCCAGCCTCTGCAGTTCGGCGTACGCGTCGCCGTCGGGGAAGATTCCGTCGTCCAGACGCCGGCCTCCGAAGCGGTTGATCAGGCGGCGGGTCTCGTCCTGGTTGGTGTTGCGGAACGGCGTGGCCGTCAGCCCCAGCAGGTGACGATCGGTGCGGGCGGCCGTCAGACCGAGGTGTGCCAGGATGTCGGTGTACCGAGGGGTGATCGCGGTGTGGGCCTCATCGACGATCACCAGGGCGGCGCTCCGCAACCACGCGTATGCGTCGGCGGCGAGACAGTTGGGCTGCTGGAGCTTCGCGTCCGTGGCGACGACCAGTTGCGGGCGGTCGGTGACCGGGCCGGCCTCGTTCGAGGACCACAGTCGGTTGATCGCCAGCGGCGTCTCGGCGCCGACCTTCTCCCAGACGAACTTCCAGCTCTGCACGGCCTGTTCGCACAGCTCCTCGGTCTGGGCGATCCAGAGGATGGGCCCGTCGAGACGACCCACCTGCTTCACCCACCGGATCACGGCCTCGGCCGTGACCCGCGTCTTGCCCGCACCGGTCGGCAGGGACAGCATGCCGCGCTGCGGGACCATCCGGTCCAGCATCGCGAAGACGTTGGCGGCCAGCCGTTCCTGGTAGTCGTGCAGGCGAGGGAAGTGGCGGGGTCCGTCCACGTCGATGCGTGGGTCCAAGGACGGCGTACGAAAGCCCGCGTAGGCGTCCGGGAAGCCGTACTCCGCCACGAAGGCCACGGCGCTGGACGCACCCGTGAAGGACGCCGGGGCATGGCTGGGGTAACGGCTCTGCAGGTCGCGGGCATGCACCTGCAGAACGCTGTCCCCGTGCGCGTTGACCGCCATCTGCGCGACGCGCCGTCCGTCGGGCTCGACGTCGCCGTTCTCCGCACGTTCTCCGTCCATCAGGCCTGCCGGAAGGCGGTCCCGCAGCGTCTCCGGCCCCAGCAGCAGCCGCAGTTTGTCCACTACGTCGTCCGCCTGTCGCACGGCCTTCAGCGTGCTCTTGACCTTCTGGTCCTCTTCCTGACGCTGCTGGGCCGCGAGGACCTGCCTGCAACCGGCGGCACCCATGCGCCAACGCAGCTCCCGGTCGACGGCCATCAGGGCTTCGAGGGCGTCGGCGGGTTCCAGCACGAGGACCGTGGAACCCTGGAGGCTGCTGTTCAGCGTCGTGGGGTGCATGCCGTTCGGGGTGCGCTTCACCTCTTCGAGGACCTTGCAGCGCTGCAGCGAGTACTGCTCCACCTTCGAGCCGTGAAGCTGTCGCAGGGTGGGGTAGACCTCGCCGAGCGGCATCGACTCGCCCGCGGGCTCGTGTCGGGTCTCGCGGCTGATCACATCGGCGTACGGGAGCATCCCCCACTGCTTCACCAGCAGTGCCGCGTCATCCGACGACGCGGTCAGCAGGGCCGGCAGTCCTTCGGAGCGCAGCTCTCGGTACTCGCTCTGTGAAGCGGCGACGGCGATCTCGCCGTCCGGTCGTGTGCCCCATTCGTCGCCGATGCGGCACCTGGTGAGCGAGTCGTCGGGGAAGGGGACCTCGAGACGGGTCAGCAGCACGTACGTGTTGCCGACGAACGCGTCGTCCTCGCTGTGCTGGAGCTTGTCGAGGAGTCGGCTCCAGAACGAGTCGGGCACTTCCTCGACGTTCGTGGCGAGGCGGAGCTTGCGTGCCTTCTCGGCGCTGATCGTCGCGACGGGCAGTACGTCACTGTAGGCGACGAGCTGGGGGCCGACCGCCTCGTGCAGCGGGCGGATGCCCTGCGACGTCGCGACACGACCGTGCTGCTTGAGCATCCAACGCATCGGGGAGGCCACCGCCCGACGGGTAGCGACCTGGGCGCCGACCTGGAGGGTCCAGTTGTCGACGAGAGCCTCCTCGGGCAGTGCTCCGAGGAACTTGGCCCGTGCCTCGTCCGACAGCTCGGGCAGCAGGTGCAGGGGGCCGCCCACCGCGGCACCCTCCAACTTGATGCGGGCGAGAGTGGGGCGGGACGCCTGGTTGGGCAGAGTCCCGCAGTAGGCCTTGTGCAGGGATTCGCGATACTCCTCGAACCACGGCTCGCCCTCGGGGCGGTGGCCTCCCGCGGGGCGGTCGCGCAGTCCTACCTCGCGGAAGAAGGCCATGTCGTCGGAGTGGAACCGGGTGTCCACGGTGATCGCGGGATCCGACTCCGGTGTCACGACGGCACCGGGCAGCATGCAGTCGCGGATCGCCCGGTAGCTGCCGGCAGCCGTGCGCACGTGCGGCGTCACCGACGGGTCGGCCACACGCCGGATCACCTCGTGCGAGAGCTGGCTGCTGCCGGCCTGGTGGAAGAGTTCCCAGAACCGGGTCCATTCCTGGGGGCCGTACGACGCGAAGCCCTGGTCCAGGACGCTGACGAAGCGCCCCCGCACGTCGGCGTCCCGGATGCCGAGAGCGGTGAGGGCACTCGTGAGCGACGGGTCCTCGGACAGAGCCGTGTCGACATACACGAGGGACTCACGCAGACCGTCCTGGTCGGTGCGTCGGAACACCTTGCCGACCACCGGCGCGACCATGCCGTGCTCCTCGGTCAGCACGATCCGTGCGGTCCGGGCCTCGACAGCGTACGGAGACGACGACTGAACCATGTCGGCGACGATGCGGACGGCCGTCGCCGACGCGCCGGCACTGCCATCGGCGACCAGGGCCTCCAACCACTCGCGCACCGAGGCGCGTTCACGCCTGGCCGCCTTGAGGACGTGCTCCATCTTGCCGGAGCGCAACGTGTTGGCCTCCGCGGAGGGGTGGATCCAGTCGGCGGGGCGGCCGGAGTACGAGTTCCACAGGTTCAGCCAACGGAGCAGCGACTGATTGTCCTTCCCGAGCGACGGGTGGATCCTCAGGTCACGAGGGACCCGCAGTATGCCGTCCTGGTCGGGCAGCGACGGACGGTGGGCCGTGGCTTCCCAGATCTGCTCGGTGAGGTAGCGGTCCGCCCAACTGACGGTCTCCGACTCACGCGGGCGCCCGGGGAGCAGAGCGAGGTACGCGGCCGGATCCTCCGTGGGGGCCAGCTTCGGCAGCGACTCGACCACCAGCCGGGCGGCGATCCGAATCATTTCCTGGTTGAAGGGTGAGGAGTCCAGCAGATTCTGCCGGTCCTCGTTGGTCTTCCAGGCCCCGTTGAGGACACCGCTCAACGTCATCTCGTACTTGGTCGGGAAGAACGACCAGAACCGGCCCCGCCCCCGGGGAGACGACAGGAGCCCGGCGGCATCCTTCTCGTACTCCTGCACGGCCCACGAGAGGTCGAGGGAGACGCGGTCGTGCAGCTCACCCGCGCTGGACCGGGCCTCGGCGGTCGGCTCGTGCGTGAGGGTGAACACGCGCCACCGGCCGGCCGAAGGGGTCCTGCCGGTGCGCTCCTCATGGACGACGTGCCGTTCACGCTCCCGCTCGACGGTGAGCGTGCGTCGTACGACGGGGCGCGGACGTCGATCCTCGAGGATCACCTTGGCCACGTGCGGCGAGAAGAGCTGGAACCCGACCGGGAACTCCTCTCGACCACCGGACGACTGTCCGCCGTGCATGTCCTGGCCGAGTCGGTCGGCGGCGCCGTCGAGCAACGGCAGGCGCACGACCGTGGTCGCCCAGTCCAGGAGTTCGTCGAGCACGCGGTCGACAGCTCGCTCCGCGGCCACGTCCAGCGGGCGTGCCATGCGCAGTACCGGGGCCTCGAACTCCTCCCCGAGACGGGCTCGGACCTCGGGAACGGAACGAATCTGGGTACGGGCCCACTCTCGGTCGAACCCGAAGGCTCCGGTCCGGCTGAAGAACTCCGGGGCGTCGGTCACCACGAGTACGGACTTCACGCCGACCCCGAAGCGCCCGATCTGGCCACCGCGTTTCCGCGACATGCTCATCCGGAGAATGGTCTCGGCCCCTTCCGGGGTGACCGGCGTTCCTTCGTTCGCGCAGTAGAGATGGGTGTCCGTCAGGACGACGTGAGTGCGACCACCGGGATCGGCAGCGATCTCGTCCGCGGCGTTCTGCACGAGCTCGAAGAGCTGCCGGTCACCGTATCCCCCCTGGGTGATCCGCCTTTCTCCGTTCGCGTGCTCCGGAATGAGACCGGGGTCGACCGCGTACGTCTGAAGGACGCGTGAGGACTGCTCGACCACAGTCTTGATCACGGGGGTCAGTTCGGGATGCACTGGACTCCGATCCGAGGTGATGTGCCTGGGGGTGAACGTCATGCGGGTGGCAACCCACGCGGTTGATCAAACGGACGCGGTTGCGGTGACGGCGGTTGCGGCGGTGCACACGCCACTTCCGGGGAAACTACTGACTAATTCGAACAGGATGTTCCGAGGCAGCGAGAATCACGAGAACGAGGGACGGGCGGGGAACGCAAGGAATCCTGCGCGCCGCTGCTTGTGATACCGCCGTCGAGCACAAAGGAGAATGGCGGCACACCTCTACCAAAAACGTCGAAGAATGGTTTCTTCCGAGACGGGTGGGGCCGCGGAAATGACGGTACCCGGCTGTTTCGAGGGGGCGCAAGAGGGTTCGACGATGAATTCGATAGTGATAAATCGGGCAGAGTGGACTTAGAACTCCTAACGAAATGATCTACAAGGTGGTTGGATCACTCCGGAGCTGAAAATCCGGGGGTGCGGGGTGGCTCGGGCGAAGCCGTGGGAAGTTGACGACGAGCTGTGGGCGGTGATCGAGCCGCTTGTGCCGAAGATTGAGCGTCGGGCCCAGCATCCGGGGCGCAAGCGGCATCCGGACCGGCTGGTGTTCCAGGGCATCCTGTTTGTGCTGCACACCGGAATCGCCTGGGAGCACCTGCCGCAGGAACTCGGCTTCGGCTCGGGCATGACCTGCTGGCGCCGCCTGGCCGAGTGGACCGAAGCCGGGGTATGGCCCCGGCTGCACGGGGTCCTCCTCGCCAAACTCCGTAGTGTGAACGTCCTGGACTTCTCCCGGGCGGCGGTCGACGGCTCCCACATCCGGGCGTTAAAGGGGGCATCAAGACCGGACGAAGCCCCGTCGACCGGGGCAAGACGGGCAGCAAACATCACCTGATCACCGACGCCACCGGCATCCCGCTTGCCGCCACCCTCACCGGCGGCAATCGCAACGACGTCACCCAGCTCGTCCCGTTGCTGCAGGCCGTGCCGCCGGTGCGGGGCAAGCGCGGCCGGCCCCGGCGCCGACCGGACGTGGTGCTGGGGGACCGCGGCTACGACCACGACAAGTACCGCCGCCTGGTCTGGGATCTCGGCGTGAAGCCGCAAATCGCCCGCCGCGGGACCGAGCACGGCTCCGGGCTCGGCGCTCAACGCTGGGTTGTTGAACGCGCGTTCGCCCACCTGCACTGGTTCCGTCGCCTGCGCATCCGCTGGGAGATCCGTGACGACATCCACGAGGCATTCCTGACCCTCGGATGTGCGCTTATCTGCTGGAGGCGCCTCAGGGCGGCCCGATGAGTCCTGAGTGTGCTCGTCAAATCGATCTAAAGCCATGGAACGCAAGGCGGCGTACCGTAAGAGATCGCGAAGACGGTCGATGAGTAGCGGGGGACGCGGCGTGGCCTATGCGATCGGACTCGTGTGGATGACAGGTGCTGCCTTCATGACGTGGAAGGCGGCCCAGCTCTGGCGCAACGCGCACTTGGTGGACTTCTTCTTGGCTTCCTACACTGTCCTGCCGTTCGGCCAGGAGGTCAGGAGAGGCGAGGTCCGCTCCTTGGGTGTCACCGCCACCTCGCTCTGGGCAATCACTCCTCTTGTCTTTTTGGGACTGCTGGACGCTGAGATGACCGGTGGTCAAGCAGCCGTCGTCCTGATTGCGGTGCTCATCGTGCTGGCATGCATGGCCTGCGAGATCAGCATCATCCTCTTCAACGTGCCCGCGCGTTTCGTGCCGCCACACATGCGCTCTGATCCTGGGACCGTGGTGCTATGGCGTGTGCGCCGGAAGCGCAAGAAGTCCGGTCACCGCTGACACACTCGGCTGTCGCGTACGGCATTTCGTTAGGAGTTCTTAGAGCATTCAATCGACCCGACGAGACCTGGGTTGACGGCGGGTCGTGTCAAAGGTTGTTTGACAGGGTGCCCGCTGTCAAACGGTAGCGGGTAGGGTGTTCCTGCTGTCCGTCGTAAGCGGACCAGGACCCGAGAGCAGGTGACCGTGGACGCAGGTGAGGACTTCGGTCCATGGCTGGCGCGGCAGTTGAAGCTCGCCGACATGACGCAGACCGAACTGGCTCAGGAGGTGGAGGTGACACGCGCGGCGGTCTCCGCGTGGATCACCGGGCGTGCCGCCCCCCGGCCCGAGACCATCGAGCGCATCGCGCGTGCGCTGAACACCGACCTGGCCACGGTGCACACCCGTACGACGGACACCCAGGCCGGCCTCCCCGTGGGTTGGTACCACCGCCCCGGTCACGCCGACGGCGGTCGCGAGCTGGGCAACGCCGCCGCGTTCGCCTTCGACGCCGATGTCGAAGTGCTGGCTCGGGAAACCTGCCAGAACAGCCTGGACGAGCGCATCACCGCGAACGGGCAGCCCGTCCGGGTGCGTTACACCCTGCATGAACTCACCGGTGAGAAGCTCGCGCGGTTCCGAGAGGCACTGCGGTGGGACGACCTCTTCCCGCACTACGAGGTGGCTGCCGCCCAGGACCAGAAGGTCGGCCGGGTCATCGACGCCGGACTGCGCGACATGTACGACCACGACCGTCTCGTGCTGCTGCGGGTGGACGACTACAACGCCGCGGGCCTTACCGGTGACGACTACGAGGACGGTCGCTTCGCGGCTGTGGTGCGACGGCAGCTCGACAGCCACAAGTCCGGTAAGTCGGCGGGTGGTTCGTACGGCTTGGGCAAGGCGACCCTCTGGGCCACCAGTCGACTCGGTCTGGTTCTCATCAACTCCACGTTGTCGGAACCTCACGAGGGCCGCACCGAGCGCCGTCTCGTCGGGCGGCTCGACCTGCCGTGGCGGCGGGTCGGCGGTCAGGTATGGGCGGGGCCGGCGTGGTTGGGGCGGCCCGATCCCGACTCTCCCGGGGCCGCGGTGGCCCGTTCCTGGTGGGCGGACGAGGAGACCGTCGAATCGCTCCACCTCACGCGGGAAAGCGGTGAACCCGGCACGTCGTTCCTCGTCGTGGGGGCGCACGACGTAGCTAGTCTCGTCGATGCGAGTCGGGCGTCCGATGACGACGAGGTCGACGACGCCTTCAGTATCCAGGGGATGCACCGCAGGTTGGTCCAGGCCCTGGGCCGGAACTTCTGGGCCGCGATGACCGGAGGTGGTGACCGGTTGCCCCTGCTGGAAGCCTCGGTGCGCACCCTGCGCAACGGTGAGGTGGTCGTAGCCGAGGAACGTGTGGACCCCACTGTGACCCAACCGTCCCGCACACGGGCGTTGAGGGCGTTCCTGGACGGTACGACAGTCGAGCAGCTCACGGAATCCGGCCAGGTCGCGGCCACCACCGTGCCTCTGAGTGTTCCGACCACCGGAGGCGGGCGGGGTTCTGCGGGAGAGCATCTCGCCGTGCTCCTGGTGACCGACGCCGAGGACATGGACGGGAAGCCCAACCGCGTCGTGGCGATGCGGGGCAACCGCATGACGGTGCGGGATGCCGCCGTTCCCGGGCTCTCGCTGTCCGTCAATCCCTTCCAGGCCGTCCTGCTGGCCGGTGAGGCCGCAGGTTCACGGGCTCCGTACGCGGCCGAGGCGGAAGTCTTCCTGCGGGCGGCCGAGCCTCCTGAGCACAACAAGTGGGGCCAGACGGAGGAACTGACCCTCACCTACTCGCCCTCGGCCTACCGGCGCGTCGCCTCTCTCACCCGAGAGACCAACGCGGCGATCAAACGGCTGGTGGCTCGCCCCAGGAAGAAGTCGCAGGCGGGCGGTGGACGGTTGGCCCCGAAGCTCACCGTCGGCACGAAGGCGCGACGGGCCCGGCTGTCGGCGGCGACGCTGCCGGTGCTGGAGGAGCTGGAGGCCCGGGTGCTGGACGGCGGTGCCTGGCAGGTGACCGGGGAGATCAGGATTCCTGCCGGCGGCCACGCATGGAGGCTCGCCCCGGTGGCCAAGTTCGAAGTGCGTTCGGGCCCTCGGCCCACCATCGCGTGGGCCGAGCTGTTGGGGGTGGAGAACTGCGAGGTCGTGGACGACGTGCTGCGCTTCGCCGAAAGGGCCCGCTCCGCGACGTTCCGTGGGGTGACCGACCCGACGACACATGCCGTGAGGACGAGTCTCAGCGGTCTCGTGGTCGAACTGCGTGCCGCCGAAGGAGAGGTGCCGTCGTGAAGGTCTTCCCGTATCCGCGTCTGCGGGGCACGGTCTCCCTGCGCGTGGACGCCGCCAGGGTCAAGGCGCCCGAACAGCCGCGTGAGCAACTCGACTCGCGCGCCCGGTCCGTGGTCGAGCGAGTCGTCGCCCTCGGCCTGGCGGAGACGGAGGACTGGGAGACCGCCACGCTGACGGTGTCGGCCACGGTCCCCTCCAAGGCAGTGGAACCGGACGGTCCATGGACGGAGGTGGTGGTGGTCGCCGTACTCACGGACAGGACCACCAACACCCGGGTGACCGCCAGGCTCGTCCCGGACGCGGAGGGTGGTCGCGAA
The DNA here is from genome assembly GCF_027947595.1 of Streptomyces lienomycini. Taxonomy (NCBI): domain Bacteria; kingdom Bacillati; phylum Actinomycetota; class Actinomycetes; order Kitasatosporales; family Streptomycetaceae; genus Streptomyces; species Streptomyces lienomycini. Next base: position 6,831,014 of record NZ_CP116257.1, on the reverse strand, counting down.
TGGCGCGGCGACCTGCGGTTGCTTCGTTCCGACGTCTTCGAGCGGGCCACCCTGACGGTCCAGGTGGTCGCGACGGTCGACGGTGTCCCCGGACGCATCATCGCGGAGGCGGCCGACGACTGGGTCGTCGACACGAGAGGCGACGTCCCGACCCGGGAGCAGAGCTTCGACATCAAGGAAGTCGGTTTCGCGAAGGGACCGCAATGGCTGCGGAACTTCGTCGATGCCCCGTGGATCGTGAACGCGTCCGGACGACTGCCCACTGTGCACATCAACACCGACTTCGAGGGCATCACCGACGTCCTGAGTGCCGAGGGACGCGGGCCCGAGGGCCTGGTCAACGAACTCATGGTGTCCCAGATGGCCGCCGACGTGTGGATCGCCGTGTTCCACTCGGCCATCGGCGACCTGGAGATCGAGGACGACGGCACCCCGCTGTTCCCGCACGGCTGGCAGGGCGAGGTACTGCGGGAGATGCTGCCCGACGTGGTTCCGGACCGGTCTCTCGAGGACGCCTTGCGTGAAGTGCATCGCCGGCGCGTGGGGGTGACGGGGTGGACCGAACTGCAGCCGCGCGTTCAGTACGCGGCCATGCGCAGAGCCGAGGTGCCCAGGGCGCTCTCGGAGACCGTACGCGGCCTGAACAAGCTCAAGCGTGAGGACGAGGCGTGACGGAGAGGCCCGACCACCTGCCCGAGTACCTGGCTCGACTCGCGGACGAGAACGCGGCGAGGTTCATCGCCGACGGGCTGCTGTCCGGCAAGGACAACGTCCCCGCGATCACTCTCAACCAGGCGACCGAACCGCTGCCGGAGAGCCCCCGCATGCGACTTGGCGCCGTACGGGACCTGATCGACGACGCGATGTACATCTACCGGGACGACAGGCCCACACAGGCCGACGCCTGGCTCGCCCCACGGTTGCACGCGATTCTTCGACTGACGCGTGAGGAGGCCGCGGATTCCGCGCTGTGGAACTACGTGGCTCTCGGTGTGGCACCCGACTTCGTGGTGTGGCGGCACTTCTCGGAGACGAAGAAGTCGGTCAACGGACGGTACTTCAAGGGCCCTCACCACAAGCAGGCCTTCGCCAGGCTCTGGTGGTCGGCCGAACTGTTCCGGAACGGTTCCGACTACGAACCTGTCGTCGTTGCCTGTGGTAATCAGGACATGCTGAACACGGTTCTACGGCTGGACGTGATCGACCACAGACCCACGGCGCAGGCGCTGGTGCGAATGTTGCGGCGGGATGTCGTTCGCACCGGGCGGGAGGCGAACGCCTTGGGAAAGGCTGTCAACGCGGCCGCCGCCACTTTGATGTACGACGTGATGGCGCCGGACGCGGAGCGGGACGCCGGGGCGGCCCGACGGTGGATCGACGAGGCAGAAGAGGGGCACTCCGTGCATCACCGCCCCCTTCCCTCCGGCCCCTCGGAGGAGCCTGCCCCCGAGGAGTCCGTGGAGCGCCTGACCGCCCTCTTCGTGGATCTCTTCGCCGACGCGCGAGTACGTGGAAGGGAGGAGGCCGCGGAGGCAGAGTGAGTCCGAAGGTCTACCGCGAGTGGGTTGCCCCTGGGCACAGGGCGTGGGCGTTCACGTCTGGGGTGGCAGTCTCCGTATGGGCTCGCAGGGTTTCTGAGACCCGACATGTCCATGTCCATGGTGGTTGGCTTCCCTCGAACCGTACAGCTCCGGTAGAAGTGGTGTATGAACCTGAGCTCCGCGGTGTCGGTCGCATTGATCGCCGCAGTCGTATCCATCCTGGGAACACTGCTGACGGTCCGCGCCACTACCCGGACCAACCGCAACTCGGTGGTTCAGACTCAAATCCAAGAGATCCTCAAGAAGAGGATCGAGTTGTACCCGCAAATTTGGACGATCTGCATCCGCTACGAAGTGAACTGGGATTTCGCCAACCAGGACAAGACTCGTGAGTGGGCCGAGCGGTACGCACAGGAACTTAACGAGTTCAATCTTGAGTGCGGCGTCTTCTTCTCGCAAGCTGTCTACATGAAGTTTTTCGATTTGCGTGAGCTACTCCACAGAGCCATCGATGAAACGCCTCCCGATATCACGGTCTCGCGCCGTCTCGTTGACCGCATACGGGGGTGCTTCTACGGTGACCACGTCGAGAGCCCAGGGTTGTCCACCCTCCTGAAAGATGACCTTGGGAGCTACCAGAACGCGCTCCTCGCACGTCGCAGTGAAGGGCGCTGAGGCTCTTCGAAGTGGTTGAGGCGTGGAGCGGTGGGTAGCGAGTAGCGGAACGCCTGGATCGCCTGTCCGGCTGAACTCCGGGCGGGGTATCGGACTCTGGAGGTGACACACTTGGTCCACCTCGTGGAGTTTCTCCACACACGACTCGACGAGCAAGAAGCACGCGTACGTGCAATGCCCAAGGGCCCGTGGAAGTGGCGGGAAAATGGCCTGGCCGGTGAGGAAGGCTGGGTGTTCCATTCCATCGGCAGTGATGCGCGGATTCACTGCTTGGCCGGTTGGGACGCATACCTTCAGGACATCCAGTGTGCCCGTGTCCTCGCTGACATCCGCTCCAAGCGGCGACTGCTGAAGCTGCACGCTCATAGGGTTGTGGATGCCCCCCGGGGGTCCGCAGACGCTGATAGGGATGTGGATGCCCCCCGAGGGTCCGCAGGCATGGGGCAGCACTACGGGCGACAGCGACGGCGGCGGCGCCGGCCCCTCAGCGCCAGGCGCTCGCAGTCGGGCGCATACGGTGTCCACTGTGCCGTCTGTGGCTGGGCCGGCGACGATCCGACATCTGGCTGCGAGACCCTACGAATCCTCGCGCTGCCGTACGCAACTCACGCCAACTACAGACACGAGTGGAGGCCGTAGCCCGCCACGCCGCCCCCGCGCGCCCCTTCTGCGGGCAGAGTAGCTGGGACACGGCACTGCAAGCGGCCCGCCGGCCGGCACGGTGAGTCGAACAACTGACTTAGTGTTGAGAAGGGCGCCAAGTCCTGAGGCTCTCGATGGCCTGTTCTTTGCGATCCTCGCTCAGTCCCAGTGCTGTGCACAGGATGTGTACGCCCAACAGGGGCGGGATCGCGTTACCGATTTGCTGTGCGACATCCGTGCCGCGCCAGGGGTACTCGGCCGGGAAGGTTTGCAGCAGACCGGCTTCGCGGAAACTGAAACGGTCCTGTTCCGGACCCAACTCCGGTTCGCCGTCCTGGTCGTACCCCTTGAGGTCGAAGACCGTGTTGCGGCGAACCTTGCCGGTGATCGTGGCCGCCGGCGCGTCGGAGACGCGAAGCCCTCGCTTCTTGGGGTCTCCACCCGAGCCGTAGTTGGAGCGTACGACGAAGTCCGAGGCGCGCGATTCCCTGAGCGCGTCTCCCATGGAGACCCATGGTCCGATCGAGGGCGGGGCCTGGGAACCAAAGAGCGAGTTCTGCTGGAGGGCGTTCGTGGAATCCGTGGGCCGCTGAGCGGGGAGGCGCGTCGCACCCTTTCGGTAGCGCTGATGTGTGAGAGGCGGGAACTCCAGGCTCCGACCTCTTCCGCTTCCTCGGTAACGGGCGATCAACACCGCACGGCGACGCGTCTGTGGTACCCCGTATTCCTCGGTGTGCAGCAGTTCGCACTCCGCGTCGTATCCGAGGCCTCGAAGGATCTCGCGGTACTTCTTCCACACCGGAAGAACGGTGGGAACCTGCTCCAACACCACCACTTCGTAGGGATCGGACTTGAGGCCCTTCTCGACGATCCACCGCAGAGGTTGGAGTACGAGGCCTGTACGCTCGTCGGCCCATTCCAGGTCGACGGCTCTCCGTTCCACCTCTGCCCATGACTTCTCCAGCGCTCCCACAGTCCTGCTGCTGCCCACCAGCTCGGCCAGGTCCACAACCTCGTCGAGAGCCTTGTGCCCTTCGCGGTTGCCCGCCACCGAATACGTCTGACAAGGCGGGCCGCCGGCCAGGACGCGAGCTGAGCGCACCTCGGGATCGAGTGGGTTCACCTTCGCCACGTCACCCACCGCGGTGGTGCGAAGGTGGGCGGCGTCCCGCGTCGCGCGGGTCGACTTCTCCCACTCCACGCCGATTGCGGGCACTCCGAGCACCTCGGCGGCGATGTCCAGGCCGCCCGGGCCTGCGAAGAGGTCGACGATCACCGGTGCGTCCGGATGTGGTGCTCGGGTCATGAGGTGGAAGTGTAGCCGGCCGACAGCCTTGTGCGCGGTTTGTACCAGGCACCCGCACGATGGCCAGTGGTTCCTGCCTGACCTGCGGGTTCGCCGGTCAGGAACGCAGCGTGCGGGCGATGGCCAGACCGAGTGCTTCCCCCACCGGCGGAGGAGAGGCGTGGCCGATCTGCCGGTACCGGACCGTTTTCCGGCCGGTGATCTCCCAGTCCTTGGGGAAGGACTGAAGAAGTGCGGCCTGGTCGACAGTGATCTTCTTCAAGGGGGACCCGGAATTGTCCGACTCCTGGGTGCCGTCCGGGCCGGGCACCTCGTCGCTCAGCGAGACGGCGTTGACGCCCATGCGGGCCCATGCCTTCTTGGTGCCGCTCGGGCCCAGGTCGGCGCCGCCGCGATTCTCCGAGCCGCCCACGAGGGTCGGTGCGACGCGGTTCGCTTGCTGTGCCCATGCATCCGCTCCGGTCCATCCGCGTTCTGACATCGACGAGCGCAGGGCTTCACCCACGGTGAGGTGTTTGACCACGGCGGACTCCGGCGGGCGGAATCGGTCGGCGTACGGTTCTTTGAGAGCCACCATCACTCCCTGCCGTCGGTCTTGCGGGACGCCGAAGTCAGTGGCGTTGAGGATGAACCAGTGGAATCCGTAGCCGAGGTGCAGAAGCTCGCCCCGGACGAAGTCGCGCACCTCGTCGAAGGCGGCGCCGTCCACCAGTTCCGGGACGTTCTCGATCAGAAGGGCGCGGGGTCGAACGGCGTGGGCCAGATAGATGGTCGCCTTGAGGAGTTTGAGTTCCTGCCCCGTTTCCACCCTTTTCGTCGTCGCAGACGACCTTACGCGTGGCAGGCCGGCCGAAAGAAGGTCCACGTCGTAGCTCACCTGGTGCTCGAGAGGGTCGAAGTCCAGGAGATCCATTTCGAGCACGTTCCACGACGGTCTGTTGTGCCGCAGGGTCTCGCATGCCTGCCTGTTGCTGTCCAAGAGGAGCACGGGGTCAAAGCCCGCCAGCTCCAGGCCCAGCGCGAGACCTCCCGCGCCGGAGCACACGTCGACCGACGACAGCCTCTTCAACGAGTCCCCTTCCCTCTGTCCCCGAGCCTCGGGACCACTTGGTGATCAATCACGACGTCGGGCCGCGAGAACGGTCGTCCGAACCGTGTTCGCCACGTCGTCCGGAGCTTCGTGCTCCCAGAACCGGAGGACCGTCCACCCCCGGCCCTGCAGGTGTTGTGTCGTCTCGGCGTCGCGGGCCATGTTCTTGGCGAGCTTGGTCCGCCACCACTCCGCGTTGGACTTCGGCTGGGTGGCGTGCTGAGGGCAGCCGTGCCAGAAGCAGCCGTCGAGGAAGATCGCGACCTTGACCGAGGGGAAGACGATGTCGGTCGTGCGGCGAGGCATGCCGGGCACTGGAACGTTGACGCGATAGCGCAAGCCCGATGCGTGGAGCAGCTGCCGCACCGCGATTTCCGGGGCCGTGTCGCGAGAGCCCTGGCGGCTCATGCGGGCGGAGACGGCGGCAGACGAGGGGGCAGGTTCGGGCACGACGTCATTGTGCCGGCGCACGACGTGCGGGGACCAAGTTCTGGCGACACGGCTGGCGCTGGACTCCACGGAATCTGTGGCAACCGAGGCCGATCTTCCAGCAGGCCGGAGTGACTCACTGCAGAGATTGCGGACTGCCTTGCTGCGTGACTGCCCCAAGAGTTCCGCCTGCTGCCTTCAAGTCGGACTTGTCCGCCTTGCGTGTTATGAACAGCTTCATGATGGCGAATACGGTCGGACCCAACATGATTCCAGCCATCCAATAGTCGTGACGTGCTCCGAAATAAATGGCGCTGCCGACTGACGCAACAGAGATCACGAAGGCAGCCATCATGCCCATGACGTCCAGGCGGTGCTGGTTCAGAACTTCCAGCCTCTGAATCTCCTGATCGCGCTCTGTCTTCGCGATCCGGTATTCATGATCTCGCTTCTCGCGCTCACCATAGAATCCGAGCGCGACTTTGAGGTGTGCCGGGGGAAGATCAATCCACGCATGCAGATTCGCAACCACGTGATCCTCCGTCCGCGAACGGGACGAGGGGAGGCTTTCTGCTTCTTGATCAGCCACGGCGCCCACCCCAACCAGCATCTAGTACGGGGTCCGAGACGCCACCTCCGCCTCCGTCGGGCATCTCGCCGGGAGGGAGTACCTGAATTCCAGGTGGGGGCGGTCCAAGCGTGCGAAACACTTCCAGTACACCGTGACTGGCGTAAGTCAGTGCCTTGCGCCTTTCTTCTGGCGTGTGTTCCGGTCCCGAAATGCCCAGCACCTCATTCAAAATCAGAGCTGCCGAGGACTCGCCCTCTCCTGTCCGGATCTCACGATCCGCTTCCTCTACGAGATCTCGATACTCTTCGGGTTGCGTGTCGATGAGTCGAACGTACTCGCGAGCAATATTGCTGACGGATTGTTGCCGTAATCCGTTCAGAGAGCTTGTGGACTCGTTCGTAGCGGGATGGTCACTCTTTGTGTGTTCACTGTTCGGGAGTCTTGATGACGAGTTCGCAGTCGCCGTATCAAATCCCTCCTTCGGAGGGGTGGGCCGCGACCGCGTCAATCGAGCGCTGTTCTGTCTTGAGTGAATGAGTAGCGCCAGCAACAGGAGTAGTGCAGTCCCCGCAGGTAACGAGATGGCATAAATGGGGTATCCATCCCTCACCCCAATCACGACGACGAGTCCTACGTTGGCGGCGACAAAGAGTAGGCACACGGTTGTGTGCACCCTGCCTTCGTCCCGGGCCCACGCTGTGATGAAGGGGAAGCGCCACCCTTTCGTGTCACTCCTCAAAGTTCCCCCTCCGAGTCGATCCCTCCCCGCACCCCCCGCAACAGAGAGTGTTTCCTCTGAGGTTATCTACCATCTCCCCGCTCAGAGCGCGTTTGAGACTGTTCGCGCCGGCGGTGCAAGTCGCTCCGTGAGTGGAGTGCTGACGGGAGCCCTCCGTTGGATCCGACGGGCGAACAGTGTGGGTTGGAGGAGCAGCTGCCGCTCCGCGATCTGCGGGGCCGTGTCGCGGGAGCCCTGGCGGCTCGTGCGGGCGGAGACGGCCGCGGGGGAGGGAGACGGGCGCAGGGCGATTGTGGCGGCCAACGGCTCTTCCGAGGTGTGTCGCGCGTCCGGCGTCCATGCGTGGGTCCTTGCCCGTGCAACTGCAACCACACACCCCCGCGCGATAGCGTGAGGTCATTCTGGGGCCCGTCCTGGAGCACTGCTTGGGGGATCAGAGAATGCCGCTCAGCACGGAGGACCCGGAGTCGATCGGTGGCTACCGGTTGGAGGGGCGGCTTGGGTCAGGGGGCATGGGCGTCGTCTACCACGCCCGGTCGGGCTCGGGGCGCAGGATCGCGGTGAAGGTCGTGTACCAGCAGTTCGCTGACGACGCAGAGTTCCGCGCCCGGTTCCGCAGGGAGGTGACCGCTGCGCGCCGGGTGAGTGGCGCCTTCACAGCGGCGGTTGTCGACGCCGACCCGGACGCCGTACGTCCGTGGATGGCGACCTCGTACATTCCGGGGCCCACGCTGGCTCAACAGGTGGCCGAGAAAGGTCCGCTGGGCAGTCCGGAGTTGCGAAAGCTGGCGGTCGGGTTGGCCGAAGCTCTGCGGGACATCCATCGCGTGGGGGTGGTGCATCGCGATCTGAAGCCGTCGAACGTCATCCTGTCCGAAGACGGTCCCCGCGTCATCGACTTCGGCATCTCCCGCGCGTCCGACCAGCAGCACATGACGACGACGGGACGAGTCATGGGAACTCCGCCGTTCATGTCACCGGAGCAGTTTCGTGCGCCGAAGGACGTCGGGCCCGAAACGGATGTCTTCTCCCTGGCCTCGGTCCTGGTCCACGCGGCATCCGGGCACAGCCCGTTCGAAGCCGAGAACGCTTACATGACGGCGTACCACGTGGTCCATGATCCACCCAGGCTGGATGGCCTGCCGGAGGTGCTGCAAGGCGTCGTCGGGGACTGTCTGGAGAAGGATCCGTCGAAGCGGCCGTCTACGGATGAGCTGCTGGAACGGGTACGGGAGTTCTCCGCCGACGGGCTCTCGCAGTCGACGGTGACGCCGGTCGTGTCCGATCCTGTCCCTCATCGGGTGCGTCGACGGCGACGCATCGTCGTGGGCGCGCTCGCGGTAGGGGTGGCCACGTGTGCCGCGGTGGCCCTGGCCGTGGGGTTGCCGGACGGAGCGCGCGGCAATGCGGAAGGGGAGTCGTCAAAGACCCCGTCGGTGGAGCAGTTGTCGCCGACGGATGACTCGGACAGTTGGCGGGACCTTGTCCGCGCGGTCCGCCCGAATGAAATGAAGGCGTCCCATTCGTATGAGGGGCATGGGCCGGATCTCGCCTTCGACAGGGAAGATGCGACCTGGTGGGGGCCTGGCGTGGCTCACTCCGGTGCTGGTGAGTGGATCGAGGGCCGTTTCGACGTGCCGACTCGGCTGACCGATCTAGTCTTCACATCCGGAGTGAGCACTCGGGTCGGTGCCCTCTCGGAGTCGGCCCTGCCGAACCGGGTGACCGTCACCGTCACCACGGCTGCGGGCAAGACTGTCGAGCGGGACCTCATGCTTGCCCCGGTGGTGGGCGGTCAGCACTTCGCACTCGACGTGGGCAAGGTGTTGGTGGTGCGTTTCACCATCAAGTCGTCCTACTACGCCTCCGAGAACAAGCAGGTCGCCATCAGCGATATCGAGCTTCTCGGCGGCGATGAGGCACGTCCGGTCCCGCAGCCGGAGGCGGGATCCTGACCGACCTCGAAGAATCTCACGCGCCGAGCAGACGCTGGCCGGCGGTTGCCGTGTCGACGATGTCGATCGTGCTGCGGGCCAGGAACCATACCGGAACGTTCACGAGGTGGCGCAGGCCCGACGCGTAAGGATCGTCACCTGGTCAGCGTGCCGTCGGGGGTTTCCCGTACGGAGACCTTCTTCTTCTGTCGGCCCAGGATGCTGGACACGACGTCGCGGATGCCCTCCGGGTCGTTCTTCTGCGGGGGGACCGGGTCGGACTTCTCGATGGCGGTTCTCAGATACGCGGGGTTCCATGCCGAGACGGCGCCGCTGACGTCGATCTTCTCCACCCTGCCCTCACCCACCTGTGACCTGATCGCGGGCAGGATCTGGTCCGAGTACATGCCGCCGGACATCTGGAGCAGGCTGGCATGACCGCCGACCTTGCTGCCGTCCCGGAGGTAGACGGTGATGGTCAGGCAGCTTGTCACCGAGGGGTAGGTGATCGTGCCGCCCGGGCCGACGCTCTTGACCTCGCCCTCGGCGACGGTCTGCGACTGCGCCGTGCCGGCTGGAGCACCTCCGCCGGTGTTGTCGTTCTCCGCGCGTTGGACGGCCAGGTTCGCGCCGCGTGGCGTGTGACGGGGGTCGGCCGCCACCGCGTGCGTCGTCGCCGTGTTGCCCGCCGCGCGCTGCAGGGCCGTCACCGCCGAGGGGCTCAGGGGCCCGGCCGTGGCCCGCAGTTGTTCACCGGCGGGGACGGCCGGGACAACCGGGGCGGCCGACCGCGGTAGCCGGGCGGGTGCCCCGCCGGTCGTTTCCCTGTCCATGCGCTCGTGCTGGTGCAAGGCGCCCCCTCCGGTAGCTCGGCATGATCCGTCTCACCATGTCGCCCCGCCGACGTGGGGCCAGGTGTGCGGGGGCAGACAACGGGGCACTCCGCCGTGCTCTTCTGATCTGCCCCCTCCTCCCCGCCCCTGCTCTCTGCTCCCTGCCGCGGCCGCGGGACTTATGGCGATGGTCGGTGCATATCGGCCATTCTTCTGTGAACTCTCATGCTCGGAGCAAAGGGTGGGCATCGTAGCTTTTGTCGAGAAAGCAACACTCTTCGGTCCTAGGGGGACACATGTCTTCTCGCAGGAAACTCTCCATGGTCGTCGCCACGGCGGCAGCAATCGGCGGAAGCCTCGCTGTCTCCGCGCCGGCCGCTCATGCTGTGGCCGCCGGCACCGCGCCCGCGTGTATCGGTCGGTACGTGACCGGCACGCCCAACGGCTTCGACGTGGACCTCTCCAACAACTGCGGCAAAACGATGCGGGTGAAGGTGGTCGTGAACAACGCCGGCGACAGCCCGTGCTACACGATCGCCAACGGTGCGAGCAAGCTGTACATCTACGAGGGCGTCTTCGGTACGTACGACCGCACAGTCACCTGCTGAGGCGGGCGGGCGGGCGGGCGGGCGGCGGCGGCGGTCTCGCCTGCTCCTGACCGCGCCCGCCCCCGCCCCCGCCCCCGCCCCTGACGCAGGGACGGCGCTCGTGCCGGGCGGAGTTCAGTCCTGTGGCCCGCCCGCCAGGAACCCCGCCAGCCCGTCCAGCAGCATCCCGCTGCCCTGCTCCGCGCCGTCCCGCTCCTCCGCCGTGTCGCAGGTCTGGCTGAGGGTGATCACGGTGTTGCGCGGGCCCTGTTCCGTGAGTTCCAGGGTCATCAGCGCCGGGTCGGGGCGGCCCGGGACGTCCATGCCGATGGTCAGCCGGCGGGGCTCGGCGACCTCGGTGTAGGAGCCCGTCAGGGGGAACTCCGCGCCGTCCGGGGTGCGCATCGTGGCCTTCCAGGTGCCGCCGGGGCGGACGTCCATCTCCACGGAGCCGGGGACGGCGTAGGCCCACCGGGCGTACTGGTCGGGGGTGGTCCACGCCTGCCAGACCCGGGCCGCGGGGGCGTCCAGGGTGCGGGTCAGGGTGTAGGAGAAGCCGTCGGCCGCGGCGGGGGTCTGCTCGGTGCTCATGTCGTCCTGTCTCCTCGGGGAGATCCGGCTGACGCCTCGCGTCGTGCGTCAGGGTGTCGCACTGGTAGACACCTGCCCGCGCCGAATCTCATCGGTCCCCGGCGGCGTCCTCGCCGTGGCACTGCCCGTACGGCCGCTGCGACCCGCACCAGCACGCCGCCCCGCGCTGCGGCGGCCACGCCACCGCCAGTCCCCGGGCGGCCAGCGTCGTCGCGTACTGCGGGAGCAGCGTCGGGTCGGCCGGGGACGCGCCCTCCGACGCGGCGAAGGCCTCGTAGGACGGGACCGTGCCCGGGACCACGCCCAGGTTCGGGGTGCCCGAGGAGGCCAGTTCGCGCAGGGCCGCCTCTATCGACGCCAGGTGGTCGTCGTAGGACGGGTACTCGGAGGCGAGGGACGGGTACGCCTCGACCAGCTCCGCCAGTTCGCCGGCCGGCCAGTGGAGCATGGCCACCGGGAAGGGGCGGGACAGGGCCTCGCGGTAGGCGCCCAGTTCGGCACGGAGGCGGGAGATCTCCGCCTCCAGGTCCGCCGGGTTCTCCGAGCCCAGGGACCAGACGCGCTTCGGGTCGTGCAGCTCGTCCAGGGAGACCGGCATCGAGTGCAGGGTGTCGGCCAGGGTGTCCCAGTCGTCGTGGGCCAGGCCCAGCATCCGGCGGACGCGGTGGCGGCCGTAGAGGACGGGATGCGTCGCGTACGGGGGTTCCGGTACGTCGGTGAGGAGCAGGCGGGCGGCCTCCGTGAACGTCTCGTGCGCCGCCTCCAGTTCGTCGTGGGTCTCCAGGGCCTCGGCCACGATCACCCAGGGGGCGGGGTCGCGCGGCGCCGCCGCACGGACGCCGTCGATGATCGCCCGGGCCTCCGCCTCGTGGTCGTACTCCCAGAGGTTCGACGCCTTCAGGGCGCGGACCAGGGACGGGTTCTCCAGCGACCCGGAGGAGGCGACGGAGGACAGCAGGCGGTCGTAGAGCGCGGTCGCGGCGGGGCGGGCGCCGGACAGCTCCAGGTGGGCCGCGGCGCGCAGCAGCAGGGCCTCGGCGTCCTCGGGGTAGAGGCCTGCGGTGCGTTCCAGGCGGGCTGCTTCGGCGGCGTGGTCGACGTTCTCGGCGGGCGTGTCGGGGCGCATGGGGGACACCGTACTGCGGCGAGGTGACGAGGGTCAGCCATCCGCGGGCCGCGGACCGGGGATCGGGGGCGCCGACGCCCGCCGGGGCTCAGGTCCGTTCCCGCAGCGCTCCCACCAGCACGGCCGCCGCCACCGCCAGCCCCGCCGACACCCACAGCGCCACGTCCGTGCCCGCCCCCGGGCTCCCCGCCGACGTCGCGATCGCGATCGTCAGCGCGACCCCGGCGCACGAGCCGATGTAGCGGAACGTCTGCTGCGCGCCCGAGCCCATCGCCGCGCGGGCCGCCGGTACCGACTCCACCGCGAGCAGGGGCAGCGCGGCGTTCAGCAGGCCGCTGCCGACGCCCGCCAGGACGAGGCCGGGCAGCAGGCGGGCCCAGGAGCCCGCGCCGACCGCGCCGAGCATGGTCAGGACGCCGGCCGCGTGCAGGACGAAACCGACGACCAGTTGGTGGCGGGGCGGGACGCGGTGGACGATGCGGCGGACCTGGAGGGCCACCGCGAAGGCGAGACCGGCCCAGAGCAGGGAGAGCAGGGCCGTGTCCATGGGGGACAGGCCGAGCGCCCGCTGGAGCACCGTCGGCAGGAAGCTGAACAGGCCGAGCACCGACAGGCCCGTGAACAGTCCGCCCGCGGAGGACGCCAGGAAGAGCGGGCGGCGCAGCAGCGACAGGTCGATCATGGGGGTGGCCGCGCGGCGCTCCAGTACGACGAACAGGGCGCCGAGGAGCACGGTCGCCGCCAGCAGCAGCCCCACCGGCGCCCGCAGCCACCCGTCGCGGCCCAGCGTCAGCGCCGCCACCAGCGCGACCAGCGCCGGTCCGAACGTCAGCGCCCCGGCGAAGTCCGGCCGGCCCTCCCGCGGTGAGCGCGACTCCGACAGGGCCCGCGCGCCGAGTCCCCCCACCACCAGTGCGGCGGCGCCGAGGATGCCGTGCGCCACCCGCCAGTCGGGGAACGCCCCGACGAGTACCGGGCCCACGGCTATGCCGCCGCTCACGAAGGCGCCCCACACCCCGGTCGCGCGCAGCCGTCCGGCCGGCGTCGGGAAGGCGTGGACGAGCAGGCCGAGGCTGCTGGCCAGCAACGCCGCGCTCGCCGCGCCCTGGGCGATGCGGGCCAGCGTGAACAGCCAGGTCGTGGACGCGAAGGCGCCGAGGACGGTGGTGACGCCGAGGGCCAGCGTGCCGGAGACGAAGAGGCGGCGGCGCCCGTAGTCGTCGGCCAGGCTGCCGGCCACCAGGAGCAGGGCGGCGAGGCCCAGCGGGGTGCCGTTCAGCAGCCAGGCCTGGGCGGACAGCGGGGTGTGCAGGTCGGCGGCCGTCTCGGGGAGCGTGACCATCGGCGCGGTGAACGCCATCAGGGCGACGGCGGTCGCGGCGCTGGTCAGCGCGAGGGTGCGACCCGGGTGCGGGGGCGGCGAGGCCCGTTCCGGCGGGGCAGCGGCGGCGGCCGTGGACGCCGGGGTCGCGGTGGTCGGGGCGGTCGAAGTCGTCGGGGTCGTCGGGGAGTCCGTGCCGGTCTCGGTCATGGCTGGCCGTCCGCTCTGGGTTGGTTCGGTCAATGAACTGAGTCGGGCGGCCCAACCTAGCACTGCTGGTTCGGTGAATGAACCTAGTGGGAGAAAGTGGCTACAGTGGACGGCATGGCACTGGGCAAGGACTACGCGACGCAGGAGTGCTCGATCGCCCGCGCACTGGAGGTCGTCGGCGAACGGTGGACGCTGCTGGTGATCCGCGACGCGCTCTACGGCGTCCGGCGCTACAACGACTTCCTCGTCCACCTCGGCATCCCGCGCGCCGTCCTGGCCAACCGCCTCCAGGCGCTCACCGCCGAGGGAATCCTGGAGAAGCGCAGGTACCAGGAGTCGCCGCCCCGGGACGAGTACGTCCTCACCGACCGCGGCATCGCCCTGTGGCCCGCCCTGCGCGCGCTCGGCGTCTGGGGGCGCGAGCAGCTCGGCGGCGAGCCGATGCGCACCTTCTGGCACGCCGACTGCGGCACCGAACTCAGTCCCCACGGCGCCTGCCCCACCTGCGGAACCCTCGTCGCCGTGCGCGACATCGACATGCGGCCGGGACCCGGACTCGCCCCCGACCCGGCGGACCCGGTCAGCCGGGCGCTGCTCGGCCCCCGGCGGCTGCTCCAGCCGGTCGAGACCGAGCAGGGGCCCGCGCCCCGGCGTCCTGTATAACTGGGGCAAACACGCGCGCGGGAGGAGGAGTTGCCGATGCCGCCGACGAACCGGAACCGCCGGGCCCTCGCCCCCGTGCTCCGCCCGGTGCTCCGCCCCCGCCCCCTCTTCGTCCTGCTGCTGGTCCTCCTGCCCGTCGCGCTCGTCGACGTCGGCAGCCTCTCCGCCACCGTCGCGCTCGCCGCGACCGCCGCGGCCGGGGCCGCGCTCGCCGTCTGCGCCGTCATCGCCGCACGCTGCGCGCCCGCCGTGCCGCGCACCCGGGTGCGTACGGCCATCAGGGACCGGGACCTGCGTACGGCCTTCCTGCCGCAACGCGACCCCGACGCCCCCGGCCGCCGCCGGCCCCGAGCACCCGGTCACGCCCTCCCGGCGACCACCGCGTAGGGCCCAGCGAACTTCTTCCACACCTGGCCCCGCGCCGGTCGTGTCGTCATGCCGCCCCATCTCCACCCGGCACGACGAGACCCCCGGAGGGCTCACCCACCCATGTCCGTTTTCGCCAGCCTGGTCGAGCGCCTCGCCGACCTGCTCCAGCCCCTGTTCGGCGCCTCGGCCGCGGCCGCCGCCATCGTCCTGTTCACCGCCCTCGTACGGCTGCTGGTGCACCCGCTGTCCCGGGCCGCCGCCCGCGGGCAGAAGGCACGCACCGCGCTCCAGCCGCGGATCGCCGAACTGCGCCGCAAGCACGCGAAGAACCCCGAGAGACTCCAGCGGGCCGTCCTCGAACTGCACGCCGAGGAGAAGGTGTCCCCGCTGTCCGGCTGCCTGCCCAGCCTGTTCCAGCTCCCCGCCTTCTTCCTCCTCTACCACCTCTTCTCCAGCTCCTCCATCGGCGGCGAGGCCAACGCCCTCCTCTCGCACCGGCTCCTCGACGCCCCGCTCGGCGGGCGCTGGGCCGACGCGCTCGGCGGGGCGGGGCCGTTCGGAGGCGCGGGGCTGGTCTACGCCGTGCTGTTCGTGTTCGTCGCCGGGGTGGCCCTCTTCAGCTACCGGCTCACCCGGCGGACGATGGCCGCGAACCCGGTGCCGCCGGGCGCCGGCGGGACGGACGGACAGCAGGCGCCGGGGCTGGGCGCGATCACCAGGGTCATGCCGTTCATGTCCTTCTTCACGCTCGTCACCGTGGCCGTGGTGCCGTTGGCCGCCGCGCTGTACGTCGTCACCAGTACGACGTGGAGCGCCGTCGAGCGGGCCGTGCTCCACCGCTGAACGCGGGCCGCCCCGAGACGAGGCCCACACACGCCGACGCACGACCCACGCACGGCCCACGCGCGTGCCCACGCACGGCTGACGCGCGTGTCCCCGCACGGCCGACGCGCGCGGCTACGGTCCAGTACGTGAACGGGGGATTGCGGAGTGGACCCCGACCTTGGAGGATCGAACAGTCCTCCGATGCTTGTCGCGTCGCTGCCGCACTCAGGTCGCGCTCGTCGGGCGGGCTGCCCGCGATCGAGGAGTTGGGGATCATGAAGCTGTTGCGAGTCGGTACGGCGGGTTCCGAGCGGCCCGCGCTGCTCGACGCCGACGGGACCCTGCGAGACCTGTCCGGCGTCGTGCCGGACATCGACGGAGCACTGCTCGCCGACGACAGCGCGCTCGACCGGGTACGGTCCGCCGCCGATGCCGGTGGGCTGCCCGTCCTCGACGCCACCGGGCTGCGCGTCGGACCGCCGGTGGGACGCATCGGCAAGATCGTGTGCATCGGGCTGAACTACCACGACCACGCCCGCGAGACCGGGGCCGAGCCGCCCGCCGAGCCCGTCGTCTTCTTCAAGGCGCCGGACACGGTGGTCGGGCCGCACGACACGGTGCTCGTGCCGCGCGGGTCCGTCAAGACCGACTGGGAGGTGGAGCTGGCGGTCGTCATCGGGCGCACGGCCCGCTACCTGGAGTCGGCGCAGGAGGGCCTCGCGTGCGTCGCCGGGTACGCCGTCGCGCACGACGTGTCCGAGCGGGAGTTCCAGATCGAGCGGGGCGGGACCTGGGACAAGGGCAAGAACTGCGAGACGTTCAACCCGCTGGGCCCGTGGCTGGTCACCGCGGACGAGGTGCCCGACCCGCAGCGGCTGTCCCTGCGGCTGTGGGTGAACGGCGAGCTGAAGCAGGACGGCACGACCGCGGAGCAGATCTTCCCCGTGGGAGAGGTCGTGCGGTACGTCAGCCGGTTCATGGTGCTGCGCCCCGGTGACGTCATCAACACCGGGACACCGGCGGGGGTGGCCATGGGGCAGCCCGAGCCGAAGCCGTACCTGCGGGCGGGGGACGTGGTCGAGCTGGAGGTCGAGGGGCTGGGGCGGCAGCGGCAGGAGCTGAAGGACGCCTGACGGGGCGGGGGCGGGGGGTGATCGGCGGCTGCGCGTGCGTCGTGGTTGATCGCGCAGTTCCCCGCGCCCCTTCGGGGCGCCTCGACTCAGCCCAGTAGCGAAGCGAGGCGGCGCCAGCCCTCCCTCGGGAGGCGGGTCATGTCGTCCTCCACCAGCTGGAGGGCGACATGGTCGGCGCCCGCGGCGTGGAAGGCGTCGATGCGGGCGCGGATCGTGGCGTCGTCGCCCCAGGCGAACACGGCGTCGATGAGGCGGTCGCTGCCGCCGCCGGTGACGTCCGCGTCGGTGAAGCCGAGGTTCAGGAAGTTCCTGGTGTAGTTCGGCAGCTTCAGGTACATGGCCAGATAGGCGCGGGCCGTCGCGCGGGCGCGGGACGGGTCGGAGTCGAGGACGACCTTGAACTCCGGGGCCAGCAGCGGGCCGTCGCCGAGGCGCTCGCGGGCCTGCGCGGTGTGCTCGGGCGTGACCAGGTACGGGATGGCACCCGCCGCCCGGTCCCGGGACAGGTCCAGCATCTTCGGGCCGAGCGCGGCCAGCACCCGGTGCTCGGACCGCATCCCCGCCCGGTCCAGCTCGTCCAGGTAGCCGACCATCGTCGAGTACGGGCGGCTGTACCCCTTCACACTCGGGCCGTGGCTCACGCCGAGCCCGAGCAGGAAGCGGCCCGGGTGGGACACCTCCAGCTCGGCGAAGCCCGCCGCCGCCTCGGACGCCTTGTGCTCCCAGATGCTCTGGATGCTGGTGCCGACCACGATCCGCGAGGTCGCCCCGATCAGCGGGGCGGCGTGCCGGGCGGCGCTGTTGCCGCCCAGCCACAGGGCACCGAACCCGAGCCGCTCCAACTCGGCCGCCGCCTCGGCGCGTTCACCGGCACCTTCTGGGGCCTCCGCGCGCAGGGCGGCGTTCCAGACGCCGTACCGTCCGATCGAGTCCTTCAGGGAAGCCGTCGTCTCGTTCATCGTCGCGAATCCTCCGGTGAGCACGGTGATCAACCTCGGTAACTGCCTGCCAACCACGGGTACCCACTGCTGATTCCTCGAGTACGCCGGACAGGGCCGTACGGGCTACTCGCCGAGGAACCGCTCCAGCGCCGCCACCACGAGCCGGTGGTCCTCCACCTGCGGCAGGCCCGACACCGTCACCGCGCCGACCACACCGACGTCGGCGACGGTGACCGGGAAGGATCCGCCGTGCGCCGCGTACGTGTCGAGGTCGAGCCGGGAGGACTCCTCGAAGGTCGTGCCCTTGGCCCGGAAACGCGAGCCGACCAGGTACGACGCCGAGCCGTACCGCTCCACGACCCGGCGCTTGCGGGCGATCCAGGCGTCGTTGTCCGGCGTGGCACCCGGCAGGGCGGCGTGGAAGAGCTGCTGGCCGGCCCGGTGGATGTCGATCGCGACCGGCGCCCCGCGCTCACGGGCCAGCTCCACCAGGAGGGAACCCAGCGCCCACGCGTCGTCGTTCGTGAACCGGCGGAAGACCAGGCGGCGCTCCTGCTCCTCCAGCTCCGCCACGGTCGGTGTCGTCCGCGCGCCGCTCACAGGGTCACCACCACGGAGTCGCGGGCGGAGCGGCGGGCCGCCTCCAGCACGTCCAGGGCGGCGGCCGCGTCCCGGGCGTCCACCGGGTTCGGGCCGCCCTCGCGCAGCGCCTTCGCCACCGCCGCGTAGTACGCGGGGTAGTCGCCCGCGACCGTCGCCTCCACCTGCCCGCCGCCGGTCAGCGGGGACTCGCCGGAACCGACGCGGCCCCACAGCGACTCGTCCTCCTCGCCCCAGCCCGGGCCCGGCCGCTTGCCCTCGCGCAGCGCCGCCTCCTGCGGGTCGAGGCCGTGCTTGACGTACCCCGCCTTCGAGCCGAGCACCCGGAAACGCGGGCCGAGCTGCGCGGCGGTGGAGGAGACGTGCAGGTGGGAGCGGACGCCGTTCGCGTGCGTGAGCGCGAGGAACGTGTCGTCGTCCGCCTCCGCGCCCGCCCGCCGGACCACGGACTCGGCGTACACCTGGGTGACCGGGCCGAAGAGGACCAGCGCCTGGTCGACGACGTGGCTGCCGAGGTCGTACAGGAGTCCCCCGATCTCCGCCGGGTCGCCGGACTCGCGCCAGCCGCCCTTCGGCTTCGGCCGCCAGCGCTCGAAGCGGGACTCGAAGCGCCACACGTCGCCCAGCGCGCCCTCGGCGAGCAGGTGGCGCAGGGTGAGGAAGTCGTTGTCCCAGCGGCGGTTCTGGAAGACGGAGAGCAGCAGACCGCGCGCCTCGGCCAGCGCCGCCAGCTCGCGCGCCTCGGCCGCCGTGCCCGCCACCGGCTTGTCCACCACGACCGGCAGACCGGCCTCCAGGGCGCGCGTCGCGAGCGGTACGTGCGTCTTGTTCGGGGACGCGACGACGACCAGGTCCAGCTCGGCGGCCCGGTCGAACAGCTCGTCCGGCGTGGCGACGGTCCGCACGTCCGGGAACTCGGCGCGGGCCTGGCGCTGCCGCTCCTCGTTCGACGTGACGACCGTGTCCAGGGCCAGGCCCTCGGTGGCGGCGATCAGCGGGGCGTGGAAGACGGAACCCGCGAGCCCGTAGCCGACGAGGCCGACGCGCAGCGGGGGAGTGCCGGAAGGAGTACCAGTCATGCGTCCTACTTTCGCAACGGTGTTGCCAAAGTGCAAGCGCCGGGGACAATGGGGGCGTGGACAGGACGAACGGCGGAGGTACGGGGACCGGCGCGGGCGGTGCCGGGGGTGGCGTCGGCGCCGGTGGCGGCATGCGGGGAGCGGCGGGGGGCGCCAACCTCCTCGCCCTGCGCAGCCACAACACCGCCCTCGTGCTCGACCTGCTGCGCACCGCCGGCGCGGAGGGCATCAGCCGGCTGGAACTCGCCGAGCGCACCGGGCTCACCCCGCAGGCCGTCAGCAAGATCACCGCCCGGCTCCGCGGCGAGGGCCTGGCCGCCGAGGCCGGACGCCGCGCGTCCACCGGCGGCAAGCCGCGCACGGTACTGCGCCTGGTCCCCGAGGCGGGCCACGCCCTCGGCGTCCACCTGGACCGGGACGAACTGCGGGCGGTGCTGGTCGACCTCGACGGCACCGTGGTGGCGGAGCGGCGCGCTCCGCTGGACCTGGGCGCGGGCGCGGAGACCGTGCTGGACGAGGTGGCGCGGGCGGCGGAGGAAACCGTGGCGGAGGCGCTGGGACCGCCCGCCCCCGCCGGGTCGCGGCCTGCTGCCGGGGCGCGGTCCGTTGACGGGTTGCGGTCCTCCGCCGGGTCGTGGCCCCCGCCGGGTCGTGGCCTGCGGCCGGGGCGCGGTCCGCTGCCGGGTTGCGGTCCTCCGCCGGGTCGTGGCCCTCCGCCGGGTTGCGGCCCCCTGCCGGGTCGCGGTCCGCTGACGGGTCGCGGCCCCCCGCCGGGTCGCGGCCCCCTGGGGCGGAGGGCGTAGGGCCGCCGGGCGGTGCCCTCGTCGTCGCGCCCACCCTCCTCGGGCTCGGTGTGGCCCTCCCGGGGCCCCTCGACCACGTCCGGGGTGTCCTGCACCGGGTCACCGGCTTCCCGGAGTGGGACGGCTACCCGCTGCGGGACGCGCTGGCGCGGCGGCTGGGCGTGCCGGTCGTCGTCGACAAGGACACCAACGCGGCGGCGCTCGGCCTCGCGGTCGGCGGCGCGGGCGGCGAGCGGGGCGGCGAGCGGGGCGGCGACGGCGGCTCCTTCGCCTACCTGCACCTCGGCACCGGGCTCGGCGCGGGCCTCGTCTTCGGCGGCGGCGTGCACCGCGGCGCCCGGACCGGTGCCGGCGAGTTCGGGCACCAGGTCGTCCAGCTGGACGGGCCGCCCTGCACCTGCGGTGCCCGCGGTTGCATAGAGGCCCTGTGCCTGGCCGCCGTCGCCCGCGGGGACCTCGCGGAGGCGGCGAGGGTGCTCGGCACGGGCGCCGCGAACCTCGCCGGGCTGCTGGACATCGACCTGGTGCTGCTGGGCGGCCGTACCGTCGCCGCCGCCCCCGGGGCCTTCGTGCACGGCGTCGGCGCGGTCCTCGACGCCCGTGCCCGGCGCGAGGGCGGTCAGGACGACGCCGTACCGGTGCGGCTCGCGCCGGGCGGGACCCGCGGGGTGGCGGAGGGCGCGGCCCAACTGCTGCTCGCGCCGCTGTTCGGCCGGGGGGACGGCGGCTGAGCCGACCAGGGCGTCCGGGTGCCGCCCCGGGGCGAGCGGGTCTGACCTGGGCGCTCGGGTGCGGCCCCGGGCCGAGTAGGTCTGCCCCGACCGACCGGGTGCGGCCCCGGGCCGCCGGGGGATCGAGCAGGTCTGTTCCGGGTGACCGGGTGCGGTCCCGGGCTGCCGGGGGATCGAGCAGGTCTGTTCCGGGTGGCCGGGTGCGGTCCCGGGCTGCCGGGGGATCGAGTAGGTCTGTTCCGGGTGGCCGGGTGCGGTCCCGGGCTGCCGGGGGATCGAGCAGGTCTGTTCCGGGTGGCCGGGTGCGGTCCCGGGCTGCCGGGGGATCGAGTAGGTCTGTTCCGGGTGGCCGGGTGCGGTCCCGGGCTGCCGGGGGATCGAGCAGGTTTGCCCCGGATGACCAGGCGCCGCCCCGGGCCTCCCGGGATCGAGCAGGGCCGACCCGGGCGGGCCTGGCCGCCGGGCGGAGCCGGGTGCACCGGTGTCCCGTCCGTCGACGACCTGCCCGCGTGACCCGGCTCGCCCCATGTGGCCCGGCACCGGGACCCTGCGGACGCCACCGCGCCGTCGCCCCCGGGTGAGACCTGACCGAGCCCGGGTCCGCTCCGTCGGCCCGGGTCGGCTCGTCGGCCCGAGTTGGCCGGGTCGGCCGGGTCGGCCCGGTCAGCTCCCGTCTGCCGTGTCTGCGACCATCCCTGCGTGGACTATCCGAACGACCAGGCCCCCGGCGCCCCCGTCCGCTCCGGGATCCCCGAGCACGGCCGCGTGCCGAAGTACTACGCCGTCAAGGCACGGATCGACCGCCTCGTCGGCGCACTCGGGGAGGGCCGCGCCATCCCCACCGAGCGGGACCTGGCCGAGCGCTACGAGGTTGCCCGCGAGACCGTGCGGCAGGCCCTGCGCGAACTCGTGCTGGAGGGCAAACTGCGCCGGCAGGGACGCGGCACCGTGGTCGCGGGCCCCAAGCTGGCGCAGCCGCTGTCCCTGGCCAGCTACACGGAGGGCGTCCGGCGCCAGGGGCGCACCCCCGGTCGTGCGCTCGTCACCCTCGACCGCTTCCCCTGCCCCGACGTGCTCGCCGCCGAGACCGGCCTCACGCGCGGGGAGCCCGTCTGGCACCTGGAGCGCGTACTGCTCGCCGACGACGAGCGGGTCGGGCTCGAGAGCACCTACGTAGCCGTGGCCCGCATCCCCGACCTGGACACCGCCTTCGACCCCGACTCCTCCTTCTACGCCCACCTCGCCGAGCAGGGCATCGCCTTCGGGGACGCCGACGAACGCATCGAGACCGTGCTCGCCACCCCGCGCGAGGCCCTGCTCATCGGCACCCCGCCGGCCCTCCCGATGCTGCTCATCCACCGTGTCTCCCGCGACACCGGGGGACGCCCGCTGGAGCGGGTGCGCACGCTCTACCGGGGCGACCGCTTCTCCTTCACCACCCATCTGCGCGGCTGAAAACCGCCCCTCATCCGCCTCTCGTACGCACTCATTCCGCCTCACATCCCCTCATCCGTCCTCCATATTGATAACGAGTGGATAACGGGTCTAGCCCAAACGTGATGGCCAGTTCACGCTCTCGTCGTCGGCCGGATTCCTCCGGTTCCCCGATGCAAAGGAGCGTGGCGGTCGTGAAAGTCATAGTCGTCGGAGCCGGCGTGGTGGGCACCATGCACGCCTGGCACGCAGTGAACCGCGGCCACGAGGTCGTACAGATCGAGCGCGAGACCGAGGCCCGTGGTGCCTCGCTGCGCAATTTCGGCCAGATCTGGGTCAGTGGCCGAGCAGGCGGGGAGGAGCTGGAGACCGCGCTGCGGGCCCGGGAGCTGTGGGAGGAGCTCGGCGGCCGGATCCCGGCGCTGGGCTTCCGCCCGAACGGCTCCCTGACCCCGCTCCGCGGCGATCTGGAGCGCGCCGTCGCCGAGGCGGCGCTCGCCCGCCCGGACGCCGCCGCCCGCGGCCACAAGCTCCTCACCCCCGGCGAGGCTCGCGCCCTGAACCCGGCCCTGCGCGGCGCGTTCGACGCCGCGCTGTACTGCGAGCGCGACGCCGCCGTCGAACCGCGCACCGCACAGCTCGCCCTGCGCGCGGAACTGGGCAGGTCCCCGCGCTACACCTTCCTGCCCGGCCGCGAGGTCCGCGACGTCGTCGGCGAACACGCCGTCCGCGACGACCACGGCGACACGCACACCGGCGACGCCGTCGTCCTGTGCACCGGCGCCTGGCTCGGCGGCCTCGTCCGCGAGCTGGCCGGCCCCGACCTGCCGGTGCGCCGCGTCCGCCTCCAGATGATGCAGACCGACCCCCTCGGCGAACCGCTCACCACCTCGGTCGCCGACGCCGACAGCTTCCGCTACTACCCCGCCTACGGCTCGCCCGCCCTGGACGAGCTGAACGCCCGGCAGCCGCAGCCCGCCACCGCCGCCGAGCACCGCATGCAGTTGCTGATGGTCCAGCGCGCCGACGGCGGCCTGACCATCGGCGACACCCACGCGTACGACCACCCCTTCGACTTCGACACCGTCGAGGACCCCTACGAGCACCTCACCGGCGTCGTCGAGTCCCTCCTCGGCCGCCCGCTGCCCACGATCCGCCGCCGCTGGGCCGGGGTGTACGCGCAGTGCACCGACAAGAGCCGGGTCGTGCACCGGCAGCGGGTGCGCGACGGCGTGTGGCTGGTCACCGGGCCCGGCGGGCGCGGCATGACCTGCTCGCCCGCGATAGCCGAGACCACCGCGAACGAACTGGGCTGGTGACACCCATGACACCCACGACCGACACGACACCCACGACCGACACGACACCCACGACCGACACGACACCCACGACCGACACGACACCCACGACCGACACGACACCCACGACCGACACGACACCCACGACCGACACGACGCCCGCCCCCGACATCCGCCTCGTCGTCCTCGACATGGCCGGCACCACCGTCGCCGACGGCGGCCTCGTCGAGCGTGCCTTCGACACCGCCGCCCGCGCCCTGGGCGTCGAACCCGGCACCCCGGACCACGCCGAGAAGCTCGCCCACGTCCGCGCCACCATGGGCGAGTCCAAGATCTCCGTCTTCCGGCACCTGTTCGGCGACGAGGACCGCGCCCGGCATGCCAACGCCGCCTTCGAGCAGGCGTACGGCGCCCTCGTCGGCGGCGGCCTGATCGCCCCCGTACCCGGCGCCCGCGAGGCCGTCGAGGAACTGGCCGCCGACGGCCGCACCGTCGTCCTCACCACCGGATTCGCCCGCGTCACCCAGGACGCCATCCTCGACGCGCTCGGCTGGCGCGGCCTGGTGCCGCTCACCCTGTGCCCCGCCGACGCCGGCGGACGCGGACGCCCCCACCCGGACATGGTGCTGACGGCGTTCCTGCGCACCGGCGCCGCCGATGCCGTACGGCAGGTCGCCGTCGTCGGCGACACCTCGTACGACGTGCTCAGCGGGGTACGGGCCGGTGCCGGACTGGTCGCCGGGGTGCGGACCGGGGCCCACGGCGACGACGCCCTCCGTGAGGCGGGCGCGACCCACGTCCTCGACTCCGTCGCCGACCTGCCCGCCCTGCTGCGCGGAGCCGGCTGATGGCCGCCCGCCCCGCCTGCGGCATCCGCTTCGACCGGGTCACCGTCGCCTACGACGGCAACGTCGTCCTCGACGCCCTGGACCTCACCGTGGAACCCGGCGAGGTCATGGCGCTGCTCGGGCCGTCCGGATCCGGCAAGACCACCGCGCTGCGGGCGGTCGCCGGGTTCGTACGGCCCGCCTCGGGGCGGGTGTTCCTCGGCGACCGCGACGTCACCGGCCTGCCCCCGCACCGGCGCGGCATCGGCATGGTCGTCCAGCAGTACGCCCTGTTCCCGCACATGCGGGTCGAGGAGAACGTCGCCTTCGGACTCCGCGCCCGCAAGGTCCCCCGGGCCGAGGTCCGGGCACGGGTCGCCGAAGCGCTGGACATGACCGGCATGGGCGCCTACGCCCGACGCCACCCCCGCGAGCTGTCCGGCGGCCAGCAGCAGCGCGTCGCCATCGCCCGCGCGCTGGCCATCCGGCCCGGCGTCCTGCTCCTGGACGAACCACTGTCCGCGCTCGACGCCCAACTGCGCTCCGGGATGCTCGCCGAACTGGCCCGGCTCCACCGCGAGCTGCCCGACGTGTCGATCCTCTACGTCACCCACGACCAGGTGGAGGCCCTCACCCTCGCCGACCGGATCGCGGTGATGGACAGGGCCCGCCTCCAGGCCTGCGGCACCCCGCGCGAGCTGTACCGGGCGCCGGCCAACGCCTTCACGGCGTCCTTCGTCGGCAACGCGAACCTCCTGCCGGTGACGGTGCGGCCCGGCGGGGCGCTGCTGGGGCGGGCGAAGCTGGAACTCGACAGCCGGGGCGTCGCGCCGGGCGCCTCGGCGACCCTGTGCGTACGCCCGCACCTCGTCGGGATCGGTGAGGGTCCCGGGCCCAACCGGTTCACCGGGACGGTGGGGGAGATCCAGTGGCGGGGCGCGACGCACCGGCTGTACGTCGACGTCGCGGGCCACCGCGTCATGGCCGACGTGCGGGAACTGCGGGACCCGCCCGCCCACGGCGACGAGGTCACCCTGCACTTCGCCCCCGACGACGCGGTGCTGCTGCCCGCGGGGGTGAGCGCCGATGAGGAGTAAAGCGGCGTACCTGTGGGCCCTGCCGCCCGTGGCCCTCCTCGCGCTCTTCTTCCTCTACCCCCTCGCCCTCGTCGTCCAGCAGTCCTTCCAGCCGGACACCGGCGGCACCTCCCTGGAGCCGTACGCCGACGTCCTCGCCTCCACCGCCTTCCGGGAGGCGCTGTGGACCACCGTGTGGCTGGCCCTCGCCGCCACCGCCGGGTGCCTGCTCCTCGG
This sequence comes from Streptomyces lienomycini, assembly GCF_027947595.1. Lineage (NCBI taxonomy): Bacteria > Bacillati > Actinomycetota > Actinomycetes > Kitasatosporales > Streptomycetaceae > Streptomyces > Streptomyces lienomycini. The sequence continues at coordinate 6,805,403 of NZ_CP116257.1, read as the reverse complement.
GTTCGTGCTCGCGCTGGTCATCGCGTTCGTGCCGTTCCCGGGGGCGCGGGCGGTGGCCCGGTTCGTCGACGTCTTCCTCTCCTTCCCGTCCTTCCTGATCACCCTCGCCCTGCTCTTCGTCTACGGCACGGTCGGCATGGCCAACGGCGTGTGGACCGACGTGACGGGAGCGGCGGAGGGGCCGTTCCGGTTCCTCACCACGCCGTGGGGCGTACTGCTCGCCGAGATCACGTACTTCACCCCGTTCGTGATGCGTCCGCTGCTCGCCGCCTTCTCCCAGCTGGACACCGCCCAGCTGGAGGCCGCCGGTTCGCTGGGCGCCCGCGCTCCGCGCGTCGTCCGGCGGATCATCCTGCCGGAGGCGCTGCCCGCGCTCGCGGCCGGCGGCAGCCTGGTCCTCGTCCTGTGCCTCAACGAGTTCGGCATCGTCCTGTTCACCGGCGCCAAGGGCGTCACGACCCTGCCGACCCTCGTCTACGGCAAGGCGATCCTGGAGTCCGACTACCCGGGTGCCTGCGTGGTCGCCGTCGTCAACGTCCTGATCTCCGTGGGCCTCTACGGCCTCTACCGGGTGGTGAGCCGCCGTGCTCGTGCATAGCCGCGGGGCGAGGTGGGCCGTGTGGGCCCTCTTCCTCCTCCTCTTCCTGCCCCTGTTCGCCCTGCCCCTGCTGGTCGTCCTCGGTGCCTCCTTCGCCACCCACTGGTCCGGCGTGCTGCCCTCGGGACCGACCACCGCCCACTACGCGGCCGCCACCCGCGGCGAGGCCCTCCAGGCGCTCACCACCAGCCTGGTCACCGCCGTCACCGCCAGCCTGGTCGCGCTGGCGGCCGGCACCTGGGCCGCCCTCGCCGCGGCGGCGCTGGAACAGCGGTACCGCAAGGCGGTCGACGCCCTGTTCGTGCTGCCCCTCGCCGTGCCCTCCGTCGTCGTGGGACTCGCCACCCTGGTCGCCTTCTCCCAGCCGCCGATGCTGCTCAACGGCACCCGCTGGATCGTGATCATCGCCCACACCGTGCTGGTGACCGCCTTCGCCCACCAGTCCGTCTCCGCCGCGCTCACCCGCCTCGACCCGGCCTACGAACAGGCCGCCGCGTCGCTGGGCGCCTCACCGGCACACGTCCTGTGGCGGGTGCGGCTGCCGCTGCTGCTGCCGTCCCTGACCGCGGCCGCCGGTCTCTGCTTCGCCCTGTCCATGGGCGAGCTGAGCGCCACGATGATGCTCTACCCGCCCGACTGGACCCCGCTGCCCGTCCTGATCTACGCGGCCACCGACCGCGGCGCCCTGTTCACCGGCTCCGCCGTCGCCGTGGTCCTCATGACGGCCACCCTGCTGGTGCTGCTCGCGGTCTCCCGGATCCGCACCAGAGCCTCGTACCGCTGAACCAGCCCTCGCCACCGCCACCGCCACCGCCACCGCCCCCACGCCCCGACCCGACCCGCAAGGAGTTCGCCCCGCCATGCCCAGGAACGCCGCCACACCGCTCGCCGCCCTCTGCGTCCTCGCCCTCCCCCTGACCGCCTGCGGCGGCACCTCCGCCGCCTCCGACGAGAACGTCGTCACCGTCTACAGCGCCGACGGCCTCAAGGGTGAGAACGGCGACGGCTGGTACGACCGGGTCTTCGCCGACTTCGAGAAGGAGACCGGTATCGAGGTCGAGTACGTCGAGGGCGGCTCCGGCGAGATGGTGCAGCGAACCGTCCGGGAGAAGCGCAACCCGCAGGCCGACGTCCTCGTCACGCTCCCGCCCTTCATCCAGCAGGCCGACACCAAGGGGCTGCTCCAGAAGTACGCCCCCCAGGGACTCGATCACGTCAACGGCGCCGACAAGGCGGCGAACGGCACCTGGACCGCCGTCGTCAACAACTACTTCGGCTTCGTCCACAACACGAAGGAGCTGAAGCAGGCCCCCACCACCTGGGAGGACCTGCTCGACGCCAGGTACAAGAACAAGCTCCAGTACTCCACCCCCGGCGTCGCCGGCGACGGCACCGCCGTCCTCATCAAGGCGATGCACGACTTCGGCGGCGAGAAGCCCGCCATGGAGTACCTGAAGAAGCTCCAGGCCAACAACGTCGGCCCGTCCGCCTCCACCGGCAAGCTCGCCCCCAAGGTCGACAAGGGTGAACTCCTCGTCGCCAACGGGGACGTCCAGATGAATTACGCCCAGTCCACGTCCCTGCCGAACCTCGGCATCTGGTTCCCGGCCCGCGAGGGCGGCAGGCCCACGACCTTCGCCCTGCCTTACGCGGCCGGTCTGGTCACCGACGCCCCGCACACCGAGAACGGCAGGAAACTCCTCGACTACCTGCTGAGCCGGAAGGCGCAGCAGCAGGTCAGCGAGATCGGCGGCGGCTTCGCGGCCCGCCAGGACGTCAAGGCCACCGACGCCAACGCCGTCGCCCTCACCCGGCTGATGGACGGGGTGGAGGTCTTCGAGCCGGACTGGAGCGACATCGAGGAGAACCTCACCGCCTACATCGACGCCTGGAAGGAGGCGACGGGCGGCTGAGGCGAGGGGCGGCCGGGGCGACCGGGAGCTGAGACGGCCGTTCCCTCAAGATCCTGCTCTGTCTAGGCTGGGGCGCACGCAGGACCGCGCAGGCAGGAGACCCGCACATGGCAGACCGCAAGCCCATCGAGTCGTGGCTCACCGACATGGACGGGGTCCTCATCCACGAAGGCGTGCCGATCCCCGGTGCCGACGCCTTCCTCAAGAGGCTCCGCGAGTCCGGCAAGCCCTTCCTGGTCCTCACCAACAACTCGATCTACACCCCGCGCGACCTGCACGCCCGGCTGCGGCGCATGGGCCTGGAAGTGCCGATCGACTCCATCTGGACCTCGGCGCTGGCCACCGCCCAGTTCCTGGAGGACCAGCGGCCCGGCGGCTCGGCCTACGTCATCGGCGAGGCGGGCCTCACCACGGCCCTGCACGACATCGGCTACATCCTCACCGACCACGACCCCGACTACGTCGTCCTCGGCGAGACCCGCACGTACTCCTTCGAGGCCATGACGAAGGCGGTACGGCTGATCAACGCGGGCGCCCGCTTCATCTGCACCAACCCCGACGAGACCGGCCCCTCCGCCGAGGGGCCGCTCCCGGCGACCGGCGCGGTGGCCGCCCTGATCACCAAGGCGACCGGCAAGCAGCCGTACTTCGCGGGCAAGCCCAACCCGCTGATGATGCGCACCGGGCTCAACGCGATCGGCGCCCACTCCGAGACCAGCGCGATGATCGGCGACCGCATGGACACCGACGTGCTGGCCGGCATGGAGGCCGGGATGCAGACCTTCCTGGTGCTCACCGGCCTCACCCGGCCGGAGCAGGTCGAGGACTTCCCGTACCGCCCGTCCCAGGTGGTCGACTCGATCGCGGACCTCGTCGCGCGGGTCTGAAACCCGGACGTCCCCCGCGTGACCCGATCGGAGCAGCCCGACCCCCGCGCGGGATGCGGGAACCGGGCGCGCGGGGGAGCCTCCAGACAACTGGAGGTACACGATGGGCTCACTGAAGGTCACCCTCTGTGCCGGAGGCGCGCTGGCCGCCGCGTTGTGCGCGCCGGCGGCCACCGCCCACGCGGCGGACGGCGGCGGTGTCTCCGTGACACCGTCCGCGCCCGCCCCCGGCACGGACGTCACACTCCGCGTGCCCGACTGCGCCGAGAAGACGGCCGTCGCCGTGTCCGCGGCCTTCGAGTCGGACGTCCGGCTCGGCCTCACCGCGGAGAACGGCGCCCTGGTCGGCTCCAGCCGGGTCCGCACCAGCGTGCGGGCCGGCGTGTACGCCGTGCAGGTCACGTGCGGCGGGCAGGCGCGCAAGGGCACCATCACCGTCCACGACGAGGGGCGCCCGACCGCCCACGCCTCGCCCGTCGCCCCCGTCGACGCGGGAGGCGGCGGCACCGCCCGGCTGACGGCCGCCTCCGACGGCACGCGGCAGGCCCGTTCCGAGCCGCCCGGCACGGCGCACACCGTGACCGGCCTGGTCCTCGCGGGCATCGCCGCCGTCGCCGTCGCGCTGCGCAGCGTCCGCAGCCGGAGTCGCGGGACGGACTGACCATGTCGGAACAGGACGAGCAGGACGGGCAGGAGGAGCGGGGCAAGCAGGACGAGCGGGGCAAGCGGGATGAGCAGTGCGGACAGGGCGCCGCGCAGAAGACCGGGTCGGAGACCGCTGTCCCCGGCGGGCGCCTGGTCACCGGCATCGCGTGGGTGGTGCTCCTCCTCGGCCTGTGGCTGTGGGGCCGCGAGGCCACCGACGTGCGCGAGGGCGTGTCCCGGCCCGCCATCGGGGACATGGCGGCGGCCGGCCGGCCCCGCGACGTACCCCTGCCGCCCGCCCACGCACCCCTCGACGACGCCCGGCCGCAGCGGCTGGAGATCCCCGGACTCGACATCGACGCGTCCGTCGTGGCCCGCGGCCTCGATGCCAAGGGCGCCATCGAACCACCGCCCTTCGACCGGCCCGGCACCGTCGGCTGGTACGCGGCCGGGGTCGCCCCCGGAGCCGCCGGGACCGCCCTGATGGTCGGCCACGTCGACACCGAGACCCAACCCGCCGTGTTCTACCAGCTCAGCACCCTCGAACCCGGCCAGACGATCCGGGTGGTCCGCGACGACGCGGAGGTCGCCGAGTTCACCGTCGACGACGTCCAGGTCCTCGCCCGCGACGGCTTCGACGCCCAGCAGGCCTACGGACCCCGCGACACGGGCCGCTCCGAGCTCCGCCTCATCACCTGCGGCGGCACCTTCGACCGCACCACCGGCGGCTACACGGCCAACGTCGTCGTCTCCGCCTACCTGACCGGAACCGGCACATAGCACAGCGCTCCTCCGTCTGCCGGGGAACCGGCCGGGCGCAGAAGGCGTATGTCAGGATTGAGCCTCGCAACAGTGCACCCAGGGGGGTTGGATGTACGGCAGCAAGCCGGCCGGAAACATGTCCAGGAGGCGGGCTGCGTCGGCGGCGGCACTCGGGGCGGCGGCCCTGCTCCTCGCGGGCTGCTCCTCGTCCGGTGACGGGGACGGCAAGGGCACGGGCGCCGGGATCACGCAGCAGCCCCGGGAGGCCGACCCGTTCTGGGTCAACCCCGACGGCACCGCGGCCGAGCAGGTGGCCTCCCTCACCGAGGCGGGCGAGAAGGACCAGGCCGCACAGCTCCGCAAGATCGCCCAGCAGCCGACCGGCGAGTGGATCAGCCCGGAGAACCCCGAGGAGCAGGCCCGCGGTTTCACCGAGGCCGCCGACGAGACCGACCGCACCGCGCTGCTCGTCCTCTACAACATCCCGCACCGCGACTGCGGCCAGTACTCGCAGGGCGGTGCCGCCGACGGCGACGCCTACCGCTCCTTCGTCGACGGCGTGGCCAAGGGCATCGGCGACCGCGCCGCCACCGTCGTCCTGGAACCGGACGCCGTGCTCCACCTGGTGGACGGCTGCACCCCGCAGGAGTTCCACGAGGAGCGCTACGACCTGCTCAACGGTGCCGTCGACAAGCTCACCGCCCTGAAGAACACCAAGGTGTACCTGGACGCGGGCAACGCCGGCTGGGGCCACCCCGACCAGATCTTCGACCCCCTGAAGCGGGCCGGCATCGACCGGGCCGACGGCTTCGCCGTCAACGTCTCGAACTTCTACACGACCGAGGAGTCCGTCGCGTACGGCAAGCAGCTCTCCGCCAAGGTGGGCGGCAAGCCGTTCGTCGTCGACACCAGCCGCAACGGCAACGGCCCCTACACCGAGGGCGCCCCCGACGAACGCTGGTGCAACCCGCCCGGCCGGGCCCTCGGCGAGACCCCGACGACGAAGACCGCCGACCCGCTGGTCGACGCCTATCTGTGGGTCAAGCGCCCGGGAGAGTCGGACGGCGAGTGCAAGGGCGGCCCGAAGGCGGGGGAGTGGTATCCCGAGTACGCCTTGGAACTGGCGCGGGGGTAGACCCCCCTGGGGCGCGGGGACTGCGCCATCGACCACCACGCGCCCCGCGCCCGACCACGCACCCGGGGGACCGCTATGGCACCCGCACCCACTCGGCCTTGGACGGCGTCCCCTCTCCGTCCGTCACGAACATCATGTACCACCCCGACTGGACCAGGTTCTCGTTCTCCGGCACCGTCACCGTCAGCTTGTCCCCGGCCGCCTTGAAGTCCAGCGCGATCGAGCGCTGATCGACGTCGGTGACGTGCGTGGACGCGCTCGGCCGGATCAGCCGCACCTTCTTGACCGTCGACGCCACCCGGGACGTGAACGTCCCCGACTCGCCGCGCGCGATGGTCTGCGGGCCGCCCGACAGGTCCGGCCGCGAGTCCCGGTACAGGTACGGCGGCGTGTAGATCTCGATGCGCTGCTCGAACTTGCCCGGCTTGGTGTTGGCCTTGTCGGCGTAGAGCGAGTCCGAGCCGAAGAACATCAGGCGACCGTCGGGCAGCAGGATCGAACCGGAGTGGTAGTTGCGGCCGACCAGCGGATCGGCGACCTGCTCGAAGTCGTTGGTGTCCGGGTGGTACAGCCGCGCCTGGAGGATGTTGGAGTCGCCGCGGCCCCGGTAGTCCTCCGAGCCGCCGGAGACCAGCACGCTGTCGTCGGGCAGCACCGAGGCCTGCGGATAGCGCGTGCCCTTCTCCAGTGACGGCCCGTCGACGAACTTCGGGTCGTCCGCCCTGAGGTCGACGATCCGGGTCTTCTCGCTGGCCAGCTTGGACTCACCGACCCCGCCGCCGCCGATCACCATGAACTTCTCGTCCTGCGCCGGCGGCAGCAGCACCGTGTTCGCCGTCTCCAGCATCTTGTCGTCGCTCATGCCGGGGACCTTGGTGAACTTGTTGGTCTCCACGTCCCAGATGCCCGGGTCGCGGCCCACGTCGTCGGGCCCGTAACCGGCGTTCGCGCCCGAGTAGAAGATCTTGCCGTTCTGCATCAGGAACAGCGCCGGGTACGTCGGGAACTGACGGACCTTGTCGGTGTAGGTCCACTCCTTGGTCTCCGGGTCGTAGATCTCGTTCTTGCCCGGGACCAGCTGGCCGATGTCGTCGAGACCGGAGACGCTGAGGATCTTGCCGTCGCCCAGGGTGGTGAGCGTCGGGTACCAGCGGGCCTCGTGCATCGGGTCGACCTTGATGTACTTCTCGGCGACCGGGTCGAACTCGAAGGCGTCCCGGATGCCCTGGAAGTCCTTCTTGTCGAGGGCGAGCTTCTGCGCGATGCCGTAGGTGTTGCGCGCGTCCGTGCCCGACAGCCCCTGGATCCGGTAGTTGTCCTCCGTACCCGTCTCGTACTCGGCGCCGGTCTTCTGCGCCTCGACGTAGATGCGCCCGAGCCCCGGGTCGTTGCGCAGGAACTCCCCGGTCGCCGGGTCGAAGACCTTCTCGGCGCGGGGTACCAGGACCGGATCCTTGGAGACGAACGTCTTGCCGTTCTCCTTGCCGGTGAACTTGGTGCCCGCCGGCAGGGTGATCGGCTTGTCCGGGTTCTCGTTGTGCACCACCATCAGGCCGCCGGCCTTGGTGACGTCGCCCTTGAGCTTCTCGTACCGCTTGGTGCCGCCCGCGATCAGCAGGTTGCCGTTGGCGAGCTGCGTGTGCCCGGTGCAGAACAGGTCGGTGGGCGTCGGCACCTTCTTGATGGTCCCCTTGACGGGGTCCCAGATCCGGGTGTCGTACTGCTTGGCGTCGGAGTTGTCCTGGTTGTTGCCGGACCCGGCGACCATCAGCACCTTGCCGGTGCGCAGCAGCGCCGCGTGGATGGTGTTCTGCCGGTACTTCTCGGGAAACTCGATGATCTCCCACTTGCCGTTGGCGGCCTTGTACTCCGGCTGGTTGATCTTGTACTGGTGGTATTTCTCGGTGCTGAAGCGGTAGAGCCACGGCCCGTTCATCCCGGCCAGCGCGACTACCACCGCCGTACCTATCGCGAAGCGACGGGCGCGGCGGCGGCCGGCACGGTCTTTCATTCCTTACGTCCCCCAAGTCCACCAAGGGCGATCTGCATGGTCTGGTCGTCGCCCCCGTCGGCGGGGGCGGCCCAGCTGGGTTTCTGCTGCGGCGCGTGCGGCGCGTACGGCGCCTGCTGCTGGTGTGCCGCGTGCGGCGCGTACGGTGCGTACGCCTGCTCGGGCGTCGGCTGCTGGGGCTGCTGCGACGGGACCCGCGGGGCGGGCTCCGCCGCCGCGGCCGGCGGTTGCTTCTTCGCTTTCCGCAGCTCGTGGCGCCAGGCGAACATCGGCGACGCGGTGATCAGCAGGGCGAAGGTCGCCCAGATGATCATCGCGGGGTGCGAGTGGCCGAAGGCGAGACCGGCGGCGATCGAGCCACCGAAGATCACGATGAAGTACCAGTGGTACCGGAAGGTGCCGAACAGCGTGTCGGGGCTGGCCGAGTCGCCCTTCGGAGTCACCACGAACTTGCTCTTGCGCCGCAGCACGGAGTCGATCAGCGCCTTCGCGTACAGCGGCGCCGACAGCGCGGACATGATCATACCGGCCACACCGCCGGAGCCCTCCGGCTCGTGCGGGGAGACGTTGTGGCGGCGGTTCCAGACGTACAGGCCGATCTGGAGCGCGGAGGCGTTGCCGTAGAGCATCAGCCAGACCGCCGGGTCGATGTTGACGCCGGACGCACCCAGGCCCAGGAACAGGCAGCAGCTCAGCGCCGCCAGGATCCAGTTCAGGGCCGACATCGGATAGAAGATGATCATCATCGTGTAGTTGAAGAGCTTGCTCGGCGGGAGCGAGTACCAGCCCTTCCAGTACTGCTTGAGGATCGTCTCGTACGTCCCCCGGGACCAGCGCATCTGCTGGGTGAAGAAGTCCGTCCAGGCGTTCGGGCCCTCGCCGACCGCGAGCACGTCCGGGGTGTAGACCGAGCGCCACTTGCGGCCGGTGACCGGGTTCTTGTGGCGGTGCATCTCGAAGCCGGTCGCCATGTCCTCGGTGATCGAGTCGTACAGACCGCCGATCTGCTTGAGCGCCCGGATGCGCACCGCGTTGGAGGTGCCCACGAACATCGGCCCGCCGTAGCGGTTGCCGGCGCGCTGGATCAGCGCGTGGAAGAGGAACTGCTGCGACTCGGCGGCCTTGGTGATCGGGTTGTCGTAGTTGCCGTAGACCTGCGGGCCGATGACGAAGCCGACGTCCGGGTCGCGGAAGAAGCCGAGCATCCGCTCCAGGTAGTTGGGCAGCGGCACGTGGTCGGTGTCGACGGAGGCGAAGAAGTCGTAGTCGTCGCCGTGCGCCTCCAGCCAGGCGTTGTAGTTGCCGTGCTTGGTCTTGGCGCGGTGCGGGCCCTTCTTCCGGTTCCACTTCGCGACGCCCTTGCGGGAGAAGTGGTGCACGCCCAGGCGCGCGCACACCTCCTTCACCTCCGGGTCGTCGCCCTCGTCGAGGAGCCAGACGTGCATCAGACCGCGGTGGCGGATCTTCACGGCCGCCTCCAGGGTCTTCGTCACCATCTCCAGCGGCTCCTTGCCGGGCACGAAGGAGGTGAGGAAGGCGACCTTGGTGCCGGTCTCGGGCACCACCGGGACCGGGTCGCGGGCGACCAGGGTGGCGTGCGCGTTCGACAGCACGTTCAGGCAGCGGAACAGCTCGATCAGGCCGATCGCGACGAGCATCACGATGTCGAGCGCGGGCAGCCAGTCGAAGGCCACGTAGTCGCGCTCGGTCCAGTGCTCGGGCTGGAGCAGCCACACCAGCAGCACCACCGAGAGCAGCGGCGCGGCGGCCAGCATCAGCGCGACCCGGAAGCGGTGCGGTTCCTGCGAGATCAGCGAGCGGTACTGGACCCGGTACGGCTTGTTCGGGTCCGGCTGGGTGAGGGGGCCCGCGAGGCGGCTGTAGTGCTCGTAGTCGTACTTGGGCAGCGTCTTGCGTATCCGGCGGAACGAACCGGTGTTCCAGTTCCGGTGCCCGGGCACCCTGAGCTGGGTGGTCCGGGACGGGTCGTGGTCCTGCCCGGCGCCCGTCGGCGTCGACGTCATGAGTCATCCCCCCACACGCGGGTCATGCGTGTTTCGTCGCTTCCTTCGCCTGCTCCGGTCCCCCTCGACCTTCACAGACGTCACCGTCGTGGGTCGCTGTCACCACGGCATCCACACCTTATATAGACATGGAACGGCGACCCCCGGTTGCATGATGCCCCCCTCGGCATCCCGTCGGCACCCGGCCCCCCGACCGGACCAGGGTTCTACGGCGTTCGTCATGATCGCAAGACGTCCCGGGACCGGACACGCCGAAGGCCCCCCGTGTGATACGGAGGGCCTTCGACCGTCGGTGCGCCGCCAGGGACTCGAACCCCGGACCCGCTGATTAAGAGTCAGCTGCTCTAACCAACTGAGCTAGCGGCGCCTGCTGACCTGCACAACTCTACCCGATGCCGACCCGTGCTCCGGACCACTCCCGCCGGGGTCCCGCCGGGCTTCCCTCGGGACCTTCCGGGGCCGGTTACATCATTCGGACCGTCAACATGCGTGCCGGAGGGACAGTTGAGAAACTGACCGACATCTACCGAAGTGGACCGACTCGGGCATTTCCGCCGGGAGTGTGAGGGGAATCGCATGGAGGCTCCCGTATTCGAGGAGATCGACCCCGCGGGCGACTGCGGGTGCCCGGGTTGCCGGCACTGGCGGCGCGTCCTGCCGCATGCCCCGGCCGGCCGCGCGCTCGCCCATCCGGCGGCCTGCCGCGCCCTGGTGGTGGCCACCGCCGCCGCTTCCGCGACCGTCGTGTCCGCGCTCGGCGCCGGGCAGGCGGCGGCGGTCCCCGCCGCCGTCCACGCGCCCCACCGGCCGGGCGTTCCCGCCGAGGACGAGCCCGGCACGCCGCAGGGTGCCAGGGGTCCGCTGCACGGTCCGGCCGGCCGGCCCGTGGGGCCCCCGGCCCGCGCGGAACTGGCCGCCCTCACCCGTGCGGAGATCATCGACCGGGCCAGGACGTGGGTCGCCGCGAAGGTCCCGTACAGCCTGACCGCCTACTGGTCCGACGGTTACCGGCAGGACTGCTCGGGCTTCGTGTCCATGGCGTGGAAGCTGCCCGCCAACGAGTGGACCGGGAGCCTCGGCAGCTTCGCCGACCGCATCACCAAGGAGGAACTCCAGCCCGGCGACATGCTGCTGTTCCACAACGCGTCCGACCCCACGAAGGGCTCCCACGTGGTGATCTTCGGCGGCTGGACGGACACGGCGCACACCACGTACACGGCGTACGAGCAGACCCCGCCGCACACCCGCAGGCTGGACACGCCCTACGCCTACTGGAGCGACTCCGCCAAGTACCTGCCGTACCGCTACAAGGGGGTCGCGGCGAGCGAGCAGGCCGAGTCGGGCAAGGCGGCCGCCGAGGGCGCCCCGCCCGCCACCGCCGACCCCGCGGCCGCGTCCCCCGGGGTGGCGGGCCCCGCCTCGCACGGGGTGGCCGGCTACCCGGGACGGGCGATGTTCGGGCCGGGCGCGGACAACCCGTACGTCACCCGGCTCGGCAGGCAGCTGGTGCGCAAGGGGTTCGGCACGCACTACACGAAGGGGCCGGGTCCGCGCTGGGGCGAGGCGGACCGGCGGGGCGTCCAGGCCTTCCAGCGCGCCCAGGGCTGGCGCGGCGGTGCGGCGGACGGCCATCCGGGCCCCGAGACCTGGCGACGGCTCTTCTCGTGACCGTCCGCCCCGAGGTGATCACCCGTTCATGAGGCGTCTGGCGCGGAGGCTGGAGCACGCATGAGTACGAACACGACATCGTCGACGGACCCCCGGGCCGCGGCGCCGGACACCACCGAGAGCGCGGCCGGGGCCGAGGCCGGACCCCGGCCCGCCCGGCTCATCCACAACGAGGCCACCACCGAGATCCCCGTCCACCTGCTGTTCCGCGACGATCCCGATCCGGCGCCGGTCCCCCTGCGCCCCGCGGTCGTCGCCCGCCGGCAGGTCCCCGGGGAGCGGCCCCGCGCACGGCGCCCCGTCGCGGCACGACCGCGCCCGGTGCCGTCGGTCGACCCGGAGCTGACGGAACGTCCGGCCCGGGTGCTGCCCGGCGCCGCGGGCGTGGCCGCCGGTCTCTGCGGCGCGGCCGGCTGCGCCCTCACCTCCTGGTGGGCCGGTCTCGTACCGCCGCTCGCCGCCCAGGCCCTGGGACTGCCGGCGTTCGCGGGCGTCGGGCTCGGGCCCGCGCAGTGGGCGGCGTACGCGGGGGCCGGGGCGCTCGGGATGTTCGGGTTCGGCGGGCTGGCCCGGGGGCGAACCGGGCGGGCCTGGGTGCTCGGCCTGTTCGGCCGCTACCGGGGGACGGTGCGCCGCACCGGTCTGATGTGGGTGAACCCGCTGCTGCTGCGCCGCCGGGTCGACGTGCGGCTGCGGCACTGGCGCAGCGAACCGATGCCCGCGGCCGACGGCAACGGGGTCGCGCTGCGCGCGGTGACGCTGGTGGTGTGGCGGGTGCGGGACACCGCGCGGGCCACGCTGGGCGTCGAGGACCACGAGACGTATCTGCGCGAGTGCGTCGAGGCCGCGCTGGCCCGGGTCCCGGTGGAGCCGCTCGGCACGGTGCGCAGCTCGGCGGACGTGGCCGGGGACACGCTGACCCGGCTGGTGGCGGCGGACGCGGCGCCGGTCGGTCTGGAGGTGTTCTCGGTGCGGCCGGTCCGGGTGGAGTACGCCCCCGAGGTGGCCGCCGCGATGCACCGGCGCCGGATCGCCGCCCTGGACGCGGCGCAGCGCGCGAGCGTGCTCACCTCGGTCGTGGACTCGGTGGAGGACACGGTGACCCGGCTGACCATGCGCGGCCTGGTCGAACTGGACGACTACGAGCGCAAGGTGCTGGTGAAGGACCTGACGGTCGCCTTCTGCGCGGGTCGGGGCGACACGGGGGCCTGACCCGCCGACGGGGACCGGCGTCCGGGGCCGCCGCCCGGCGGACAGCGCGTTCCGCTATTGGTATGGACATGTTCAACTACCGGCCATAATCTGAACTTGGTCTAGACCTGCACGGCTCACTGAACTTCCCCACACGTCACAGGGAGCAGCAGTATGCGCACAAGGACCAAGCTGTACGCGGCCGCGCTGGGCATGGCGACCACCGGAGCCCTCGTGCTCTCGTCCGGCGGTGCCAGCGGGCACGGCTACACCGACCTGCCCGTCAGCCGGCAGAAGGTGTGCCAGAACGGCACGGTGAGCGGGTGCGGCTCCATCCAGTGGGAGCCGCAGAGCGTCGAGGGACCCAAGGGCTTCCCGGCCTCCGGTCCGGCCGACGGAAAGATCTGTTCCGCGGGCCACGGGACGTTCGCCGCGCTCGACAGCCCCAAGCAGCCGAACGGCCAGGCGTGGCCGACCACCCGGGTGAACGGCGGGCAGAGCTACACCTTCCGCTGGCAGTTCACCGCCCGGCACGCCACGACCGACTTCAAGTACTACGTCACCAAGCCGGGCTGGAACCAGAACCACAACCTCGCCCGGTCCGACCTCAACCTCACCCCGTTCTTCACGGTGCCCTACGGCGGCAAGCAGCCCCCGGCCACGCTCTCCCACAGCGGCACGCTGCCCTCCGGGCTGAGCGGACACCACGTGATCGTGGCGGTCTGGACGGTCGCCGACACGGCCAACGCGTTCTACGCGTGCTCGGACGTGACCTTCTGAACGAGTGAAGGGCCCCCTCGCCGAGCGAGGGGGCCCTTCCGTTGTGCGCCGCCAGGGACTCGAACCCCGGACCCGCTGATTAAGAGTCAGCTGCTCTAACCAACTGAGCTAGCGGCGCATGACTCCCGCCGTCCGCTTCCGCGGTCGGCGACGGAGAAAATACTACCCGGTCCCGAGCAGTGCTCCCGACCGGCCCGGCCCGCACGCGTACGTCCTAGATCGCCATCGACAGCAGCACCGGTGCCGCGCCGCGGTTCAGCTCGTCGGCGGCCCGGCGCAGCCGGTGCGCGTGCTCGACCGGGAGCGACAGCGCCAGGCAGCCCACGGCGGAACCGGCGGTGATCGGAACGGCCGCGCAGACCGTGCCCACCGCGTACTCCTGGAGGTCCAGGACGGGCACCGTGGGCGGCTGGGACTCCAGCCGGGACAGCAGCAGCTTGTCGCTGGTGATGGTGCGCGAGGTCAGCCGGGCCATCCGGTGCCGGGCCAGGTGGTCGCGGCGGCCCGCGTGGTCCAGCTGCGTCAGCAGGGACTTGCCCACCGCGGTCGCGTGCGCCGAGACGCGGAAGTCCACCCACTCGTTCACCCTGGGCGTGCCCGGACCGTCCGCGTACTGGGTGACGCTGACCTCGCCGTCGACGTACCGGCTGATGTAGACGGCCGCGCCCACCGAGTCGCGCAGCCGGTCCAGGGTGTGCTGGAGCTTCTCGCGCAGGGCCACCTCGCGGCCCTCGGCCGAGCCGAGGCGGGCCAGCGCCTCCCCGGTGACGTACGCGCCGTCGGCGGTCTGCTCGACGTAGCCCTCGCGGCGCAGCATGCGCAGGAGCGGGGCCAGACGGTCCCGGTCGAGGCCGCTTTGGCGAGCTATCTCGGTGTCGGTGACACCGGAGGTGTGCCGCGTCACCGTCTCCAGGACGCGCAGGGCGTCCTGGGCCGAGTGGTACGGCGCGGTCGGCCTGTGCTGCAGCGCCACTGTGGTCTCCCCCTGCGGGTCGGTACAGCCAGCTCCTCGGCCCCTGCCCCTGCATGCGCCCCCGGTCCGGACAGCGGACGCCCTCCACGATAGCCGCCAAAGCGCCCGGTGTGAGGGGGTGTTGGCACAATCCCGGCGCCCCCAACTGGGACGCTGATCCTCTGGCATATGCCAAGGGAATGCCCCAACGTCCCGACCTCGGACGTTGGGGCAGTCACGCCGTGTGCCTGTGCGTTCACAGCACCGCGCTGAGGAACTCCCTCGTCCGGTCGTGCTCCGGCTCGCTGAAGATCTTCTCCGGCGGACCGGCCTCGATGACCCGGCCCGAGTCGAACATCAGGACCTGGTCCGAGATGTCCCGGGCGAAGTTCATCTCGTGGGTCACGCAGAGCATGGTGATGTCCGTGGTGCGGGCGATGTCCCGCAGCAGGTCCAGGACGCCCGCGACCAGCTCCGGGTCGAGCGCCGACGTCACCTCGTCCAGGAGCAGCACCTTCGGCCGCATCGCCAGCGCCCGGGCTATCGCCACCCGCTGCTGCTGCCCGCCGGACAGCTGGGCGGGGTGGGCGTCGCACTTGTCGGCCAGGCCCACCAGGTCCAGCAGCCCCTTGGCCCGCTCCACCGCCTCGTCCTTGGACATGCCGAGCACGGTGACCGGCGCCTCGGTGATGTTGCGCAGCACCGTCATGTTCGGGAACAGGTTGAACTGCTGGAACACCATCCCGATCTGCTTGCGCACCTCCCGCCGCTCCTTCTCGGTCGCCGGGAACAGCTTCTGCCCGTCCACGGTGATCGTGCCCTCGTCGGGCTTGAGCAGCGTCATCAGCAGGCGCAGGATCGTCGTCTTGCCCGAGCCGGACGGCCCGATCAGGGTGACGTGCTTGCCCGCGTCCACGGCGAAGTCCAGGTGGTCGAGGACGGTGTTGTCCCCGAACCGCTTGGTGACCTGCTCCAGTCGGATCAGCTCACCGCCACCGCGCTCGGGGCTTTTCTCGGGGTTGGGAAGAGTGTCAGTGGACAAGGCGTCGCTCCAGGGCTCGCAGGGCAAGGGAGGCCAGGTAGGAGATGATGATGAAGGCCACACCGATCACCGTGAGGGGCTCGGTGAACTGGAAGTTCTGCTGCGAGAACAGCCGCGCCTCGCCGAGCATCTCCAGCACCGTGATCGCCATCAGCAGCGGCGTGTCCTTCAGCATGGAGATCACGTAGTTGCCGAGGGCGGGCACCACGCGGCGGATGGCCTGCGGCAGGATGACCGCCGTCCAGGTCTTGCCGAGCGGCAGGTTCAGCGCCGTCGCGGCCTCCCACTGGCCGACCGGCACCGCCTCGATGCCGGCCCGGTAGACCTGCATCGTGTACGTCGAGTAGTGCAGGCCGATGGCGACCACACCGGTGGTGAGCGCCGAGAACGTGATGTTCCACTCGGGCAGCACGTAGAAGAGGAAGAACAGCTGCACCAGCAGCGGCGTGTTCCGGACGAACTCGGTGACCACGCCGACCGGCCAGGTCACCCAGCGGCTCGGCACCCGCATCAGCAGCGCCCACACCAGGCCGAGGCCGAAGGAGACCAGCGAGCCGAGGACCAGGATCTGCAGGGTGACCAGCAGACCGTCCCAGAAGTGCGGCATGAAGTCGGAGACCGCGCTCCAGTCCCATTTCACGACACACCACTTCCCTCAGGCACGCGCACGGCCGCCGTCTTCTTCTTCGGCGCCTTCCCGACGCCCGCCTTCAGCTTCTTCTCCAGGCCGCGCATCACCCGCGTGAGCAGGAACGCGATCACGAAGTAGATCAGCAGGATGTACGTGTAGATCTCCGCGCTCTCCTGGAGCGCCAGGCGCACCAGGTTGCCGCTGAAGGCCAGGTCGCCCATGCCCATGACCGACACCAGGGCGGTGCCCTTGAGCAGCTCGATCAGCAGGTTGGAGAAGGGCGGGATCATCTCCGGCACCGCCTGCGGCAGCAGGATCAGCTTCATCCGCTGCCAGGGCGTGAAGCTGAGGGCGATGCCGCCCTCCTTCTGCGCCGGGTCGACCGCGCCGAGCGCGCCGCGCACGATCTCGGAGCCGTACGCCCCGTAGGTCAGGCCGAGCGCGAGCGTGCCCGCCCACATCGGCACCAGCTGCCAGCCGAAGGCCGGGGGCAGCACGAAGAACACCCAGAAGATCATCACCAGCGCGGAGGTCCCGCGGAACACCTCGGTGTAGAAGCCCGCGAGGAAGCGGACGATCCACAGCCGGTGGGTGCGCGCGACGCCGACCACGAAGGAGACGGCCGTCGCCAGCAGCGAGCTGAAGAAGAGCAGCTGGACGGTGACCCAGACGCCCTGGAGTACGAGTTCCCACAGTCCCGAGGTCATCCGCCGCAGAGCTCCTTCGCGGTCAGATCGGTCATCTCGTTCTGGGTGAAACCGAAGGGCTTGAGGATGCGCAGCAGTTCGCCGCTCTTCTTGAGCTTCTGCAGCTCGACGTTGAAGGCGTCCCGCAGGTTGGTCTCGTCCGGACGGAAGGCGAAACCGCCGCCGTCGACGTGGGGCTTGCCGTCCACGAGCGGCGCGAACGCCTCGGTCGCCTCGGCCTTGCTGGACTTCTTCACCACTTCACGGACGGTCAGCGCGGTCCCCGCGAAGACGTCCACGCGCCCGGCCTCGACGGCGTTGAGGCCGGCCACCTGGTCGGGGACGATCAGGATGTCGTCCTCCTTGTACCCGTGCTCCACCGCGTAGGCGATCTCCGCGTACCCGGTGCCGGTGGCGAACTTCGCCTTCTTCTCGACGACGTCGCGGTAGTTGTGCAGCCCGAGCGGGTTGCCCTTGCGCACGATGTACGCGTCGAGCATCTGGTAGTCGGGGTCGGAGAAGATGACCTGCTGACAGCGGTCGGCGTTGATGTACATCCCGGCCGCCACGACGTCGAACTGCTGCGACGCGAGACCCGGGATGAGGGAGCCGAACTCCGTCGGCACCGGCTGCACCCGGTCCACTCCGAGCCGCTTGAAGACGACCTTCGCCAGCTCCGGCGCCTCGCCGGTCAGCTCGCCGTTCTTGTCGATGTACCCGAAGGGGATCTCGCCGGCGATGCCGAGCCGGGCGACGCCCTGTGCCCGGAGCCGCCCGAGCAGATCTCCCCCCTTGACGTCGGACGCGGTGGCCACCCGCGAGCAGCCGGCCGCCCCCAACGCGCCGAGCGCCGCGACCCCCGCGAGCAGCGTCCGGCGTGTGGGCCCGGATGTGTGGACGGATATACCCCTTGTCGGGGTTCTGTGTGGTGGAGCCATGGGCGCGCAGCTACCCGAAGGCGCGGAGGTTATGCCGATCTTTTTCAGTCCGATACATCGGCCCGGCGCCCTTGACCGCGGGGCCGCGGGGCACTGCCATGGAGGCATGGCTGATCGCTACATCGAAGTCTCGCTGGTCAAGCGCGGAATCACCTGCACGGCCCAACTGCTGGACGAACGGGCCCCGATCACCTGCGCGGCCGTCTGGGACGCGCTCCCCCTCGGCGGCGACGTCTACCACGCCAAATACGCCCGAAACGAGATCTACGCCCTCTTCCCGCCCTTCGCGACATCCGAACCCCCGCTGGAGAACCCGACGGTAACGCCGATTCCGGGCGATCTGTGCTATTTCGCCTTCGCGGGTGCCGAGTTGGGCACCAAGGCGTACGGCTACGACCGCGAGGTCCGCCCGGGCACCACCCTCGTCGACCTCGCCCTCTTCTACGAGCGCAACAACCTGCTCCTCAACGGCGACGTCGGCTGGGTCCCCGGCACCGTCTGGGGCCGGATCACCGAGGGCCTGGACGCCATGGCCGAGGCCTGCAACGACCTGTGGCGCACGGGGGCGGCGGGGGAGACGCTCAGCTTCCGCCGGGCGTAGCCGGCACACCACCGCTGCGAGGGGTCGTGCCGCTCCCGCTCGCCCCGGCTGCGGGCAGTCTTGCCGCCGGGGCGGCACGGGCGGGCCGTTCGGGCACCGGGGGAGGCACCCCGCCGGCGCCGGGCCGCGCGACCCGCCCCCGGCCCTCACCGACGCCGGTCACGCCCAAGCCGACGTACCCGCCGCCCCCGCCTCGTACAGCGCGTGCGCCGCGCGCAGCACCAGGTCGTCCCGGTGCCGCGCCGCGACGACCTGCACCCCGATGGGCAGCCCGTCCCCGTCCGCCCCCACCGGCACGGTGCACGCCGGCTGCTGCGTCAGGTTGAACGGGTACGTGAACGGCGTCCACCCCGTCCACCGCCGGTACCGTGACCCCTTCGGCACCTCCACCCCCGCCTCGAACGCCGTGACCGGCAGCGTCGGCGTCACCAGCAGGTCGTACTCCTGGTGGAAGACGCCCATCCGCCGGCCCAGCTCCATCCGGACGTCCACCGCCGCCAGGTACTCCAGCGCCGAGTACCGCGCCCCCGCCCCGACGATCTCCCGCAGCCCCGGGTCCAGCAGCTCCCGCTGCCCCGCCCGCAGGTGCTGCACCACGCGCGCCGCCCCGCTGAACCACAGGGTGTGGAAGGCGTCCACCGGGTCCGTGAAGTCGGGGTCGGCCTCCGTCACGTACGCGCCCAGCTCCGCCAGCCGCTCCACCGCCCGCCGCACCGCCCCCGCCACCGCCGGACGCACCGCCACCTGCCCGCCCAGCGAGGGCGAGTACGCCACCCGCAGCCCGCGCACCCCGCCCGACAGCGCCTCGGTGTACGACCCCGGCGCCGGACCCAGCGCCGACCAGTCCCGGGCGTCCGGGGTGCCGACGACGTCCAGCATCAGCGCCGCGTCCGCCGCGTCCCGGGTGATCGGACCCACGTGCGCGAGGGTGCCGAACGCGCTCGCCGGGTACAGCGGCACCCGGCCGTACGTCGGTTTCAGGCCGAAGACGCCGCAGAAGGACGCCGGGATGCGCACACTGCCGCCGCCGTCGGTGCCCAGCGCCAGCGGCCCCGCCCCGAGCGCCACGGCCGCCGCCGCGCCCCCGCTGGAACCGCCCGCGGTACGGGACGGGTCGTGCGGGTTGCGGGTGACGCCGGACAGCGGAGAGTCGGTCACGCCCTTCCAGCCGTACTCGGGCGTCGTGGTCTTGCCGACGAACACCGCGCCGTGCTCGCGCAGCCGGGCGACGGACGGCGCGTCCTCGTCCCAGGGGCCGTCGGGGGAGACGGCCCGGGAGCCGCGCAGGGTGGGCCGACCGCGGGTCAGCAGGATGTCCTTCACCGTGACCGGCACCCCGTCGAGACGCCCGCACGGCTCCCCGCGGCGCCACCGCTCCTCGGCCCGCGCGGCCTCGCCGAGCGCGTCCTCGCCGGTCAGCCGGACGAAGGCGTTCACCTCCGGCTGGATCCGCTCGGCCCGCTCCAGGACCGCCCGCGTCACCTCCACGGGGCTGAACGCGCCCTTGCGATACCCGTCGACGAGCTGTACCGCGGTCAGCTCCGTGAGGTCGGTCATGCAGCACCCTCCCGCGTTGGTGTGACGCCGGTGTCGGCGGTGTCGGTGTCGGTGTCGGTGTCGTCAGTGTCCGGGCACGTATCCGCGCTTCTTGTCGACCACGTTGGCCAGCGGGCCGCCCGCCGCCCAGCTCTCGAACAACTCCACGAACTGCGCCCCCAGTTCGTCCCGCCAGCCGATCGTGTCCCCGCTCATGTGCGGCGAGAGGATCAGCTCCGGGACCGTCCACAGCGCACTGTCCGACGCGAGCGGCTCGTGGTTCAGGACGTCCAGGGCGGCGCCCGCGATCCGGCGCCCGGTCAGCGCCTCGACGAGGTCCTCCTCGACGACCAGCTGTCCCCGCCCCACGTTCACGAACCGGGCGGAGGGCCGCATCAGCCCGAACCGCCGGGCGTCGAACATGCCGCGCGTGGCGTCGGTGAGCGGTGCCGCCGCGACCACCCAGTCGGCCCCCGCCAGCAGCCGGTCCAGCTCCTCGGGCCCGTGGACACCGGGGCGCGCGGTGCGGCCGACGAGCGCGGTGGTGATGCCGAGCGCCGTCAGCGTCCGCTCGATCGCCCGGCCGATCGGCCCGGACCCCACCACGCAGGCGCGTGTTCCGGCCACCCGCGTCGACTCGCGGTGGCGCCAGGTCCGCTCGCCCTGCAACCGCAGCGTCGCGGGCAGGTCCTTGGCCATCGCCAGCACGAGCGCGGCGACGTACTCGGCGATCGGCTGGTCGAAGACGCCGCGGGCGTTGGTCACCACCGTGTCCGACGCGGCCAGCTCGGGACACATCAGGTGGTCCACGCCGGCGCTGGCCGTGTGCACCCAGCGCGGCCGGGGCCCGCCGCCGGGCCACGCCTCGCGCACCGCGCGGGAGGCGAAGTCCCACACGAGCAGGACGTCGGCGCCCGGCAGCCGCTCGGCCAGCGTCGACGCGTCGGCGTGCTCGACCCGGGCCCGGCCGGTGAGCCGGCCCAGGCGGGGGAGCGGCTCGGTGTCCAGGACGAGGAGCGTGGGCAGGGGCGTGGGGGTGCGCGCGGGGGCGGACATCGGCTGGCCTGTCTCCGGTCGGTGGAAGCGGGGGCGGTTCAGGAGTTGACGGGGGCCTCGGCCGGCTGCTGACCTGGGAGTGAAGCGGGTGGATTGACCACGCTCGCACCGGAACCTACCTTCGTCAACACGGCCGTGCGTAACGGTGCGTTGTCCTCCCCTTTCTCAGTGTGAGGCCGGTGCGTGCCATGGACATCTCCTTTCTCGGCGGACCAGCTCCGCAACGCGGGGTCGGCGTGGTCGCCCCGTTCGACTTCGCACTCGATCGCGAGCTGTGGCGATGGGTGCCCGACGACGTGTCACTCCACATGACCCGGACACCGTTCGTGCCCGTCGAGGTCAGTCTGGACCTCGCCCGGCTGGTCAGTGAGCACGAAACCCTCGGCGAGGCGGTGCGCACCCTCAACGCCATCGCACCCGAGGTCGTCGCCTACGCCTGCACCTCCGGCAGCTTCGTCGGCGGCATCGCCGGGGAGCGCGCCATGTGCGAGGCGATGACCTGGGCGGGCGCGGTCCCGTCCGTCACCACCTCGGGCGCCCTGCTGGACGCGCTGGCCGAGCTGGGCGTACGCCGGGTCGCGCTGGTGACGCCGTACACCGTGTCCGTGACCCGGGCGCTGGAGGCGTACGTCGCCGAAGCCGGCGTCACGATCACCGGCTGCGCCTTCATGGGGCTGACCCGGCACATCTGGCGGGTCCCGTACCGCGACGTGGCCGACATGGCACGCCAGGCCGTGCCGGTCCAGGGGGCCGCGGACGCCCTCTTCATCTCCTGCACCAACCTCCCCACCTACGACGTCATCCCGCAGCTGGAGGCCGAGCTGCGGATCCCGGTGATCTCGGCCAACCAAGTGACGATGTGGGCGGCGCTGCGCCGACTGGGTACTCCTGCGGTGGGGCCGTACCAGGCGCTGACCGATCCGGCCGCGCGCCTGGGCCCCGCGGCCACGGGTCCGGGCGGTCCCGCGGTGGTGGGCCCCGTCGGCCCGGTCGGCCCCGCGGTGGCGGGCCCGGTCGGACCCGCGGTGGCGGACATGCCGGGCGTCGGTGACGGCCCGGACACGGAACAGCAGGAAGGGTGGACATGACAGCACTGGGATTCCTGTACCCGGGCCACTCCGGCGAGGACGACTATCCACGCATCGAGCAGCTCCTGGGCAGCGACATCCGGGTGGACCTGGTGCACACGGACATCGGCGAGGACGCGCACCGCGTGGACGCCCTGCGCGAGATGGGCTCGCCGCGGCGGCTGGAGTCGGGCGTGGCGCAACTGCGGCTCTCCGGTGCCGACGCCGTGGTCTGGGCCTGCACCAGCGGCAGCTTCGTGCACGGCTGGGAGGGCGCGCAGGAGCAGGTGCGCGCCCTGGCCCAGTCGGCGGGCCTGCCCGCCTCCTCCACCTCCTTCGCCTTCGTGCGGGCGGCGGAGGAGCTCGGGGTGCGGCGGGTCTCGATCGGGGCCACCTATCCGGACGACGTGGCGGGGCTCTTCGCGGAGTTCCTCGGCGCCGCCGGCATCGAGGTCGTCGACGTGGTCGGCTCGGGCGTCATCACGGCGGCGGAGGTCGGCACCTGGACCGAGTCGCAGGTGCTGGCGCTGGCCCGCGCGGCCGACCGCCCGGACGCCCAGGCGGTGCTCCTGCCGGACACGGCCCTGCACACGGCGGCCCACATCCCCACCCTGGAGAAGGAACTGGGCAAACCGGTCCTCACCGCCAACCAGGTCACCGTCTGGGAGGGCCTGCGCCTGGCGGACCGCAGGGTCAACGCCCCCGACCTGGGCGCGCTGTTCACCCGGGAGCCGCTGGTGCAGGCCTGAGGAAGGGGTACGACACAAGAGAACCCCGGTCCCGCGTGAGCGGGGCCGGGGTTCTCGTCGAGCGCTGGGCAGGCCTTGCACCTGCATTTCCCCACGGGAAGTGGGGCGTCTTTCCTTGGACCACCAACGCACTGCCTGCTGCTGGGGGTTGGGCCCCCGTGATCAGGCAAGATGATCGTACCGCAGCTCGGCCCGGGGTGCACATCGGCCGCGCGGCGCGTCGGCCCTCTCTCGGGCTCTCCCCGCGTCGTCCCCGCATCGTCCTCGCATCGTCCTCGCGCTCTCCCCGCACGGTCGTTCATGTAGAGAGACACTGATTCGCATTCTGAACTTGTCTGGAGTCTTGTCAGCTCCGGGGATGGACCCTATTCTCACGGCGAGAAAGCGCTTTCCCGTCGTGTCGTCTTGACATGATCACGACATGACGATCGTTCCGGCATGTGAAGGCGAAGGGGAGACCGAGGATGAGACGACCAGTCGCGCTGCGACTCCAAGCGGCGCTGGGCACGCTGGCCCTCGCGGCCGCGGCCGGTGTGGTGCTGACGATGCCCGAGGCGGCGGCGGCGGCCGGCGGCGCCACCGGGTACGCGACCCAGAACGGCGGCACGACCGGCGGCGCGGGCGGGCAGACCGTCCGGGCCACCACCGGCACCGCCATCCACCAGGCCCTGTGCGGCCGGGCCAGCAGCAGCACCCCGATCACCATCGAGGTCGAGGGCACCATCAACCACGGCAACACCAGCAAGGTGTCGGGCGACAGCTGCAACACCGCCGCCGACAAGATCGAGCTGAAGCAGGTCAGCAACATCACGATCGTCGGGGTCGGCAGCGGCGCCGTCTTCGACCAACTGGGCATCCACATCCGGGATTCCAGCAACATCGTCATCCAGAACGTGACCGTCCGGAACGTCAAGAAGTCCGGCTCGCCCACCTCCAACGGCGGCGACGCCATCGGCATGGAGAGCGACGTCCGCAACGTCTGGGTCGACCACTCCACCCTGGAGGCCTCGGGCGGCGAGTCGGAGGGCTACGACGGCCTCTTCGACATGAAGGACAACACCCAGTACGTGACCCTGTCCTACAGCGTCCTGCGCAACTCCGGCCGCGGCGGACTCATCGGCTCCAGCGAGAGCGACCGCTCCAACGGCTACGTCACCTTCCACCACAACCTGTACGAGAACATCGACTCCCGCGCGCCCCTGCTGCGCGGCGGCATCGCGCACATGTACAACAACCACTACGTCGGCCTGAACAAGTCCGGGATCAACTCCCGGGCGGGCGCCAAGGCCAAGGTCGACAACAACTACTTCGAGGACTCCAAGGACGTCCTCGGCACCTTCTACACCGACGAGGCCGGCTCCTGGCAGGTCGGCGGCAACATCTTCGACAACGTGACCTGGTCCGAGCGCAGCGGGGACAACAACCCGGCCGGCCCCGACCCGCAGTCCAACACCACGGTGTCCATCCCGTACTCCTACACCCTCGACGACGCCTCCTGCGTGCCCTCCGTGGTGAGCGGCACGGCGGGCGCCAACAAGGGCCTGAGGGTGTCGGACGGCAGCTGCACGCCGCAGAACCCGGACCCGACCGACCCCACCGACCCGGACCCGACCGATCCGACCGACCCCACGGACCCGACCGACCCGGACCCGACCGACCCGCCGAGCGGGACCAACCTCAGCCTCGGGGCGGGCTCCGACGGCTCGTCCAAGGCGAGCGGCACCAGCTACGGCAACGTGCGCGACGGTGACCCGGGCACGTTCTGGTCCCCGGCCGGGGCGACCGGCTCCATCTCCGTCAAGTGGTCCTCCGCCACCACCGTGTCCAAGATCAACATCAGGGAGGCGGCGGGCTCCGGCGGCACCATCGGCTCCTACCGGGTCGTGAACCACGACACCGGCGCCGTCCTGGCCTCCGGCAGCGGAGCGGGCGTGATCGGCTTCTCCCCGGTCTCGCTGGAGAAGATCACCTTCGAGATCACCGGTGCCTCGGGCACCCCGAAGGTCGCCGAGTTCGAGACGTACGCCGGCTGACACGGCCGGGAGGGCGGGGCGGGTCCGGGCGGCGGCACCGGACGCGCCCCGCCCTCTTGCGCGGGCGCGGGACAATGGACGGTGGCCCACTCCACCGGGGTGCCCCCGCACGCGGTGCTCCCGCACCCGGGGAGGGCCGTTGTCGTGACGTACGAGGAGGAGAAGACATGGCGGAGCCCACGCCGCGTCGGAACGAACCGCGGCTACGCCCCGCGCCCCTGCTCTTCGAGCCGGCGGAGGCGGCCGCCGATCCCGAGCACTTCTTCGATCTCGAGTCGATCGACGACCCCGGGGCGCTGCTGGAGCGGGCCACCGAGCTGGCGCACGCGTTCCGTGCGGCGGCGGACCGGGCGATGGAGTTCCAGGCGATCGCGGCGGCGCAGCTGGCCGACCCGCGGCGGTTCGACCGGCTCACCACCGCCGACATCGCGCGGCGGGCCGAGTGGACGGAGGACTACGCCAAGAAGATGGTGGAGTTCGGCCGGGACCTGATGAGCGGCGAGCCGGCCGAGTAGCCCGAACGTCCCGAACGCATATGCCAGGAGGGTGGGCAAGATACTCCCTCCCCGGCGGCCCTGTCCCGGCTTCCCGCAACTCGGCGGAGCGGCTTCCTCACGACCGGTAGATGTATGCGGTATGAGCAGCACACGCAACGCCGCGCCCGACGCCCCGCTCGATGCCTCGCCCCACGTCTCGGACGTCACCTCGGACGGCGCCGCCTGGCTGGCCTCGGCGGGCGCGTATCCGCGCAGCACGCTCGCACACTGGGAGGAGCGGCCCGAGGCCCCCGTCGTGCTGCCCTGCGGCTCCGCCTTCGACGTGGTGAGCGCACCCGCGATCTTCGGACGCCGGATGCTGGACCGGATGTGGGACGACGGACCCGGCTCCGGCCCCGTGGCGGAGTACCGCGGCCGGATGCTGCTGTTCGCCGCCCCGGGCACCGCCCAGCGGCTGCCGTCGCTGCTCGCCTGGGAGGAGTGGGGCGCCCGCGGCCGCGCGGGCGGTCGTACGGGCGCGGTGCCGCCGCTGCTGTGCCACGGCGCCGGGGACGCGGTGACCGTCCCGGCCCCCGCGGGCGCGGCCCGGCGTTCCGCGTCCCGCTGGCTGGTGGCCCCGGACACCCGCCTGCCGTGGCTGCCCGGCCCGGAAATCATGCTCTGGGCAGCCGTCCGCGCGGCCCGTGCGGCGGTGCGGATTTCGATTTTTCCTCCCGCCGACCAGGATGCTAAGGTCTACGACGTCAGCAGGCGCCGCTAGCTCAGTTGGTTAGAGCAGCTGACTCTTAATCAGCGGGTCCGGGGTTCGAGTCCCTGGCGGCGCACGTTGGCGATGGCGAGGCATGTTCGCGGAAGGCGCGAACCGGTCTCGCCATCGTTGTTTTTGCGCGGCTTCGCCGCGCGTTGTGGGGGCTTCGCCACCCACACCCCCCATGGCTGGGCCGGGGATGCGTGGCTCGGCTCGGTGGCTGGTGGGCCGGGGACGCGTGGCTCGGCGGGGTGTCCGGTGGGCCGGGGATGCGTAGGTCGGCCGGGTGTCCGGTGGGCCGGGGATGCGAGGGCCGGCCCGGTGTTCGGTGGGTCGGGGTGTATGGGTCACCCGGGGGTGATGCGTACCGTCCACGCCCCCGAGTCCGTGCGGCCCTCCACCTCCACCCGGACGCCGTCGCCCGGCACCGTGAAGCTCTCGCCCAGGCCGACCGGGGCGTCGGCGAGCGGCGGATAGACCGAGTCGGCCCAGCATGCCTCGGTGCCCGGATGGGCGTCGACCACCTCGATCGGCCCGCCCCCCGACCGCGTCCCACTGCGCACCCGGTACACCAGCACCCCCGCCCGGCAGGCGGTGGCGTCGTTGCCGACCGGCGTGCGCACCTCGAAGGCCAGCACACTGTCCGCCCCCGTGCGCAGCACCGCCAGCTTCGTGCCCTGCCCGAGGCCGAAGGCCGGCGCCCCGGCGGCGTCGGCCACCTCCACCCCCGGCCCCGCCGCCAGCGGCTCCAGCGTCAGCCGGCTCGGCCCGCCGCCCCGCACGCAGGCCACCTGCCGGGGCTGCAGCCAGCCCAGCTTCCACTTGTGCCAGGCGAAGAGGTCGGGAGCGAGTCCGAACTGGCTGCCCATCAGGTCCCAGTCGCCGACATGCGTGTCCCAGTCGCCCTTGCCGTCGACCGGCCGGTGGTACAGGTCGGGCAGATCGAAGACGTGCCCCGTCTCGTGGGCCAGGACCAGCCGGTCCGGCGGATGGTTCTCGAAGACCGTGACGACCCGCCGGATGTCCGTGCCGTCCGCCCGCAGCGGGGTGTCCAGGTTGACGACCTTCGTCGCGTCGGAGTCCACTCCGGGCGCGTCCGGGTCCGCGACGAAGTAGACGACGTCGTACGCGGAGAAGTCGACGTACCGGTCCGCGGCGGCCAGCGCGTCGTGCAGGTAGGCCGCCCGGTGCTCGGGGCTCCAGTCGCGCCGTATGGCGTACGACGTCGACGGGCTCGGCATCGGGATCCAGTTCCGCAGCGGATGCGGGCGGATCGTGAACGCGCCGTACGAGGCACGCCGGAAGAAGCGCGCGGTGGCCGGGAAGTGGTCGGCGGCGAGTTCGGACGGTCGCGTCAGCGGCTGGGAGTCGGGGAAGGACAGGAACACCATCACCGCGTCCAGGGTGCGGGCGGGCCTCGGGTAGGCGGCGTTCCAGGTGTCCAGGCCCTCGGAGTGGTGCGCCGCGGTGCGCTCCAGCGCGCAGGGCTCCGGGGAGAAGGGCTCGGCGACGGAGGGCGCGGTGATCAGGGACGTCGCGGCGAGCGCCGACATCGTGGTGCACACGGCCGCGGTGCTGCGCAGCCTGGGCCGGGCGGCCCTCCCCGCCGTCCGGCGGCCCCCGCCCAGCGCCTCGAAGTCCTCCCGGGAAAGTCGCCTCAGGGGGAGCTGGCGCGGCACATGGACCTCCGGGCGCGGTTGACGGGACACCGCACCCAGCTTGTGCATGATTGTCGTATTACGCCTTGTTCGCCTGCACCGGATGGGTGAGCCGGGCGGGATTCCCCCGGAGTTCTCCGGGTCGACTCTTCGGAGACACTCACAGAACGTCACAACTGGTCGGAGGCGTGCCGGACCCGGCCAGGTGTGAGCGGAAACGATCTGTCGGAGGGGTTGTTCGGTCCTGAACACGGGACGGCGGCTGGAAGGGCCCCGTGTCAGCCTCTATGATCGGCACACTTTCCTGCACGAACAGAGCACGAACAGAGATCGAGGCACTGCGGGAGCGAGCGGTGAACGGAACCTCCGAAGGGCCGGCGCCCGCGGCAGACCTCGGCCGGTCGGTCATCACAGAGAGTGACAGCGGTCTGGCTCCTCGTACCGTGCGTACGGGACCCCCGGCCTACCGGTCGGTGTTCACCGCGGCCCCTCTCGCCATGGCCGTCGTCGACGCCGAGGGCCTGGTCGTCAGCGCCAACGACACACTGGGCACCCTGCTCGGCACCGACCCGAAAGCGCTGGCCGGCTGTGTGGCGGCCGACCTCGTCGACCTCGCCTCCGACGCCGGCACCTGGCACGCGTACCGCGAGGTGCTGCGCGGCCACCGGCCCCGGCTGCGCTGCACCCGGCGGCTGAAGCGGGGCGACGGGCACTCCCTGTGGGCGCAGGTGACGGTCGAGCCGCTGGCCGACTCCGGGGACACCCCGGGCCTGCTGCTCTCCGTCGCGGACGTCAGCGCCCGGCGCGAACTCCAGTCCCGGCTGCGCCACCTCCAGATGCACGACCCGGTGACCCGGCTGCCCAACCGCGCCCTGTTCTTCGAACGGCTGACGGGAGCGCTGGAGGCGGAGTCCTACGAGAACGGCGGCACCGGCCGGATCGGCGTGTGCTACCTGGACCTGGACGGCTTCAAGGCCGTCAACGACACCCACGGCCACCGCGTCGGCGACCGGCTGCTCGCCGCCGTGGCCGAACGGCTGACCCGGTGCGCGGAGGAGGCCGCCCACGCCCGGTCCGGCGCCCCGCTGGTGGCCCGGCTCGGCGGCGACGAGTTCGCCCTCCTGGTGGAGGACTCCACCGGCACCGACCAGCTCGCCGAGCTGGCCGCGGCCGTCCTGACGGCCCTCCAGCCGCCCTTCGAACTCTGCGACCGCCGACTGTCGGTCACCGCCTCCGTCGGTGTCGTCGAACGCCACACCGCCGGCACCACCCCCACCGCCCTGATGCAGGCCGCCGACACCACCCTGTACTGGGCCAAGGCCGACGGACGCGCCCGCTGGACGCTCTTCGACCCCGAACGCAACGCCAACCGCATGACCCGCCAGGCCCTCGCCGCCACGCTCCGTCCCGCCATCGAACGCGGCGAGTTCGCCCTGGAGTACCAGCCGCTGGTCGGTATGGAGGACGGCCGGGTGCGGGGCGTCGAGGCGCTCATCCGCTGGAATCATCCTCAGTTCGGCGTACTGGCGCCGAATCGGTTCATCGCACTGGCGGAGGAGGATGGCTCGATCGTTCCCCTCGGCCGCTGGATCCTGCGCACCGCCTGCCACCAGGCCCGCCGCTGGCAGCTGGCCCACCCGGACGAGCCGCCGATCTTCGTCAGCGTCAACGTCGCCGTCCGCCAGGTCTGGGACTCCGACCTGGTCGCGGACGTGGCCCGCACCCTGGAGGAGACGGGCCTCGCCCCGCACCTGCTCCAGCTGGAGCTGACGGAGTCGGCGGTGATGGGCTCGGCGGGCCGCCCGCTCCAGGTCCTCAAGGCGCTCAGCGACATGGGTGTCCACATCGCCATCGACGACTTCGGCACCGGCTACTCGAACCTCGCCTACCTCAGCCGCCTGCCGGTCTCCGTCCTCAAACTCGACGGCGCGTTCGTCCGGGGCTTCCAGTACGACGCCGCCGCCGGGGCGCCCGCGGCCAACCCGGCGGACGAGGTCATCGTCGAGGCGATGGTCCAGCTCGCCCACCGGCTCGGCCTGACCGTCACCGCCGAGTGCGTGGAGACCTCGGACCAGGCGACCCGCCTGCGCCGCATCGGCTGCGACACCGGTCAGGGCTGGCTCTACTCCCGACCGGTGGCGCCGGACCGCATCTCCGCGCTGCTGGGCCCCGCCGGGCCCGGACCGGCCGGGGTTCAGGCCGGCGTCGGCAACCCGTAGGCGTCGGCGATCAGCTCGTAGGAACGCAGCCGCACGTCGCCGCCGTGGGCGTTGGCGGTGATCATCAGCTCGTCGGCGCCGGTGCGCTTGCGCAGGTCGTCCAGGCCGGTCCGCACCTCGTCGGCGGTCCCGTGGATGACGTTGGCGTTCCAGGACTGCACGAACTCCGACTCCATCGGGCTGAAGTCGTACGCCTCCGCCTCCTCCGGCGTCGGCACGAGCCCCGGGCGCCCGGTGCGCAGCCGGACCATGTTCAGCGCCGCCGCCAGCACCTGCCGGCGGGCCTCCTTCTCGTCGTCGGTCGCGAGCGCGGAGACGCCGATGAGGGCGTACGGGGCGTCCAGGACGGCGGACGGGCGGAAGGAGTCGCGGTACAGCTCCAGCGCCGGGACCGTGTTCTGCGCCGAGAAGTGGTGCGCGAAGGCGAAGGGCAGCCCGAGGGTGCCGGCCAGCCGCGCGCTGAAACCGGACGAGCCCAGCAGCCACACCGGCGGCCGGTGGGCCGACTGCACACCTCCGGGCGAGGTGGCCTGCACGGGGCCGGGCACGGCGTGGATACGGCCGTAGGGGTGCCCGTCCGGGAAGTCGTCGTCCAGGAACCGGATCAGCTCGGCGAGCTGCTGGGGGAAGTCGTCGGCGCCCTCGTTGAGGCGTTCGCTGCGGCGCAGGGCGGCGGCGGTGGCCCCGTCCGTGCCGGGCGCCCGGCCGAGGCCGAGGTCCACCCGCCCCGGCGCCATGGCCTCCAGCGTCCCGAACTGCTCCGCGATGACGAGCGGCGCGTGGTTGGGCAGCATGACGCCGCCCGACCCGAGCCGGATGCGGTCGGTGTAGGCGGCCAGGTGGGCCAGGATCACCGCGGGGGAGGAGGAGGCGACGCCGGGCATCGAGTGGTGCTCGGCTACCCAGTACCGGTGGAATCCGCGGGCCTCGGCGAGCCGCGCGATGTCCACGCTGGTCCGCAGGGCGTCGGTGGCGCTCCGGCCCGCCCCGACGGTCACCAGGTCCAGTACGGAGAGGGGGACGGGAGCGGTGCCGTGGGCGGTGCCCCGGATCTCCTCTGCGGCGTCTGCGGCCATGGTGGGATGCCTCCTGTGTCGTGACGTGCGGGGTCGCTCCGCGACGTAACAGGAGGGAGTCTCCGGTTATTCCCCGGCGGGGACCAGCGCGGCGATCAGACGCAGCATGCCGGGGCGCGGGTCGGTGTCGCCCGGCCGGCTCGTCATCAGGAGGTGGTGGGTGGTGCCCACGACGGCGAGGGCGACCGTGGGCGGGTCGACGGTCCGCGCGACGCGGTGGAGCTTCCGCTCGGCCTCCAGGTAGTCGGCTATGGCCTCCTGGATCGCGGTGAAGCCGGGCGCCCCGCCCTCCAGGGCCTCGCGGATGCTCAGTGCGGCGGCCGGGCGGGTCATGGCGAGGCCGGACAGGGCGAGGCCGCCCGAGTCGAACAGGGCGAGAGCGACGTCGTTCAGGTTCCGCTCCACCGTGCCCTGCCCGGCGATCCGGGACAGGGCCCGCGCCTTCACCGCCGTCTTCGCGAACCGGTCGAGGCAGAGTTCGGCCACGAACGCGTCGAACCCCGCGAAGTGGGCGTGCAGCAGCCCTTTGGCGCAGCCCGCCTCGGTGGTGACGGCCCGGCTGGTGAGGGCACCGGGGCCGTCCCGCTCCACGATGCGCTCGGCGGCCCCGAACAGCCGCTCGCGTACGTCGGGCGTCGCCACTCCACGCGGTGACATGGGCCTCCCATCCGTTCGAAGTCCGCCGCCCTCCAGGGGCTCGTGTCCTGTGAAGGGTAACGGGGATTGCGGGTTTGGGCGTGCGCCCATACTGTTTGGGCACACGCCCAGACCCAGATGCTTCACCACAGGAGGCCCCCGTGCCGGACATCGTCAACACCGAGCAGGCCCAGGCGTGGAACGGCCCCGAAGGAGCCCACTGGGCACGCAACCAGGACCGCTGGAACGCCGTGAACGAGGGCTTCGACGAGCCGCTCCTCGACGCCGCCGCGATCACCGGGACCCACCGGACCCTCGACCTCGGTTGCGGCTCGGGGCAGACCACGCGCCTGGCCGCGCTCCGGGCACCGCGCGGACACGCACTCGGTCTCGACCTGTCCGGCCCGATGCTGACCGAGGCGCGGGCCCGCGCCGAGCGGGAAGGCGTCGCCAACGCCTCCTTCATGCGGGGCGACGCGCAGGCGCACCCCTTCGAGGCGGGCGCGTTCGACGTGGCGATCAGTCGCTACGGGGTGATGTTCTTCGCCGACCCCGTGGCCGCCTTCGGCAACGTCGGCCGTGCGCTGCGACCCGGCGGGCGCCTGGCATTCGTCTGCCCCGCCGACGCGACGCTCAACGACTGGGTGACGGCGATGGCGTCGCTTCGCGACTTCCTGCCGGTCGGCGGCTTCGGACAGCCGGGGCTGCCCGGCATGTTCTCCCTCGCCGACCCGGACCGCATCAGCGACGTCCTCACCGCCGCGGGATTCGCCGGCGTCACCGTCAACCGCGCCCAGGCCTACGGGACCTGGGGCCACGGAGCCGAGGACGCGGCGGACTTCGTCCTGGGCACCGGGCCCGGCCGCCACCTGATGGAACAGGCCGATCCGCCCGCACGGGCCCGCGCCCGCCGCGCCCTGGCGGACCACCTGCGCGCGTACGAGGCGGCGGACGGTGCCGTCCGGCTCCGCAGCACGTCATGGCTGGTCACGGCGGACCGGCCGACCGGCGGGTGAACGGGTGACGGCGTCACACGGTGCGACTGGGCAGGTCAGCGGGTCACGCGGTGGCGGAGGTAGGCGACGCGTGAGGTGAAGGTGCGGGTCTCGACGAGTTCGAGGTGCACCCGGCGTCCGTGCCGCGGGAAGAACGGGGTGCCACCGCCGACCAGCACCGGGTGGACCGTGGCCCGGTACTCGTCGATCAGGTCCGCCGCGGCGGCCTCGGCGGCGAGCGTCGCGCCGCCGATCGCGATGTCGCTGTCGCCGGGCTCGGCCCGCAGGCGCTCGATCTCTTCCGCCGGGGTGCCGGAGGCCAGGCGGGTGTTGCTGCCCCGCACCGACGTCAGCGTCCTGGAGAACACCACCTTCGGCAGCGCCTTCCACAGCGCGGCCCACTCCAACTCCGCGGCGCCGAGCGACTCGTCACGATCGGCGGTGTCCCAGTACAGCATCGTCTCGTACAGCCGCCGCCCCAGCAGGTGCGTGCTGGTCTGCCGCAGCTCGTCGATGAAGTGGCGGAAGACCTCCTCGTCCGGGACCGACCAGTCGAAGGCTCCGTCCGCGTCGACGACATAGCCGTCGAGGGACACGTTCATCGAATAGGTCACCCTGCGCATCAGCAGACCTCCTCGCCGGTATCGGTACGACCGTACGACGCGGGCGGCGCGTCCGCGTGTCAGATCAGGGACTGGGTCAGTTCGCTCCGCGTCGAGGTGTGGACCAGACGGCCGTGCGCGCCGTTGACGATCGGCATGTACGGCGGGACGTGGCCGCACTCCACGTCGGCGACGATCGGTACGTTCAACGGGCCGAGCGCGTCCAGTACGGCCTGGTGCTGGGTCAGTGACGGGGTGTCCGGGGCCGAGGTCCGGCCGACCAGCACCGCGTTCGCGGCGTCGAAGAACCCGGCCAGCCGCATGCCGTGCAGGTTCCGGCAGATGGCGAAGGCGTCGTCGCCGCACGCCTCCACGTACACCAGCAGCCCCTCCGGAGCCTCGGCCCGCGCGAAGGCGGACGTGTCGAGGAAGCCGCTCCCGGTGAGGCTGCACAGTGTCTCGACGCAGCCGCCGATCAGACGGCCCCCGACCTCCAGGTCGCCGCTCGCGTCCAGCCGGGTCCACGTGCCGGGAGCGTCGAGCGTGCACTCCCGCACCTCCGGGTGGAGCGCGTAGTCGTCCCAGCCGGTGGACCTGTGGCGGCCCGGCGGGACCTGGGTGAACCGGTGCCCGCGCGGGGCGCTCACGATGTCGAGCCAGGAGACCAGCCCGGCCGGGGTCCGGTACGGGGTGTCCATGAGGTTGTTGCCGTGGAGCGTCGCCGTCCCGGTGAGCAGGGTCAGCGGGGTCATGAGGGTCGACATGTCGGAGAAGCCCACGAGCCACGTCGGTTCGGCGTCGCGCAGCCGGTCCCAGTCGAGCAGCGGGACGAGGTCGACGGCCAACTCGCCGCCCCACGGCGGCACCACCGCCGCGATGCCGGGATCGGTCAGCATCCGCGTCAGTTCCTCGGCACGCGCGGCGGCGGGAGCGCTGATGTGGCCCGAGCCGTCCATGCACTCCCCGAGCACCACCTCGTAGCCGAGCGCCTCGACGTCGCGCACGGCCACGTGCAGGCGTTCACGGAGCCGGTCCGGCACCCCGCTGGACGGCGAGGTGACGGCGACGCGGTCTCCTGGGCGCAAGGGGCGCGGGTATCGAACAGACATGCGTCGGATTCTGGCACGTCGGCCCGCCGGCGGGCAGCGGATTTGTCGGCGAGGTGTGCCAGTACCGCGTGGTTGGCCTCCCAGCCGTCCGGGCTGTATCCATCGGCCGCCTGCGGCGGCGTGCCGGACTCCGTCCGGTGGAGGGGGCGGTCAGGGGCGCCAGGCCACCCGGTGCTCGGCGAGGTGTGCCAGTACCGCGTGGTTGGCCTCCCAGCCGTCCGGGCTGTATCCATCGGCCGCCTGCGGCGGCGTGCCGGACTCCGTCCGGTGGAGGGGGCGGTCAGGGGCGCCAGGCCACCCGGTGCTCGGCGAGGTGCGCCAGTACCGCGTGATTGGCCTCCCAACCGTCCGGGAACTTCACCAGCGTGCCCAACTGGACGGGTTCCGTGGACGGGTAGTCGTCCAGCAGATCACCGACGCCCTCCCGGCAGACCACGATGCAGGCGTGCCGGTGCCGGGAGGCCAGGACGCACAGGCGGCCGGTCTCCAGGTGGAAGGCGGTGGCGTCGGGGCGGCCGGAGAGCGGGTGCAGGACGACCGTGACGTCGTACTCGCGGCCCTGGAGGCGGTTGGCCGTGTCCACGGTCACGTCGTGCACCCCGAGGTCGGCGAGCGCGGAACGGACCGCCGCCGCCTGGTCGCGGTGCGCGGTGCCGACGGCGATACGGGCCGCGGTCAGGGGCGCGGGCACGGGGGAGCGCTCCGAAGTGGCGCTGCCCTCGCGGTCCAGCAGGCGCCGGACCACCGCCGCCACCGCCCGCACCGCCTCCGGGTCGGTGCGCGGGGTGTGCCGGGCCGGAAGCTCCAGCAGGCCCCAGCCCGAGGCGGCGGCCTCGTCGATCACCCGGTCGGGGCCCGAACCGTCCGACGGCACCGCGAAGGCCAGGCTCCGGTCGCCGTGGTCCGTGCCGCTGCGGAACGGCGTGTACGGGTAGAACGCGTCGGAGACCAGACGGGCCGCCGACGCCGGCAGGCGCCAGGAGACCGGGAGACGGTGCTGGGGAAGGGTCGGGTTGTGGGCGAGGAGCGTCGTCACGGCGGACGTCGACGGGTCGTAGGCCAGCCCCGCCCACTGCTCGCTGCCCACCGTCGCGAACGGGTCCAGCTGGCCCGGATCGCCCACGAACAGCGCCCGCTCGAAGAGCCCGGCGACGGCCAGGAGGGAGTCGGAGCGCATCTGGTACGCCTCGTCGACGATCGCGTGCCGCCACTGCTCGTCCACCGTGACGTGCGCCCACTTCGCGGCCGTCGACAGGACCACGGCCTGCCCCGCCAGGTCGGCGGCCTTCGCCGACTTGCGTACGCCCGCCAGCGCGTCGAGCGCCTTGTCGTACGGGTCGGCGTCGCTGCTGTGCAGGCGGCCCACCGGGAGGTCCGGGTTCTTCTCGGCCAGGCGCAGGACCAGGTCGTCCACCTGCGCGTTGGTCTGCGCGACCACCATCAGGGGCCGGCCGGCCTCGGCCAGCTCCAGCGCCGCGCGCACCACCAGCGTGGACTTCCCCGCACCGGGCGGGGAGTCGACGACGACACCGCGCTCCGTGCCGTGCAGGGTGTCGTCCAGGATCGCCGCGGTGGCACGCGCGGCCTCCGCGCCCGGGTCGAAGGCGGGGGCGGCGGGCGCGGCGGGGGCTTCGGCGGTCACAGCACGTCCTCCTCGGTCTGGGCGTCGGCGGCCTCCGGTACGGCGGCCCCCTCACCGGGCGGGCCGCCGTGCGTCCACGGGGTCTGCTCCGGGTCGGGGAGCTTCGCGCCGCCCCGCTGCTCGTGCTCGAAGAGGGTGAAGCAGACGAGGTCGCCCTTCTCCGGCACCGACCCCGGTTCGGGCTCCTTGCCGCGGCCCATCTTGTCCACGATCCGCAGGACCAGCGTCCCGTCGTCGCCCCCGTCGCCGTCGCCCCCGTCGCCGCGGGCGTCGTGGCGCTTGCCGTCGGGCTCGTCCGTGGGCGCCGGGCCGACGTACTCCGCCGCCTGGGGCTTGCCGCCCAGCGAGCGGTAGACCTTCACCCGCTCGCCCAGGTGCGGGCGGTCGTCCGTGCGGACCGTGACCAGCGGGCGCGGACTGGGCCGCCTGCTCTCGCTGTACGCCATCACCACGTCGACGACCTCGCCCGCGAACGCCTCCCCGGACAGTCGCCGCCCGGCCATCACCAGCGGGTCGTCCAGCGCCTCCTGCGCCTCCAGCCGGGCCTGTTCGCGCTCGCGCGTGGCCAGCTTGTTCGCCGCCGTCACCGCGTCGTCGCGACGCGGCTGCGGGGGCTCGCCGGCCAGGATGCGGTCGCGGTGGGAGGTGAACGACCAGCGGTCGCGGGTCCAGCGCTCCTCGGCGTGCGCCCCCTCGGGCAGCGCCCGCAGCAAATCCAGGCCCCGCCACACCGCGTCCCAGGTCGGCCGCGTACGGCTCTCGACCAGGGTCCGGATCTCCCGCTCGGCGGCCGTGAGCGCGCCGAGCCGTTCGTCGGCCTCCAGACCGTCCTCGGCGGCGGCCAGCGCGGTGCGGGCGCGGTCGTAGCGCTCGATGGCGGGGGCGAGCAGCTTGTTGTCGAAGGCCGGGTCGGTCGCCGGGCCCGCGGGCGGGCACAGCAACTGGCCGTCGTCGCCCCGGGCCAGTTCGGCGCGGCGCGCGGCCCGCGCTCCGGACGACTCCCCGTCGCCCGGAGCGATCCACGCGAGCAGGGCCCCGAGGTGCTGGTCCTCCAGCGTGGACTGCCCGGTGGCCCAGTGCCGGCCCAGCAGGTCGGTCATCGCCAGGAGGAGCGAGGAGCCGGGGACACGGGCCCGCTCGCCGTAGTGGGTCAGCCACCGGCCGAGCAGCGGCACCCGCGGCGGCGCGGGGTGCGGGGTCTCCGGGTCCTGCTCCGCCGTACGCCGAAAGCGCATGGAGCGGCCCAGCAGCCGTACGAAGTCGATGCCCGCGCGGCTCGGCACGACCAGCTGCGCGGCGTCCGCGCACAGGTCGACCTCGACCTTGACCCGCTTGCCCGTCTCCGGGTCGGTCTCGGTGCGCTCGGCGGCCTCGACGCTCTCCGCGTACGCCTCGACGTGCGGCAGCACGATGCCGGCCAGCTCGGCCAGGAAGGCGAAGCGCAGGTCGCGGTCGCGGGGCTGCGGCACCACCAGCAGATGCGGCGCGTCCCGGTCGGTGCCGACCAGCGCGCCGAGCGGGGCGCCCGCCTCACCGGCGGTGATCAGCGGTACGAAGACCAGCGGCCGGTCGGACAGGTGCCGGTGGCGGACGGTGGCGGCGGGCTGGGCGCGGCCGGAGCGCACGGCCTCCAGCCGGGCGAGCGTGGTGATCAGCGACACCCGGACACCTCACCGGTGACGGCGGTCGCGGACCCGGTCGCCCCGCCGGACCCGCCGGACCCGGCGGCCCCGCGGCCGCGAGGGCCTCGGAACGCAGGTGGGCCGCCCTGCGCAGCGCGGCCACCGCCGGATCGTCCGGGTCGCCCGCCTCCCCGCGGGCCGCGGCCAGCACGTCCCGCACCGTCGAGAGACCGCCCAGCTCGGCCCGCACCGGGCGGCCCAGGCTGGTCACCGCACCGGCCTCGCGGGACCGGGCACGGCAGTGGAAGGCCAGTTCGCAGGCGGACAGGCACTCGGGCGCGTACGTCGCCGGGACGGACTCGACCGCCGCCGCCAGCTCCTCGGCCGGCAGCTCGGGGGAGAAGCAGACGCCCTCGGGGAGCGCGTCGGCGATGTCCTCGATGCGGGTCAGACGGGCCAGCTGGCGGTCGGTGACGGCGCGCTGCTTGCGCACGTCGACGGCGGAGGCGGTGGGCAGGTTGGAGAAGTCCCTGGGGCAGACCAGCAGCACACGGTGGCGTACGCGCGGCGCCGGGTCGAGGCGGGCGGCGACCCGCTCCAGGGCCAGCACGTACACCGCGGCCTGCCGGGCGGCGGCGCCGACCTTCGCCGGGTCGGCGGAGCCGTCCAGCAGGGGGAAGGACTTGATCTCGACGACCGTCCAGCTGCCGTCCGGATGCACCACCACGGCGTCCGGCTCCAGGAAGGCGGGGGAACCGGCGACGTCCAGGGCGAGCATCGGATGGTCGAGCAGCGTCCACGCACCGGGCGTCCCGGTGGCCTCGCGCAGGGCCAGTGACGTCCGCGCCGCGCGTCCCTCGGGGCCGGTCGCGGACAGGTCGGGCGTCTCCACCCGGGCCTCGGCGGGCGGCTCGGCGCCCCGGTCGAGCCGCTCGTGCACGAGCCGCAGCAACTCGGCGCCGCCGTCCGCCTTGACCCTTGCCTCGAAGGCATTGCCCCGGGTGAAGGCGAACTGCGACTGACCGAAGACCGACGGCGAGCCCAGGGCGCTCGCCAGCGACGCCTTGTCCACCCCGGCGCCGTCGAGGATCGCCCGTCGGCGGCACCCCGGGTTGGCGGCGAGGGCGGCCAGGGCACGCGCGTCCAGCGCCTTGGCCGGTACGTCGGGACCGCGCAGCTCAGCGAGCCGGTGCCGGAGTCTCGTCCCCCGCGTCCGAGGGGGCGGGGTCCGG
Organism: Streptomyces lienomycini; assembly: GCF_027947595.1. Lineage (NCBI taxonomy): Bacteria > Bacillati > Actinomycetota > Actinomycetes > Kitasatosporales > Streptomycetaceae > Streptomyces > Streptomyces lienomycini. The sequence goes on along the minus strand of NZ_CP116257.1, from coordinate 6,766,462 downwards.
CTCGGCTCCTGGTCCGAACCGCTGCTCGCGCTGCCGTGGAAATCGCTCACCCGCGGAAGTCTGGCATCCACCACTGACAATCGGGGAACCCGCGCCGTCCGGGGCGGGCGTGGAGGCCGTGGCGGCCGTGGCGAAACGGGCCACGAGCCGGGTCCGCACCCGGTCCGCGGTCCGCAGCACGAACGGCGTCAGCAGCAGCCCCGCGCCCATCACGGCCGCGCCCGCGACCGCGTCGAGGAAGTAGTGGTTCGCGGTGCCCATCACCACGATCGTGGTCACCAGCGGGTAGACGACGGCGGCGACCTTCGTGACGCGCGTGCCGCCGTAGCGCCACAGCATGACCCCGCACCACAGCGCCCAGCCGACGTGCAGACTCGGCATCGCCGCGTACTGGTTGGTCATCCCGCCCATGCCGCGCGGCGCGCTCGCCTCGCCGCCCCACCAGCCGTACGAGCTGTACTGGGCCATCGTGTCGACGAAGCCGTGACTCGCGTCCAGCAGCCGGGGCGGGCAGGTCGGCAGGAGGGTGAAGCCGATGAGGCCGATGAACGTGGACGTCATCAGCCAGGTCCGGGCGGCCCGGTAACGCACCGCGCGGGAGCGGAAGATCCAGATCAGGACCGCCGGGGTGACCAGGTAGTGCAGCGACGCGTACCAGAAGTCGGCCGGTACGCCGATCCAGGGCTCACTGGTGAAGAGGCGGTTGAGCGGGTGCTCCGCGTTGAGGTGGAGCGCCTTCTCGATGTCCAGGAGGGCCAGGCCGTGGTCGACGGCGTCGGAGACGTCCCCGCGCACGAGCAGGCGCCCTGCGCTGTAACAGGCGTACACGAGGACGATGAGCGGCAGCTCGGTCCACCAGCGCAGCCGAGTCTTCGGGGCCGCCTCGGTGCCCGGTGCCTCGGTGTGCGGCAATCCGATCGCCCTCCCCCTTCTCACTTCTGCTACTCGTCTCTGCTATGCGCGCGCCTGAACGGACACGGGCGAGCCACTCTACGGCCTTCCCGCCTCCGCCACTCGAGGCGCCCTCGGACCCGGATAGACGCCGGTAACGCCCCCCGGGTTGCCCGCACGGACCGTACGGGATGATGGAGACGCCCCCTCAGACATATCTCCCGGAAAGGCCCCTTCATGGCACCGCGCATCCTGCTGGCCCGGCACGGACAGACGGAGTGGTCGCTGTCCGGCAGACACACCGGCAGGACCGACGTGCCGCTCCTGGAGGAGGGCCGGCGCGGCGCGAAGCTGCTCGGCGAGCGGCTGCACCGGGCGCCGCTGGACGGGCTGCCCGGCGTCGAGGTGCGCACCAGTCCGCTGGTCCGCGCGCGCGAGACCTGCGAACTCGCGGGCTTCGGCGAGCGCGCCCGCACGTGGGACACGCTGATGGAGTGGGACTACGGGACGTACGAGGGCATGACGCCGGAGCAGATCCAGGCCGTCCGGCCGGGGTGGCTGGTCTGGCGGGACGGGGTCCCGGAGGGGGAGAGCCCGGCGGACGTCACCGCGCGCGCCGACGAGGTGGTGGCGTGGGCGCGGGAGGCGGACCGGGACGTGCTGGTCTTCGCCCACGGACACGTCCTGCGGGCGATCGGGGCACGGTGGCTGGGGCTGCCGCTGTCGTTCGGGGCGCGGATACGGCTGAACCCGACGTCGCTGTCGGTGCTGGGCTGGGCCTACGGGGAGCCGGCGGTGGAGAGCTGGAACGACGTGGGCCACCTCGCCGGCTGACCGGGCACCCGCCGGACGCGGAGGACGCCTCCCCGGGCCGCGGGGTGACGCATGTCATGCCGGTCGCGGCAGCGCCCCGTGGCGGTCCAGGAAGGCCGAGACGCCCGACGCGCGACGGTGCGGGAGAAGCACGCGGGCCGTTCCGGCGAGCATCGTGTGGATGCGGGAGGACTGGACCTCGACCAGCAGGTCCAGGACGCGCATGCCCGCGTCCGCCGCTTCGTCGGGGCGGCCGCCGCGGGCCAGGTCGTCGGCCAGCTCCGCCGAGTACAGCGCGAGGTTCCGGGTGAAGTGCGGATCCTGGAGGTCCGCCGCCCGCCGCGCGTGCCGGGCGGCCCGGGGCCAGTCGCCCAGCGTGGACCAGCACTGCGCCTCCAGACCCTCCAGTTCGGCCTCGCCGTAGAAGCTCATCCACGCGGGGTCGGCGTCCGAGGGGCCCCGCTCGAAGAAGGTCTGCGCGCGGACCAGCGCCTGCTCGCACCCGACGCGGTCGGCGAGCCCCGCCCAGCCGCCCGCCTCGCGCAGCGCGAGCAGGGACATCAGCCGGGCCGAGCCCAGCGGCCCGGCGGCACGCAGCGCGGCCTGCGCCGCCCGCACCGCCTCGCGCGGACGCCCGGCGTCGCGGGCCAGGAACGCCGTGTTGCAGAAGGCGTGCGCCTCCAGGCCCGCGTCCCCGTTCATCCGGGCGGTGGCGAGGGCCTCGGCGTAGTGGGAGCGCGCGTCGTCGAAGCGCCCCGAGTCGTGGGCCAGCCAGCCCACGGAGATCGCCAGTTCACCGGCGCCCGAGTAGATCCGGTCCGCGGTCGCCTGCCGGGACGCGCCCGCGTCCAGGAGGGCGTAGGCGGTGCGCAGCGGGGCCGCCGCGCGCCGGTACAGGCCGTCCGCGCCGTGCCGGTCGTCGAGCAGCCGGATCCGGCGGACGGCTTCTTCGAGGGCGCCCGCCTCACCCGCCCCGGACCGGCGCGCGGGGCGGCCGGCCGCCGCGGCGTCGAGGGCGAGCCCCAGGGGCCCCAGCGAGGCGGCGGCCACCGTGGCGCCGCTCGTCATGAATGCGCGACGCAGCACGTCGCTCTCCTCGTTGTCGTCGTGCGTCTCGTACAGGTCCTGCGTGTCATACGTCTCATACGGCTCACCCGCCCCTCGCGACTCACCCGTGGTGCGCGTCGGGCGTCCGCGTACCGACGAGCGGGACGCGAACCCCAGGTCGGTCAGCGTGCGACCGGGGAACATGTGCAGGAACACCCGCTCGTAGGCGTAGTTGGGGCAGCGGATCTCGCCCGCCTCGACCCGGCCGACGTAGCGCGCGTCGCAGCTGACCCGCTCGCCGATCTCGAGGGCGGCCCGGCGGACCGCCGCCGCGAACTCCGCCGGGGAGCGCTTGCCGCGCAACCGCCGGAAGGCGAGGTTCGGCCGCGGGGGCCGTTCGGGCTGGGCGGAGGTCACCGTTGACGACGCCATGGCCGGGTCCTCTCGTGCGAACCGTCGAACCATGCCGGGAAGGGACACGCGGACACGCCCTGCGCGCCCCTGTCTCCGGCGAGCAAGAACGTACCGGCTGTGACGGAGCCACCACGCGCCGTTTGGCTACAAACCGGATATCTCCTCCGCGATCTGCCATGAAGTGCCATCCTTTGCGGTCGGCTCCGGCCGTAGCCGTTGACGTCCCGCCGCGTTGAACCGGGTGGACCGGGAGGCCCCCGACTCCCGATCCGCTCGTCCAAGGAGGAGTTCCGTGGTGGAGGCCGGGATGGACACCAGCGTCAGTGATCCCCCCTGCGACGCCTGTGACGTCGTGACCGTGCCGACCCGGCAGGGTCTGGAGGCGGTCGACATCCTCAGGCGGGGAGTCGGTGAGGGGGTCGGTTCCGTGATGCACGACGACGGCCGCCGCACCCTCGGATTCCTGGTGCCGCCGGGCACCGCCGCCGCCTGGGACGTGCCGGGCAGCACCTGCACGGAGACGGACGGCCGCGGAATGAGCCTCGACCTGGAGTCCGAGCCGCCCGTGGAGGGCTCCGACTGGCTCCTGCCGCCCGGCGAGACGGACCTGGCGACCGACCCCGCCGTACTGCGCGCCGCGCTCGGCGAGGCCGCCCGGCTGATCAGGGCCGCGGACAGCTGCCGCTGAGGGGCCGGTCCCGATCCGGTCCGGAGCCGGTCCGGAGCCGGTCCGAGGCCGGTCCGAGGCCGGTCCCGGGCCGTTCCGGTCGCTGTCAGCCCGGAGGCCCGACCGTCGCCGTCCCGACGTGGTCCGATAATGGGCCGATGGGAAAGTCCAGGAACGCCCGCCGCGGGCGCGCTGCCGCCGAAGCCGTCGTCGAGGACGTCGACCAAGGACGCGCCGAACTGGTCCCCGACCGGGACCGGCCCCGCGCCTGGACCCTGCTCGTCGACGGCGCCCCGCAGTCGCACGTCGACCTCGACGACCCGGCGTACCTGTCCTTCGAGTACCAGCGCCGCATCGGCCACGTCATCGACCTGGCCGCCCCGCCGGGCAGACCGCTCCGGGCCGTGCACCTGGGCGGTGGCGCCCTCACCCTCGCCCGCTACGTCGCCGCCACCCGCCCCCGCTCCACCCAGCAGGTCGTCGAGCGCGACGCCGCCCTCGTCCAGCTGGTCCGCCGGGAGCTTCCCCTGGACCCCGGCGCGCGGATCCGGGTGCGATCCACCGACGCCCGCGCGGGGCTGGCCAAGGTGCCCGACGGCTGGGCGGATGTCGTCGTCGCGGACGTCTTCGGCGGGGCCCGCACCCCGGCCCACCTGACCTCCACCGAGTTCCTCGACGAGGTACGGCGCGCGCTCGCGCCCGGCGGGGTCTACGCCGCCAACCTCGCCGACGGCCCGCCGCTCGCCCATCTGCGCGGCCAGATCGCCACCGCCGCCGCCCGCTTCGCCGAACTCGCCCTCGTCGCCGACCCGGCGGTGCTGCGCGGCAAACGCTTCGGCAACGCGATCCTCGTCGCCCGCGACCACCCGCTGCCGCTCGCCGAACTCACCCGCCGCGCCGCCTCCGACCCGCACCCGGCGCGGGTGGAACACGGGCGCGCGCTCACCGACTTCACCGGCGGCGCCGTCCCCGTGACGGACGCGGCGGCGGTGGACTCGCCCGCGCCGCCGGAATCCGTCTTCAAGTGACGCGGCGGCTCAGTAGCTGCCGATCTCCACCCTCGGCGGTCCGTCGTGCCAGGTGCAGAACACCGACACCCGGTCCGCGCCCGAGGTGAACTCCACCCGGATCCACGACTCCGTCTTCCACACCTGCATCGACCAGCCCGCGCCCGGTGTCGCCGACACCAGCGACGCCGACGACGTACCGAGGTCGAAGACCGCGCGGCCCCCGTCGGTGTCGTAACTCCTGACCCGGCCGGACGACGCGGGCGAAGGGCTCGACGGGCCCTCGGACGGCGTGGTGGACGGCGCGGTCCGCGACGGGGCGGGCGCGGGCGCGCGGGTCGTCCCGCTCGGCGTCGGCGACGGACTGCCCGGCGGGGACGGAGACGGAGAGGGACGGCTGGTGGACGACGCCAGGGACTCCCCGCCGTCGGCCCCGTCCTCGCCGCCGCGCACGTTCGCGTCGACCGCCGTGATGGGCAGGGCGCGGGGCGCGTCGTAGGCGGTGCCCGCCATCACCGTGTGGACGCCCCACCACGACAGCGTGACCGCCGCGCCGGTGGCGAGCAGCCAGGCGATCAGGTGGACGAGTCCTCTGCGCATCGCCGCCATACTGCCCCACCCGCCCCACCCGTGTCGCCCGAACGCGGTGCGGCGGTGGCCCGGGACGGAGTTGTCCACAGGCTCGGACCGGGTCGGTCCGCATGGCGTACGGTGCCGCCCATGGCAAGTGTGCTCGTGGTCGAGGACGACCAGTTCGTCCGCTCGGCGCTCATCCGGCATCTGACCGACGCCTCGCACACCGTGCGCAGCGTCGGCACCGCCCTGGAGGCGCTGCGCGAGGTCGCCCACCTCCGGTTCGACGTGGTAATCCTCGACCTCGGGCTGCCCGACCTGGACGGCTCCGAGGCGCTGAAGATGCTGCGCGGCATCACCGACGTACCGGTGATCGTCGCCACCGCCCGGGACGACGAGGCGGAGGTCGTACGGCTGTTGAACGCGGGCGCGGACGACTACCTCACCAAACCCTTCTCCGTCGAGCACCTGTCGGCCCGGATGGCGGCCGTGCTGCGCCGCGCGCGCGGCGGCCCCGCGGAGGCGGCACCGTCCAGTGTCGTCCGGGTCGGCGGCCTCACCGTCGACCCCCTGCGCCGCCAGGCCGAGTTGGACGGCGCGGCCCTCGACCTGACCCGCCGCGAGTTCGACCTGCTCGCCTTCCTGGCCGGCCGGCCAGGCGTCGTCGTCGCCCGCAAGGAGCTGCTCGCCGAGGTCTGGCAGCAGTCGTACGGCGACGACCAGACCATCGACGTCCACCTGTCCTGGCTGCGGCGCAAGCTGGGCGAGACCGCGGCCCGGCCCCGCTACCTGCACACCCTGCGCGGCGTCGGCGTGAAGCTGGAGCCGCCGGCCGCCGCACCTCCCGGAGCGGAGCCGCCACGATGAGATGGGCCCTGGTCAAGGTGTCGCTGGCGGTCACCGCGATGGTCGTGGTCGCCTTCGCCGTGCCCCTCGGACTCGTCATCCGCGAGATGGCCCGCGACCGCGCCTTCTCCAACGCCGAACGGGAGGCCGCCGCCGTCGCCCCGGCCCTGTCCATCACCACCGACCGCGAGCAACTGGAACGCGTCGTGGCCTCCGCCGGTTCGGACACCGGGATGGCCGTGCACATCCCGGCGCCCGCCGACGGGGGCGGCGACGCCACCGACATCGGGCGGCAGCGCGCCACCGACGAGGACATCGCCGCCGTACGGGAGATGGGGCGGGCCTCCACCACCGAGGTGGGCGGCGGTTCCACCCTGCTCCAGCCGGTCGCGCTCAGCTCCGGCGAGATCGCAGTCGTCGAGGTGTACGTGCCCGAGTCCGCGGTGACCAACGGCGTCGGCACGGCCTGGGCGGTCCTCGCCGGGGTCGGCGCCGCGCTGATCGTCGGGTCGGTCGCGGTCGCCGACCGGCTGGGCGTGCGGATGGTGCAGCCCGCGCGGCGCCTGGTCGAGGGGGCGCACGAGCTGGGGGAGGGCAGGCTCGGCGCCCGGGTGCCGGTGGAGGGCCCGAGCGAACTGCGGCGCGCGGCCGTCGCGTTCAACTCCATGGCCGACCAGGTCGTCCAGCTCCTCGCCAACGAGCGGGAGCTGGCCGCCGACCTGTCGCACCGGCTGCGTACCCCGCTGACCGTGCTGCGGCTCAACGCCGCCTCGCTCGGCGACGGACCGGTCGCCGAGCAGACCCGGTCCGCCGTCGAGCAGTTGGAGCGCGAGGTCGACACGATCATCCGCACCGCCCGGGACGCCAAGCCGCAGACGGCCGCCGCCGGTCCCGGCGCCGGGTGCGACGCGGCCGAGGTGGTGCGGGAGCGGATGGGCTTCTGGTCGGCGCTCGCCGAGGACGAGGGCCGCAAGTGGCGGGTGGCAGGCGCCGACCGGCCGGTGCGCATCCCCGTGGCCCGCACCGACCTGGCCGCCTGTCTCGACGCCCTGCTCGGCAACGTCTTCCGGCACACCCCCGAGGGCACCGCCTTCGCGGTCGACCTGCACAACGGCGAGGACGCGGTGATCGTGCTCGTCTCCGACGCGGGCACCGGCATACCCGACCCCGAGGCGGCGATGGCCCGCGGCCGGGGCTCGGGCACCGACGGGTCGACCGGCCTCGGCCTGGACATCGTGCGCAGGATGGCGGAGTCGACCGGCGGCGACGTCCGCATCGGCTCCTCCGTACTGGGCGGCACCGAGGTGCGGATCTGGATCCAGCTGGACGGGCGGGCGGCACCGGTGCGGCAGCGCGGGCACCGGGGCGCCGTACGCCGCCGCAGGCACCCCCGCACGGCCGCCACCATCAATCGGCCCCGATCCCTTCCTTAAGCCCACCCTAAGATCGTCAACCCCCGCCCGGATCAGGGTCTTTGCCCGTTTGCGGATCGCTAGCGTGCTGCCGCACCCCCACCCCGCCCCCGCACGTCTCCCGCGGGGGCACCGTGAACAGCGAAGGCAGGCACGTCATGCGCACGCACCGACGCAAGGTCAGTGGCAGGAACAAGGCGATCGGCGCCCTCGTCGCGGCGGCCGTGGCCGGCGGCGGCGCGCTGCTGTTCACCAGCACCGCCCAGGCGGCCCCGGTCGGCGCCGCCTACACGAAGACCAGCGAGTGGTCCACGGGCTACACCGCGCAGTACGTCGTCACCAACAACAGCGGACAGGCGAAGGCGGACTGGACGCTGGAGTTCGACCTGCCCTCCGGCGCGAAGCTGGGCTCCCTGTGGAACGCCGAGTCGACGACCGACGGGCAGCACGTCACCGTGACCGGGCCGAAGTGGGACACGGACGGGCTGAAGGCGGGCGAGTCCGTCACGGTCGGCTTCGTCGTCGACGGCACCGCCGACCCGACCGGTTGCCTCGTCGACGGCGCCGCCTGCTCGGCGGACGACGGCGCCACCCCCGAGCCCAGCGGCCGCCCCACCGAACCCCCGGTGCCCACCCCGACCCCCAGCCCCACGGCCACCGACACCACCGGGCCGGCCCCGACCGGCACCCCCAACACCCCGGCCCCCACCGGCACTCCCGGAAACGGCACCGCGGCCGGTTCCGGCTTCGCCCCGTACGTCGACACGTCCCTCTACCCGGCCTTCGACCTGCTCGCGCACGCCGAGGCGACCGGCGTGCGGGAGTACACCCTCGCCTTCGTCACCGACGGCGGCGGCTGCACCCCCAAGTGGGGCGGCGTCACCGACCTCGCGAGCGACGCCGTGGCCGCCCAGATCGGCGCCCTGCGCGCGAAGGGCGGCGACGTCCGCGTCTCCTTCGGCGGCGCCTCCGGCTCCGAACTGGGCACGACCTGCACGTCGGCCGACGCGCTCGCCGCGGCGTACGGCAAGGTCGTCGACGCCTACCGGCTCACCAAGGTCGACTTCGACGTCGAGGGCGGCGCGCTGCCCGACACGGCCGCCAACACCCGCCGCGCCCAGGCGATCACCGCCCTCCAGAAGCAGCACCCCGGCCTGGACGTCTCCTTCACCCTCCCGGTGATGCCCGAGGGACTCACCCAGGCGGGCGTCGACCTCCTCGCCGACGCGAAGAGGAACGGCGTGGCCGTCGACACCGTCAACATCATGGCGATGGACTACGGCCCCGCGTACAGCGCCGACATGGGCACCTACGCCGAGCAGGCCGCCACCGCCACCCAGGCCCAGCTCAAGGGCGTCCTCGGCCGGTCCGACGCCGACGCCTGGAAGACGGTCGCCGTCACCCCGATGATCGGCGTCAACGACGTCGCCTCCGAGGTCTTCCGGGTCGAGGACGCCGCCCAGCTGGTGGAGTTCGCGAAGACCAAGGGCCTCGGCGGACTGTCGATGTGGTCCGCGACCCGCGACAAGGCGTGCCCCGGCGGCCCGAAGCCCTCGGCCGACGCCACCTGCAGCTCCGTGGACCAGGAGGCGAACGCCTTCGCCAAGGCGTTCGCCGCCTACCGGTAGGGCCGGGCTCTCCCCCCACACCGGCCCTACGAGCGGGGCGCGGCATCCCCCCGTGGAATGCCGCGCCCCGCTTCAGCCGTCCTCCCGGCCCCCTCGCCCCCGGGCTCCCGCGAGGGGCCTACCCGGCGAGGTCCACCGGCGGCAGCGTCCCGGTGCGGGCCGCCCGCCCGTACCAGAGGGCACTCGACTTCGGGGTGCGCTCCTGGGAGGCGTAGTCGACGTACACCGCGCCGAAGCGCTTCTCGTAGCCGTACGCCCACTCGAAGTTGTCCAGCAGGGACCACAGGTAGTAGCCGCGGACGTCGGCGCCGTCGGCGATGGCCTGCCGGACCGCCGCGAGGTGGCCGTTCAGGTAGGCGACCCGCTCGGGGTCGTGCACCGTGCCGTCCGCGCCGGGCTTGTCGTCGTAGGCCGCGCCGTTCTCGCTGATGTACAGCGCGGTGCCGGGGGCCTCGCGGTGGTAGCGCATGATCAGCTCGTGCAGGCCGGACGGGTCGACGCTCCAGCCCATCTCCGTGCGCTCGCCCGGCGGCTGGTGGAACGCCACGTCGTCCGCGGCGGGCCACGGCGAGTGGTCGCTCGTGCCGTGCCCGTCGGCGCGCGGGACACGCGAGTCGGCGTCGGCCGCCGACACCACGGTCGGCGTGTAGTAGTTGAGGCAGATCGCGTCGATCGGCTGGCGGACCCGCCCCAGGTCGCCGTCCTGGACGTACGACCAGTCCGTCACCGGGGCGGTCGCCTCCAGCAGGGACTGCGGGTAGGCGCCGTGCAGGATCGGGCCGTGGAAGACGCCGCCGGACAGGTCGTCGATCCGCCGGGCCGCCGCCAGGTCCGCCGGGGTCTGCGACAGCGGCCGCACGACGGAGGTGTTGAGGCTGATCGCCACCGAGTTGCGGGCCGGCATCACCGAACGCAGCGCCACCGTGCCCAGGCCGTGCGCCAGGTTCAGGTGGTGCGCGGCCCGCAGCGCCGCCGCCGGGTCGGTACGGCCGGGCGCGTGCACACCGGAGGCGTAGCCCAGGAAGGCGGCGCACCACGGCTCGTTCAGCGTGATCCACTGCTCCACCCGGTCGCCGAGCGCCTCGCCGACCATCTGCGCGTACTCGGCGAACCGGTACGCCGTGTCCCGCTCGGGCCAGCCGCCCGCGTCCTCCAGCTCCTGCGGCAGGTCCCAGTGGTAGAGGGTGACGGCCGGCTTGATCCCGGCGGCCAGCAGCTCGTCCACCAGGCGGCGGTAGAAGTCCAGGCCGCGCTGGACGGCGGGACCGCGTCCGGTCGGCTGCACCCGGGGCCAGGAGACCGAGAAGCGGTAGGCGCCGAGGCCCAGGTCCTTCATCAGCGCCACGTCGTCGCGGTAGCGGTGGTAGTGGTCGACAGCGATGTCACCGGTTTCCCCGCCGGCCGTCTTCCCGGGCGTGTGGCTGAAGGTGTCCCAGATCGAGGGTGTACGGCCGTCCTCCCGCACCGCGCCCTCGATCTGGTACGCCGAGGTGGCGGCGCCCCACAGGAAGGCAGGGGGGAAGGACACGGGGTTCGGTGATGTCATGGAATCGCTCCCACGGGGTCGGGGTGCACCATTATGCATGGGAGCGCTCCCATGAGGAAGCGGAAACCCGGGCCGCGTCCGAGTCCGGTCAGGCGGTCGGGCACCGCGGCAGGGCGGGGCGCCTCGGGTCCGGTCGGACTCACGCCGACCCGCGCACCACGAGTTCCGTCGGCAGGACCACCGCCCGGCGTCCGCTGCCCGGGTCCGCGATCTCGTCCAGCAGCAGTCGGGCCATGGTGCGGCCCATCTCCTCCAGCGGCTGGCGGACACTGGTCAGCGGGGGATCGGTGTGCCGGGCCACGATCGAGTCGTCGAACCCGACGACGGCCACGTCGTCCGGCACCCGCCGGCCCGAGGCGCGCAGTTCCAGCACCGCACCGGAGGCCATCACGTCCGAGGCGGCGAAGACCGCGTCCAGGCCGGGGCGGCGGCGCAGCAGTTCGCGCATGGCCGCGCGTCCGCCCTCCTCGGTGAAGTCGCCGTCCGTGATCAGCTCCTCGTCGACGGCGACACCGGCGTCCCGGAGCGCCTCGCGGTAGCCGTCGACGCGGTCCTGGGCGGCGTCCATGTCCAGCGACCCGGTGATGGTGCCGACGGTCCGGCGGCCGGTCGCCAGCAGATGCCCGACCGCGCTCCTGGCGCCGCCGACGTTGTCCGCGCGGACGTATCCGAGGGGCTCCCGGTCGCCGCGCCGGCCCGCCAGCACGGTGGGGACGGCGAGTTCGTCCAGCCGGTCGGGCAGCGTGTCGTCGCGGTGGACGGCGATCATCAGCACCCCGTCGACCCGCTGCGCGGACAGGTAGCCGGCGAGCCGGTCGTACTCCTGCTGGTCGCGCACCAGGACGAGCAGCAACTGCATCCCGGCGCTGGCCAGTCCGGCGGACACGCCCCGGATGATCCCCGAGAAGTACGGCTCGGAGAACAGCCGCGTCTGGGCGTCCGGGACGACCAGCGCCACGGACTCGGTGCGCCGGGTGACCAGGGAGCGGGCGGCCCGGTTGGGGACGTAGCCGAGTTCGGCGATCGCCTGTTCCACGGCCGCGCGGGAGCGGTCGCTCACCTTGGGCGAACCGTTGATGACCCGGGAGACCGTGCCGCGGCCCACGCCGGCGCGGGCGGCCACGGCGTTCAGGGTCGGGCGCCGGACGACCGCGGTCGTGGACGGTTGGTCGGCAGGGCTCATCGTTCACCTTCCGGCATGGGTGGGGGGACGCGCTTCATTCTGGCCCAGAAATCCCCGACCCGGCCCAGGAGGACCCCCTCGGCGTCCCCCTCCACCGGCCGAACCGTGGTGACCTGCGGATATCCGGCCCAAGTCCGGCTGATGTCCGGGGGGTTACGGGTCACGACGCGACACATTCCTGTGACGCACAGAACACGCTTGGGCAACAACGCCGTTTTCAAGTCTTGACACCGGGGACCGGCACCAACCAGTCTTCGGGGCAAGCCGCGTGGGAGCGGTCCCACGGAGTGTGGGGGCCGCCTCCCGTGCGGACCGCAGCACCATCGGCCCTTCCCTCCACCTCGCATGGCACACCGTTGACCAGCATCTTCGCATCGCACGTCGCGTTGCCCTGGGTTGGCCGCTGCTCGAACCGAGAGGGCAGGTCCGGACCGTCGAACCCGGCGGTCTGATTCCTGAGGTCCCCGTTCCCCCCTGGAACAAGGAGTAGTGGAATGCGCATCACCCGTACCGGCGGCGGTCGTGGCCGCAGAGCAGCGGCCCTGACCACCTCGGTCCTGACGGCCTCGGCTCTGCTGCTCACCGGCTGCAGCAGCGACAGCGACGGCGACTCGGACGCGTCGGACTCCGACGGGAAGATCACCCTCAAGGTGGCCGACTACGGACAGTTCGGCTACAAGGAAGCGGGCCTGTTCGAGAAGTACCAGCAGCTTCACCCGAACATCGAGGTGAAGGAGGAGACGACCGCCAACGAGCAGGACTACTACCCGAAGCTCCTTCAGCAGCTGAACACGGGCAGTGGTCTCGGGGACGTCGTCGGTGTCGAGGTCGCCCGCATCAAGGAGGTCGTCGACACCCAGGCGGACAAGTTCACCGACCTCAAGGACTCGATCGACGTCAGCCAGTGGCTGGACTGGAAGGCCAAGCAGGCCACCACGAAGGACGGCGCGGTCATAGGCGCCGGTACCGACATCGGTCCGATGTCGCTCTGCTACCGCAGGGACCTCTTCGAGAAGGCCGGTCTGCCGACCGACCGCACCGAGGTCGCCAAGAAGGTCGCGGGCGGCTGGGAGGACTACATCAAGCTCGGTGAGCAGTACAAGGCGAAGGCGCCCGACGGCACCTTCTTCATGGACTCCGCCAGCGCCATGTTCAACGGTGTCGTCAGCTCCTCCGAGAAGCAGTACTACGACGCCGACGGCAAGCCGATCTACAAGGACAGCCCCGCGGTGCAGAAGGGCTGGGACCTGGCCGCCGACGCCGCGGAGAAGAAGCTGAGCCAGGGCCTGCCCCAGTTCCAGGACCCCTGGAAGGCGGCGCTGCGCAAGGGCAGCGTGGCCACCGTGGTGTGCCCGGCCTGGATGTCCCTGCAGATCGAGAACTACTCCGGCGAGGAGTTCAAGGGCAAGTGGGACATCACCAGCGCGCCCGGTGACACCGCGGCCAACTGGGGCGGTTCCTTCCTGACCGTGCCCAAGAGCGGCAAGCACGTCAAGGAGGCCACCGAGCTGGTCAAGTGGCTGACCGCGCCCGAGCAGCAGGCGGCCGTCTTCAAGGCCGTCGGTGTCTTCCCGTCCAACCAGGGCGCCTACGAGCTTCCCGACGTGAAGAACGGGAAGCTCCCGTACTTCAACGACGCCCCGGTCGGCCAGCTCTACGCCGAAGAGGCCAAGTCCATCCCGGTGGCCGTGCTCGGCCCGAAGGACGGCGTGATCAAGGACTCGATCTCCACGCAGATCAACAACATGGAGCAGCGCGGCACCGACCCGGACAAGGCCTGGGACGCCGCCAGCGAGGCGATCGACAAGGCCATCGGCTGACCTCCGGCGGTGCGGGCGGCCCCGTCGGCCGCCCGCACCGCGCGCCCGCGGGCAGGCCGCCGCACGCCGGTGGCCGCCCGCGGGCGCGGGGCGTCCGCCACCGGGCCCGGCCGTAGCGGCGGGCCTGCTCCGCGGTGTCCGGCGGCACTCTCGCCAGACGGACACCGGGCCTCGTACCTTGCTGTCCGACGAGGGCCGGTGCCCGGCGGGTCCGCGGGACCGGTCGACGCAGCGGCCCGACCGCACTGATCCACCCGACCGCACTGATCCGCCCCCGCCCGATCCCGACCGACGGCACCCGGCGCGGGGGTCCCGCGCCACACGCACCTCGGGCCGCCGCGCGGGCCACTCGACATCGTGCCGATCCGCGCAGGGAGGGAACGGCGGGACGGGCGTCCGGCCCGGCCGCCCGCCTCCCGCCCCTACCCGGCCAGACCTCCCAGGGAAGGACTCCCTCCGTGGCAACGACAACCCCCGTACGGGGTGCCCACAAGCCGCCCGCCGGCGGCTCGGGCGCCGCGTCCAAGACACCCAGTCCGTGGCGAACGCGGCTGTGGCGCCTCGACGACAAGGCGTCGCCGTACGCGTACATCGCCCCCTTCTTCCTCATCTTCGGTGCGTTCGGGCTCTACCCGCTCCTCTACACCGGCTGGATCGCCCTGCACCGGGTGGAGATGACGAGCCTCGACCAGTCCGAGTGGGTCGGCTGGGAGAACTTCGCCAAGATCCTCCAGGACTCCGAGTTCTGGACGGCCGTCTCCAACACCTTCATCATCGGTGTCATCTCGACCGTGCCGCAGCTGCTGGTCGCGCTGGGACTGGCCCACCTGCTCAACTACAAGCTGCGCGCCAGCACCTTCTGGCGCACGGTGATCCTCACCCCGTACGCCACCTCGGTGGCGACCGCGGCGCTCGTCTTCGCCCTGGTCTTCCGGGCCGACGGCGGCATCCTCAACTGGGTGCTGAGCTTCGTCGGCATCGAGAACGTCGACTGGGGCAGCGGCGAGTGGACGTCCAAGATCGCGATCTCGGTCATGGTGATCTGGCGCTGGACCGGCTACAACGCCCTGATCTACCTGGCGGCCATGCAGGCGGTGCCGAGCGACCTGTACGAGGCGGCCTCGATCGACGGCGCCTCGCGCTGGCAGCAGTTCCGCAAGGTGACCATCCCCTCGCTCCGGCCGACGATCCTGTTCACCATCGTCATCTCGACGATCGGTTCCATGCAGCTGTTCGGTGAGCCGCTGCTGCTGGAGGGCGGCACGCTCGGCTCCGTCGGCGGCAGCGAGCACCAGTACGAGACGCTCAGCATCTACCTCTACAACTACGGCTGGAAGCTCGGGCACCTCGGTCCGGCCGCGGCCGTGGCCTGGGCCATGCTCGTCCTGCTGCTGCTCATCGCCCTGATCAACTGGATCGTCAGCCGGTTCGTGCGCAAGAGCGCGGCCTGACGGGAGCGACTTAGATGACCACGACAAGTCCCACCAAGACAGTGCCGGACATGACTCCGACCGTGCTCAGCTCCCCCGAGCGCAGGGGCCCCCGCCTCAAGCTCGGTGCCGGCCAGCAGCTCAAGGGCGGCCCGTTCACCTACGTCGCCCTGATCGTCGTCGGCCTGGGGTCCCTCTTCCCCCTGTACTGGACGCTGGTGGCCGCCTCGCACGACCAGCAGCGGGTGCTCGACACCCCGCCGCCGTTCATTCCGGGCGGCAGGCTGTGGACCAACCTGGAGGCGGCCTGGGAACAGGCCAACCTCGGCAAGGCCATCGTCAACAGCCTCATCGTGTCCAGCTGCATCACCCTCGCCACGCTGTTCTTCTGCACCCTGGCGGGCTACGCCTTCGCCAAGATGCGCTTCCGCGGCCGCGGCGTGCTGATGACCGCGGTCATCGCCACGCTGACGATCCCGCCGCAGCTCAGCGTCGTGCCGCTGTTCATGATGATGTCCGACATCGGCTGGGGCGGACAGCTGGAGTCGGTGATCTTCCCGACCCTGGTCGGCGCCTTCGGCGTGTTCTTCATGCGCCAGTACCTGATCGAGGCCCTGCCCTACGAACTCATCGAGGCGGGCCGGGTCGACGGGGCGAGCAACTTCCGC
This sequence comes from Streptomyces lienomycini, assembly GCF_027947595.1. Classification (NCBI taxonomy): domain Bacteria; kingdom Bacillati; phylum Actinomycetota; class Actinomycetes; order Kitasatosporales; family Streptomycetaceae; genus Streptomyces; species Streptomyces lienomycini. The sequence continues at coordinate 6,750,517 of NZ_CP116257.1, read as the reverse complement.
ATCGTGTGGAGCATCGTCCTGCCCGTGGCGCGGCCCGCGATGATGGTGCTCGGCATGCTCACCTTCGTCCAGGCCTGGAACGACTTCTTCTGGCCCTTCCTCGCCCTGACCCAGGAGAACCCGACCCTCCAGGTCGCACTCGGCCAGCTCAGCGCCTCCTACACCCCCGACCAGAGCATCGTCATGGCCGGAGCGCTGATCAGCACCCTGCCGCTGCTGCTGGTCTTCGTGATCTTCGGCAAGCAGATCGTCGGAGGCATCATGGCGGGCGCCGTCAAGGGCTGACCCGGCCGCCAGGTCCGGCTCCGGCCGTCACGTCCGGCTCCGGCCGTCACCGGCAGGGCCCGCCTCGCGCGCGGGCCCTGCCGGTGACGGTGCCCGGGGTGCGCCGTCCGCCGCCCCGGGCCACCGCCGTCCCACCCCGCCGGACCCTCCGTCCGGCCCTTCCCCACGTCCTTTGGGAGCGTTCTCACCATGACCGCCGTACGACCCGAGACCACTGCCCGCCCGGCCTTCGACACCTCGTTCCCGACGGGCTTCGTCTGGGGCACCGCCACCGCCGCCTACCAGGTGGAGGGCGCCGCCGCCGAGGACGGCCGCACGCCGTCCATCTGGGACACCTTCAGCCACACCCCCGGCAAGGTGCGCAACGGCGACACCGGTGACATCGCCGCCGACCACTACCACCGGTACCGCGACGACGTGGCCCTGATGAAGGACCTCGGCCTCAAGGCGTACCGTTTCTCCGTCTCCTGGTCCCGCGTCCAGCCGACCGGTCGGGGGCCCGCCGTGGAGCGCGGTCTGGACTTCTACCGCCGGCTGGTCGACGAGCTCCTCGAAGCCGGCATCACCCCGGTCGCCACCCTCTACCACTGGGACCTGCCCCAGGAGTTGGAGGACGCCGGCGGCTGGCCGCACCGCGACACCGCCGACCGGTTCGCCGAGTACGCCGACATCATGGGCCGCGCCCTCGGCGACCGGGTCGGCGTGTGGACCACCCTCAACGAGCCGTGGTGCAGCGCCTTCCTGGGCTACGGCTCCGGTGTCCACGCCCCCGGCCGCACCGACCCGGCCGCCACGCTGCGCGCCGCCCACCACCTCAACCTGGCCCACGGCAAGGGGATCGGCGCGCTCCGCGCGGTGCTGCCGGCGACCGCGCAGACCTCCATCACCCTCAACCTCCACCAGGTGCGCCCCCGCACCGACAGCCCCGAGGACGCCGACGCGGCCCGCCGGATCGACGCGGTCGGCAACCGGATCTTCACCGGTCCGATCCTGGACGGCGCCTACCCCGAGGACCTGCTCGCCGACACCGGGCACCTCGTGGACTGGAACACGCTGGTGCGCGACGGCGACCTGGCGGAGATCTCCCGCCCCGTCGACGTGCTCGGCGTCAACTACTACGCGCCGACCGTGGTCTCGCTGCCCGCCGACGGTTCCGGCAGCACCGGCGACGACGGCCACGGAGCGAGCGACCACTCCCCGTGGACGGGCTCCGACGACGTCGCCTTCCACCTCGCCAACGACAACCTCACGGCGATGAACTGGGCCATCGACGCCGACGGGCTGCACACCCTGCTCACCGACCTGGCGAAGTCCCACCCGGGCCTGCCGCTGATGGTCACCGAGAACGGTGCCGCCTTCGACGACTACGTCTCCCCGGAGGGCCTGGTGAACGACCCGCAGCGGATCGCCTACCTGCACTCCCACCTGGACGCCGTGCGCCGGGCGATCGCCGACGGCGCGGACGTGCGCGGCTACTTCCTGTGGTCGCTGCTGGACAACTTCGAGTGGTCGTACGGCTATTCGAAGCGGTTCGGCGCCGTCTACGTCGACTACTCCACCCAGCGCCGCATCCCCAAGGCCAGCGCCCACTGGTACGCCGACGTGGTCCGGCACAACGCGCTGCCGGCCGCCGACGGCACGCGGTAGGACCTCCCCGGGGTCCGTCCGCCCCGCCCGCCGCACCGCCGTTCTCCTTCCGCCGCCGTGCCGCCTGGCTCCTGCGGGCGGCGGCGCGGGGCGGACCCGCCCGTGGCTGTTACATTCCTGACCAGACAGCTGCGAGGGGAAGGCGGCGACCATGGTGGTCAGCGGTGGGCGGGGCCGAGGCGCCGGGCGTCCGACCCTGGAGGAGGTCGCCGCCCGCGCGGGGGTCGGCCGCGGTACGGTCTCCCGCGTGATCAACGGCTCCCCCCGGGTGAGCGACGCGACCCGGGCGGCCGTCGAGGCGGCGGTCGCGGAACTCGGCTACGTCCCGAACACGGCGGCCCGCGCGCTGGCGGCCAACCGCACGGACGCGATCGCGCTGGTGGTGCCCGAGCCGGAGACCCGGTTCTTCGCCGAGCCGTACTTCTCGGACATGCTGAAGGGCGTCGGCGCCGAGCTGTCCGACACCGAGATGCAGCTCCTGTTGATATTCGCGGGCAGTGACCGGGAGCGGGAGCGGCTCGCCCAGTACCTGGCGGCGCACCGGGTGGACGGCGTCCTGCTGGTCTCCGTGCACGCCGACGATCCGCTGCCCGACCTGCTGAGCGAGCTGGAGATCCCCGCGGTGATCAGCGGCCCGCGTTCGGCGGCGGAGCCGCTCGCCTCGGTGGACTCCGACAACTACGGCGGTGCCCGCTCGGCCGTCGAGCACCTGCTGGGCCGGGGGCGCCGCCGGGTGGCCCACATCACCGGCCACCTCGACGTCTACGGCGCCCAGCGACGCGTCGACGGCTACCGCGAGGCGCTGCGCGACGCCGGTCAGGAACCGGACGAGGGCCTGATCGAGGCGGGCGACTTCACCGAGGAGGGCGGGCACCGGGCGATGACGGAGCTGCTGCGCCGCCGCCCCGACCTGGACGCGGTCTTCGCCGCCTCGGACGTCACCGCGGCGGGTGCCCGCCAGGCCCTGCGCGAGGCGGGCCTGCGCATCCCGGACGACGTGGCGCTGGTCGGCTACGACGACTCGGCGATCGCCCGCCACCTCGATCCGCCGCTGACCAGTGTGCGGCAGCCCATCGAGGAGATGGGCCGCGCGATGATCGACCTCCTGCTGACCGAGATCGCCGAGCGCCGCCCGGCGTCCGCGCGGCGGCCGGTGCGGTACCAGGTGGTGCTGGCCACGGAGCTGGTGGAGCGCGCGTCGTCGTGAGGCCGGGGCCGGCGGCGCCGCGCACCCGGGGTCGCGGCCCCACCGGCGCATCCAACGCAATCAGCCGGTGACTCTCTCGCGAGAGTCACCGGCTGATTCCTCAGGGTGAGTGACGGGACTTGAACCCGCGGCATCCTGGACCACAACCAGGTGCTCTACCAGCTGAGCTACACCCACCAAGGCCGGTGCTCGAATCCCGCGTGGCGGGGTTTCCCGACCGGCTGAGAAAAAGTGTACAGGGTCCGAAGGGGTGCTCGCGCCCGGCTTTCCGGAGGCCGCAGCCCGGCGGGCCCGCGCCGCTAACCGGCGGATACGACGTGCTTGGCGGCGATCGCCTTGGCCGTGTCGGAGTCGGGGCCGGGCTGCGGGACGAAGACCGCCTCGCGGTAGTAGCGCAGTTCGGCGATGGACTCGCGGATGTCGGCGAGCGCGCGGTGGTTGCCGTTCTTCTCCGGGCTGTTGAAGTAGGCCCGCGGATACCAGCGGCGGGCCAGCTCCTTGATCGAGGAGACGTCGACGATCCGGTAGTGGAGGTAGTCCTCCAGCGTCGGCATGTCCCGCAGCAGGAAGCCGCGGTCGGTGCCGACGGAGTTGCCGCACAGGGGGGCCTTGCCGGGCTCCTTCACGTGCTCCCGCACGTACGCCAGGACCTGGGCCTCGGCGTCGGCGAGGGTCGTGCCGCCGTCCAGCTCGGCGAGCAGGCCGGACTTGGTGTGCATCTCGCGCACCACCTCCGGCATCGTCTCCAGGGCCCGGTCCGGCGGGCGGACGACGATGTCGACGCCCTCGCCGAGGATGTTCAGCTCGGAGTCGGTGACGAGGGCGGCAACCTCGATGAGCGCGTCGTCGGACAGCGAGAGGCCGGTCATCTCGCAGTCGATCCACACCATGCGATCGTTCATGCGGGCCACTTTACGGTGGGCGCGTGTTCCTCGGGCCCCCGGTGTCGGTGCGGGCGTCACGGGGGCTGCCGCCCCCGAACCCCCGCTTCGGCCCTGAACGGGCCTCGTTCTCAAGCGCCGGACGGGCTGGGATGCCCTTGCGCGGCGTCGGGCGTGAACGCCGGACGGGCTGGGATGCTCTTGCGCGGCGTCGGGCGTGAACGTCGGACGGGCTGGGATGCTCTTGCGCGGCGTCGGGCGTGAACGTCGGACGGGCTGGGATGCCCTTGCGCGGCGTCGGGCGTGAACGTCGGACGGGCTGGGATGCCCGTCCGACGTTTCGAGGCTCACGTCGCCTCACCTCACGGTGCGCTGCGCTGGCCCGGGACGCTGGCCGCGCCCGCCGGCATCGGGGGTGCCGTGCGGCGGGTCTGGAACGGGACCGCGTTCTCCGGGGGGAGAGCGGTCGGCGGGTCGGACGGGTGCAGGGGCCGGACGGCACCCGCGGTGGCGGCGTCCGGGTCCGGCTGTCGGTCGCCCTGGGGGCGGCGGGCCCGGTAGGCCCCCCGGTAGGCGGCCGGGGACGAACCCAGCTGACGGCGGAAGTGCCCGCGCAGCGCCACCGGTGAGCGGAAGCCGCAGCGGCCCGCGACCTCGTCCACCGAGTAGTCCGACGTCTCCAGCAGCCGCTGCGCCTGAAGGACCCGCTGGGTGATCAGCCACTGGAGCGGGGCGCTGCCCGTCAGCGAGCGGAAGCGGCGGTCGAAGGTGCGGCGGCTCATGTAGGCGCGCGCGGCCAGCGTCTCCACGTCGAACTGCTCGTGGAGGTGCTCCAGCGCCCAGGCGACGACCTCGGCCAGCGGGTCGGCGCCGATCTCCTCGGGTAAAGACCTGTCCAGGTAGCGCTCCTGGCCGCCGGTCCGGCGCGGGGGCACGACCAGGCGGCGGGCCAGCGCACCGGCCGCCTCGTTGCCGTGGTCCGTGCGCACGATGTGCAGGCACAGGTCGATCCCGGCGGCGGTGCCCGCGGACGTCAGCACGTCGCCGTCGTCCACGAACAGCTCGCGCGGGTCCACGTGCACCGACGGATAGCGCTTGGCCAGCGTCGGCGCGTACATCCAGTGCGTGGTGGCGGGGCGGCCGTCCAGCAGGCCCGCCGCCGCCAGTACGAAGGCGCCGGTGCACAGGCCGACGATGCGGGCACCCTCCTCGTGCGCCCGGCGCAGTGCGTCGAGCGCTTCCTCCGGCGGCGGCGAGGTGATCGACCGCCAGGCCGGCACGACGACCGTGCCGGCGCGCGAGATCGCCTCCAGGCCCTGCGGCGCGGTGAGTTCCAGGCCGCCCGTGGTGCGCAGCGGGCCCTCCTCGCCGGCGCACACCAGCAGCCGGTAGCGCGGCACCCCGGCGTCCTGGCGGTCGATCCCGAACACCGACAGCGGTATGGAACTCTCGAAGATGGGGCCGCCGCTGAACAGCAGCACCGCGACGATCTCCTTGCGGCGGCGCCCGGAGAGCTTCCGGGTCGCGGCTTCAGGCGCGGCAGCGGAGTCGTGGCTCATCCTGCTAAGCCCCCCTCGGTGGTCGCGGCACCCTCTACCCTTCGGGTCTGTCGCTCCAACACGTTTCCCCTCGGTCCTGCACGAGTCCCCCGCCGTAGACGGTCAAGATCGAATCTACTGTGTCCCGCCGTACCGGGGTGGCCGGTTCGGCATCCGGGACATTGTCGACATGGCAACTTGGCGTGAAGCAGTCGATCACGAAGCGTTGCACTCCGGGGCGCCGCAGGGAAGTGCGCCTTGTGTCAGTGGCCAATCCCCGTAGGGTGCGGAGGGTCCCCGAGACCCTTTTCGTGCAGGTGGAACGGGGGTTGGGGGGTGGCGGGGGGTGGTGTTGCGCCACCTGCGGAAGTTGGCTGAAAAGAAACGGAACGGTGCGCGGAAACCGGTCAGTCGACCGGTGTGTTTTCCCCACTGCGCCGTCCGCCTCCGCGCGTCCGCGGCCGGGCCGCGCTTCGCTCGGAACGCCGCAGCAGCAGACGGCACACGGCGGTGACGGCGGCCAGGCCGAGCGCCGTTCCGGCGGTGCCGGCGAACGAGGCGCCGTACCAGAGGAGCGCGACCGGGACGAGGAAGCAACTGAACGCCGCCCAGCGGACGAGGTCGCCGACGCCGGCCCGGGCGGGCGCGGCCGGACGGTCGGGTGGGCCGGACGTCGGCTCGGCGGGACGGTGCGGTCCGGACACGGGGGCTCCCTGGGGCTGGTGGCACGGGGATCAACGTCCGGGCGGCGCGTCGGTCACGACCGGTCACGGACAGTTGAATCCCGTGCAAAGCGCCTGTACAGAGCAGCAACCATTGCGTTACGGGCACCCTCTCGGGCATGCTCCGGGGAATCCCGCGGCGGACGTTCGCGGGATCTCAGCGAAGGAGGCGTGCCGCCGTACCCTTGGGGGTATGGGGTTGGGAAGACCATTCCTGGACACAGCTCTGCCGCTCACTGTTGGCCCCCATAGAGGATTAAAACGCCGAGACAGCCATGGCCGGTCACGAATTCTTCGAACCCGCGGACCGCAAGCGGCCCGTCGCCGAACCTACGGCGGCCGAGCCCCTGGCGGCCGAAGAGCCACGCCAGTCGTGCGACCCAGCCTTCAAGCACGGTGTCGTCGTCGGCTTCGACGGCTCCACCTCCAGCGAGCGCGCCCTCGCCTACGCCATCGGCATGGCCTCCCGGCTGGGTTCCGGCCTGGTCATCGTGCATGTCGCCAACCGGCTGCCCACCACCGTGTGGGCCGGCTGCGAACCCCCGGTCTTCGTCGACGTGCCCGACCACCGCACCGAGGTGCTCGGTCTGGAACTGGCGTGCGCGGACTACCTCGCGGAGGTGCCCTGGATCCTGGTCGAGCGCGGCGGCGACATCTGCCACGAACTGGAAGAGGTGGGGCGGGAGTACGAGGCGGACGCCATCGTCGTCGGTTCCACCCACGGCCTGGTGGGCCGCCTCTTCGGCTCGGTCGCCGGCCGGCTCGCCAAGCGGGCGAAGCGGCCCGTGGTGGTCATCCCCTGACGGGCCGACGGCCCCCCGCCCGTGCGACGACACGGGCGGGGGGCCGTTCCGGTCCTGAGGTGCCGCGGTCTCGCGGCCTCGCGGTCCTGCGGTCCGGTGGGGGCTACTCCACCGTGACCGACTTGGCGAGGTTGCGGGGCTTGTCGATGTCCCGGCCCAGGGCCAGCGCCGTGTGGTAGGCGAGGAGCTGGAGCGGGATGCCCATGAGGATCGGGTCCAGCTCGTCCTCGTTCTTCGGCACGACGATGGTGTGGTCGGCCTTCTCCTGCTCCCGGTGCGCGACGGCGAGGATCTGGCCGCTGCGGGCCTTGATCTCCTCCATGGCCGCGCGGTTCTTCTCCAGCAGGTCGTCGTCGGGCACGATCGCGACCGTCGGCAGGGCGGGCTCGATCAGGGCGAGCGGACCGTGCTTCAGCTCGGAGGCCGGGTAGGCCTCGGCGTGGATGTAGGAGACCTCCTTGAGCTTCAGGGAGGCCTCGCGGGCGACCGGGTAACCGCGGACACGGCCGATGAAGAGCATCGAGCGGGCGTCGGCGTACTGCGCGGCCAGCTTCTTGACGTCCTCCTCCTGCTCCAGCATCTCGGCGATCTGCGCGGGCAGCCTGCGCAGACCCTCGATGATCCGCTTGCCGTCGCGGACGGACAGGTCGCGGGTGCGGCCCAGGTGCAGGGCGAGCAGCGCGAAGGCGACGCAGGTGTTGGTGAAGCACTTGGTGGAGACGACGCAGACCTCGGGACCGGCGTGCACGTACATGCCGCCGTCGGCCTCGCGGGCGATCGCCGAGCCGACCACGTTGACGACGCCGAGGACGCGGGCGCCCTTGCGCTTCAGCTCCTGGACGGCGGCGAGGACGTCGTACGTCTCACCGGACTGGGAGACGGCGATGTACAGGGTGTCGGGGTCGACGACCGCGTTGCGGTAGCGGAACTCGGAGGCGGGCTCGGCGTCGGCGGGGATGCGGGCCAGCTCCTCGATCATCTGGGCGCCGATCTGGCCCGCGTGGTACGAGGTGCCGCAGCCGAGGATCTTCACGCGGCGCACGGCGCGCGCGTCGCGGGCGTCCAGGTTGAGGCCGCCGAGGTGCACGGTGGAGAAGCGGTCGTCGATCCGGCCGCGCAGCACGCGGTCCACGGCCTCGGCCTGCTCGTGGATCTCCTTGTGCATGTAGGTGTCGTGGCCGCCCATGTCGTAGGAGGCGGCCTCCCACTCGACGGTGGTGGGCTCGGACGTGGTGCGGGTGCCCTCGGTGGTGTAGGTGCGGAAGTCGTCGGCCTTGAGGGTGGCCATCTCGCCGTCGTCGAGCGTGACTATCTGCCGGGTGTGGGCGACCAGCGCGGCGATGTCCGAGGCGACGAACATCTCCTTCTCGCCGATGCCGAGGACGACCGGCGAGCCGTTGCGGGCGACGACGATGCGCTCGGGGAAGTCGGCGTGCATCACGGCGATGCCGTACGTGCCCTCGATGACCCGGAGGGTCTCGCGGACCTTGTCCTCCAGCTTGACGGCCTCGGAGCGGGCGATGAGGTGGACGAGGACCTCGGTGTCGGTCTCGGAGAGGAACTCGACGCCGTCCGCCTCCAGTTTGCGGCGCAGGTCGGCGGCGTTGTCGATGATGCCGTTGTGGACGACGGCGACCTTGTGGTCGGCCGACATGTGCGGGTGGGCGTTCACGTCGGAGGGGGCGCCGTGGGTGGCCCAGCGGGTGTGGGCGATGCCGGTGGTGCCCTTGAAGCGCGCCGGGACCTTGGCCTCCAGGTCGCGCACCCGGCCCTTGGCCTTGACCATCCTGAGGCCGGCCGCCTTCGGGGAGGTGACGACGATGCCCGCCGAGTCGTAGCCGCGGTACTCCAGGCGCTGGAGCCCTTCCAGGAGCAGGGGCGCGACGTCACGCTTGCCGATGTATCCGACGATTCCGCACATGTATACGTATCCCTCGTGTCCCTCTCGGCCTGCTCAGCCGTAGACGATGCGGCGCAGCTGGCGGAGCGACAGCTCCGGCGGCGCGACCGCCCGGTATTTCAGTTCCGCCTCGATCCGCTCGAAGATCGTCGCGTTCACCAGGCCCTGCGCCTGGAGCTCGCGGTGGCGGCGACGGACGTACTCCTCGGTCGTCTCGTCGAAGTAGGCGAGCACGTCCTGGACCACGCGCAGCGCCTCGCCCCGGCTCAGCGGGGTGGACCGCGTCAGATGATCAACGAGTTCGTCGTGCACCCGGTAGATCCTGGGGTAAGGGAGACGCTTGTGCAAGAATCCTGCCCGATATCGGGCAGGCGTGGCGGTTCCTGTGCTGCTCCCGGGTCTACATCCGCTTCAGTACGGCCTGCTTCGCCAGGGTGAACTCCTCGTCCGTCAGCACTCCGGACCGGTGCAGCTCACCCAGTTCCCGCAGCCGGCGCAGCAGCGCGTCGTGGTCGTCCTCGGCGGCGGGCGCGGGCGCCGGGGCAGGGGCCGGGGCAGGGATCTCCTCGGCGGGGCCGGCGTCCTCCAGGGCCGCACGGGCTGCCGGGTGCGGGAGCCTGGCCTGCACGGCCGCGGCCACCAGGGCCATCAGCGGGTCCCGCTTGAAACCCCACAGCTCCACGGCGTTGGGGTCGTACTTCGGCGGCACCTTGCTCGGCGCCGCCCGCACGGTGAAGCGGAGGTGGCCGTTCTCCAGGCCGACCGTCGGCTGCCACTCCACGGCGACGATGTCGGCCAGGGGCAGGGTGCGCGGACCGGCGGCCGACTTGGCGTCCTCCGCCTGCCACTTCCACTCCAGCCGCACCCGCTCCCCGTCGAAGCTCGCGACCCCGTCCCCGGCCGACACCGACAGCGGCACCGAGGGCCCCGGCAGCAGGTACGCGTCCACCGGGCCGGAGGGGACCTGGTCGAGGAGCAGCGCGTTGCGCACCTCGTCCACGAAGTACTCGGCGACCCCGTACCGGTCGGACTCCACCAGGAGCTGGTACGGGTCGTGCGGCTCGGTCAGCCGGCCGCCCGACGCGTGCAGCAGGGGATCGGCCCCGTCGCGCAGGCGCAGCCGCAGCCGGCCCGACTTCTTGCCCTGCTCGAACGATATGCCCGCCAACGCGGCCAGCGGCACGAGCAGTTCACCCAGTTCCCTGCGGAGCAGACCGACGTTCTTGTCCCGTCCTGGTGTCAGCCGCAGGGCGTCGCCGTCGAAGACCCACGTTCCGTCCTTCTGGATGATTTCCGCCATGCGGCGATTGTTCCACCGCTTCCGTGGGCGGTGATGGTGCGGGAGAGTGGTCCGAGCCCGTCCTCAACGCCCAAGCCCGACCCCTCGATCGCACGCCTTCCCCAGGCTGCCGGGCGTCGCCGAGCTGGGCTGGTCCCCGGCGTCGACGCACGACTGGGACACCTACAAGGTGCGGCTCGCCGCGCAGGCCCCGTACGGGGAGGCGGCGGGCATCGACTACTACCGCTCGCCGCAGGTGCCGTGGTCGTGAGACGCCGGCGCCGGTGACACGACGCTAGCCGGTGCCGCCGTTCCCGCCGGCTCGGTCCGGCGGGACGCGGCACCTACTGCCAAGACCATGAGCGCTGCGGTGCAACCGCCCAGCAGCATGACCACGGACGGAGAGGTGCGGTCCAGGACCACTCCCCCTACGAGGGCACCAACCGAGATCGTTGCCTGAAAGGAGGCGGTGAACAGGACGGATGCCGCTTCCGGCGTATGCGGTGCCGCCTTGGAGAACCACGTCTGCGACGCGACTGGTACGGCACCGTACGCCAGGCCCCACACGACCAGCAGCACTACCGCGCCGGTCTCCCAGCGGCCCAGCGCCGGGAGCAGGAAGGTCACCGCGGCGATCAGGGCGGCCGCGAGTCCGAACACGGTCCGCGGACGCCGGGCCGCCCAGGCACCGCCCAGAAGGTTGCCGAGGATGCCGGCGGCTCCGTAGAGCAGCAGGAACGCAGTGATCACACCATCGCCGGCGTGGGTGACCTGTTCCAAAAACGGTGTCACATAGGTGTAGGTGCCGAAGTGAGCCAGCACGACAAGAAACGTCAACAGGAGTGCGAAGCGGGTATTGACGCTGCGGAGCATGCCGTTGAGCACGCTCAGCCGGGTGGCCCGGACCGGAGGAAGCGGCGGCACGAACAAGAGCAGCATGACCAGGACGCCGAACGTCAGGACTCCCATGACGGTGAAGGCCGTTCTCCATCCGAAGAGATCTCCGACGAGGGTGCCCGTCGGTACGCCGAGGACGGATCCCAGCGGGATGGCGGAGAAGATCACAGCAGTTGCCCTGCCGACCGAGGCCGGCGGCACCAGCCGTTCCGCCAACCCCGCTCCGATCGACCAGAAGCCGCCAATCGTGATCCCGACCATGATGCGGGAGCTCAGTACGAGCCAGTAGACGGGTGCCGCGGCGGCAAGGAAGTTCGCCAGTGCCAGCAGGAGCATGAGGAGGCACAGCATCAGTCGGCGGTCGAAGCGTGCCGTGGCCACGGTGACCATGGGTGCGGCGATCGCCGCCACGAGGCCCGGCATGGTCATCATCAGACCGGCCATGCCGTCCGAGACGACGAAACTGGTTCCGATCGAGGTCAGCAGACCGATGGGAAGGATTTCGGTGGTGACGATGACGAAGATTCCCAGCATCACCGAGACCACGGCCGGCCACCCCGTCAGAGGGGACCGAGGGGGTAAGGGTTCGCCGCCGGCTGAAGCGGTAGTGGTTGCCTGCATGACCTTCCGTCCCGTGGGCGTCAGCGCGTTTCGGGAGCAGTCCAGCAGGTCTCATCGGGAGGTGGCTGGCAGATCCGCGACGGCACCCTTGCCCTCACGGGTGACGTCGTATTCCGGCCAGCCACGGTCAGGGCGGTACGGTCAGCGCCGACGGGCCTCCCCGAGCCGTGCTCGGTCAGGCCCGTCCGTTCGTGGGTCAGAGTCCCGCGATGGGGTTCTTCAGGGTCCCGATCAGCTGGAGTGCGCCGGACGGGTCGGACAGGTCCACCATCTGCCGGTTGTCGCGCAGCTGGAGCCGGTTGAGGCAGGACAGGGCGAACTCGGGCGCGAACATGTCGTACCGCTCGAACTTGTCGGCCAGCTCCGGCACCGACTTCTGGTACTCCCGGGTGACCTCCGCGACCGTCCGCCAGAAGGCGTCCTCCGTGACGATGCCCTCGCCCGCGAGGTTCGCGGCGAGGAAGCGGAAGAAGCAGTCGAAGACGTCCGTGAAGATCGACAGGAGCTTCTTGTCGTCCGGCACGTCCACCGCGATGCGGGAGACCTCCGGCGGCAGCACGGCGTCCGGGTCCATCACCGCGATCTCCTCGGCGATGTCCTTGTAGATTGCCCGCCGCACCACCCCGTCCTCCAGGACCAGGATGACGTTCTCGCCGTGCGGCATGTACACCAGGTCGTAGGCGTAGAAGCTGTGCAGCAGCGGGACGTAGTAGGCGCGCAGGTAGTGCCGCAGCCACTCGGTGGGCGCGAGCCCGGACCGCTCGATCAGCGCGCCCGCGAAGGAGGCGCCCTCGTGGTCGACGTGGACGAGGGAGGCCATGGTGGCGAGGGTCTCCCCGCCCCGGAGGGACGGCACGGGGCTCTCCCGCCACAGCGCCGCCAGCATCTTGCGGTACGGCGAGTAGCGGTCGGTGGCCTGCTCGTACTCCAGGTGCCGGTAGCCGACGGCCGCCCGCTCCCGGATGATGCTCAGCCCGGTCCCCTTCAGCACCGGGTCGCCCTCGATCAGCCGGGCGAGCCAGTCGTTGATGGCCGGGGTCGCCTCCATGTAGGCGGCCGACAGACCGCGCATGAAGCCCATGTTGAGGACGGACAGGGCCGTCTTCACGTAGTGCTTCTCGGGGTGCGAGGCGTTGAAGAAGGTGCGGATGGACTGCTGGGCCAGGTACTCGTCGTCGCCCTCGCCCAGGCACACCAGGTGGCCGCGGGCGACCTCGGCGGCGAAGGTGACGGTGAGCTTGTTCCACCACTGCCAGGGGTGCACCGGGATGAGCAGGTACTCGGCCGGGTCCAGGCCGCGTTCGCGCAGCACGCCGTGGAAGCGGTCGACGGTCCCCTCGCCCAGCTCGTCCCGGACGAAGGACTCGTACTCGATGCCCACGCCCGCCGTGAACGCCGCCCGCGAGCGGTGCGCGGCCAGCCACACCAGGCGCACCGGGCTCGCGGTCTCCGGGGCGTACGACAGGTACTCGTGGACGCCGAAGCCGAGCCGGCCGTTGTTGGCGACGAAGCAGGGGTGGCCCTCGGTCATGCCGGTCTCGACGGCCTGGAAGCCGCTCCGCGCCAGCTCGGCGGAGGTGACCTGCGGCTTGGTCAGCTTGTAGCAGGTGCCGGAGAGGGTGGAGGAGATCTCCTCCAGGTAGACGGGCAGGATCTCCGCGCTCAGGCCCAGCGACTCCTTCAGCTCGACGAAGAAGTCCAGTGCGGCGAGCGGGAGGTCGGTGCCGTCGCGGTGGCGGGTGATCGAGGCGGCGTCGACCTGCCAGTGGTCCAGGGCGCGGACGGTGGCGGTGAAGCGGTAGGCGGTCTTGCCGTCGTCGCTGCGGACGGCGTACGTGTCCGGGTCCCCGTCCGGAACCGGTTCGGGGGTCAGCAGCCGCTCGTGCGTGAACTCGGCCAGCGCCTTGCGGATCAGCAGGCGGTTGGCCTGCTCCCAGCGTTCGGGGGAGAGGTGGGCGACGGCGTCGGCGAGGCTCATGCGGACACCGCCCGCTCGAACTGCTCACGGGTGCAGAAGCTCAGCAGGGCCTTCTTCTCCGGCTTCTGGATCTCGCGCTCGGGCACGAATCCGACGGCTGCGTTCAGGGCGTGGACGGCGGTGTTGGCGACGTCCGGCTCGACGACGACGCGCCGGGTCGCCGGGTCGGCGAACAGCTCGGCCATCACCGCGGTGATCACGGCGCGGGTGAAGCCGTGCACGGGCCGGTCGGTCGGCGCGACCAGGAAGTGCATGCCGACGTCGCCCGGCTCGGGCTCGTACAGCCCGACCAGCTCGCGGTGGGCCGGGTCGTAGCGCTCCATCAGGAAGGCGGGCGCCCCGTCGTGCAGGCCGAGGTGGGCCTGCTGGTGCTCGTCGGCGGCCACTTCCATGTACGCCCGCTCGACGTCCACCAGCCTGGCGTCCTGCATCATCCAGAACGCGGACTTGGGGTGCGTGAGCCAGCCGTGCAGCAGTACGGCGTCGGTCAGCGGGTCGACGGGGCGCAGGGTCAGCGCCCCGACCGCGGTGGCGGTGCTCATACGGTGAACTCCTGGAACGCGATCGACTTCTCGACCGGGTAGTACTCGCGTCCGAGCAGCTCCCGGACGATGACGCTGTTGCGGTAGGCGCCCATGCCCAGGTCGGGACTGGTGACGCTGTGCGCGTGGACCCCCGCGTTCTGCAGGAACACACCGCCTCCCGTGACGTCGACGGCGTAGTTGCGGCCGATGTCGAAGTTGCCCCGGGAGTCGTGGCGCAGCCGGTCGCGGACGGGCTTGAGGAACTCCGGCTCGGTGTACCGGTAGCCGGTGGCGAGCACCAGGCCCTCGGTCTCGATCTCGAAATCGCTGCCCTGCTCCTCCTGCCGGAAGCCGAGCGTGTACGTGCCGTCCGCGTACCGGGCGCCGGTCAGCGCCGAGTTGGTGAGCAGCCGGGTGGCGACGGGACCGCCGAGCCTCTTCTGGTAGAGCAGGTCGAAGATCTCGTTGATCAGGTCGCCGTCGATCCCCTTGAACAGGCCCTTCTGCTCGTCCGCGAGGCGGTAGCGGGTGTCCTCGGGCAGCGCGTGGTAGTAGTCCACGTACTCCGGGGAGGTCATCTCCAGCGTCAGCTTGGTGTATTCGAGGGGGAAGAAGCGCGGGGAGCGGGTCACCCAGTTGAGCTGGTAGCCGTGGACGTCGATCTCGCCCAGCAGGTCCTGGTAGATCTCGGCGGCGGACTGGCCGCTGCCGACCAGCGTGATCGACCTCTTCTTCACCAGCTCCGCCCGGTGCTGGACGTAGCGGGAGTTGTGCAGGAAGTCGCCGGCCAGGCCGCGGCAGGCGTCCGGGATGTGCGGCGGGGTGCCGGTGCCGAGGACGAGGCGCCGGGCGCGGTAGGTGTCGCCGGAGGTGGTGGCGACGGCGTACAGCTCCTCCCGCTCGTCGTACGTCACCTCGGTGACCGTGGTGGAGAAGCGGACGCTGCCCAGCTTGTGCGCGGCCCAGCGGCAGTAGTCGTCGTACTCGACGCGCAGCGGGTAGAAGTTCTCCCGGATGTAGAACGAGTAGAGCCTGCCCTTCTCCTTCAGGTAGTTGAGGAAGGAGTACGGGGAGGTCGGGTCGGCGAGCGTGACCAGGTCCGACATGAACGGGGTCTGGAGGTGCGCGCCGTCCAGGAACATGCCGGCGTGCCACTCGAAGTCCGGCTTGGACTCCAGGAAGACGCCGTTCAGCCCGGCGATCGGCTCGGTGAGGCAGGCGAGGCCGAGGTTGAAGGGGCCGAGGCCGATCCCCACGAAGTCGTACGCGGTGGAGGCTTCAGGAAGCGCGGTCAAGGGAGTCTCCCAGGTACTGCTCGGCGTGGCCGGCGATCAGGTCGAGGACGGCGGCGATGTCGGCCGTCGTCGTCTCGGGGTTGAGCAGGGTGAACTTCAGGTAGTGGTGTCCGGCGACCTTGGTGCCCGCGACCACGGCGTCACCGGAGGCGAACAGGGCCTTGCGGGCGTAGAGGTTGGCGCGGTCGGTCTCGGCGGGGTCGGTGACGGCCGCCGGGACGTAGCGGAAGACCAGGGTGGACAGCGACGGCTCGACCACCACGTCGAAGCGGGGATCGGCGGCGAGCAGTTTCCAGCCCTCGACGGCCAGGTCGCACACCTCGTCGAAGAGCTGCCCGATGCCGTCGGCGCCCATCACGCGCAGCGTCATCCACAGCTTGAGCGCGTCGAAGCGGCGGGTGGTCTGCAGGGACTTGTCCACCTGGTTGGGGATACGTTCCTGCACCATGCGGCGCGGGTTGAGGTACTCCGCGTGGTAGGTGGCGTGGCGCAGCGTGGCCACGTCCCGCACCAGCACGGCCGACGAACTCACCGGCTGGAAGAAGGACTTGTGGTAGTCCACGGTGACCGAGTCGGCCCGCTCGATGCCGGTCAGCCGGTCCCGGTACTTCAGGGAGGCGAGCAGTCCGCAGCCGTAGGCGGCGTCCACGTGCATCCACACGCCGTACTGCTCGCACAGCCCGGCGATCTCGGGCAGCGGGTCGATGGAGCCGAAGTCGGTGGTGCCGCCGGTGGCGACGACGGCCATGGGGACGAGCCCCTCGCCCACGCAGCGCTCCAGCTCGCGGGCGAGGGCGACGGTCTGCAGGCGCTTGTCGTGGTCGACGGGGATCGGGACGACGGCTTCGGGGCCGAGGCCGAGCAGCTTCGCCGACTTCTTCACGCTGAAGTGGCTGACCTCGGAGGCGAAGATCCGCAGATCGGCGAGGGATTCGGCCTTGGCCTCCTCGCGGGCCAGCAGCAGCGCCTGGAGGTTGGACTGCGTGCCGCCGGAGGTGAACACGCCGTCGGCCGCCGGGCCGAGGCCGATCCGGGCGGTGGTCCAGTCGATGAGTTTGCGCTCGATGAGGGTGCCGCCGGCCGACTGGTCCCAGGTGTCCAGGGAGGAGTTGACGGCGGACAGGACCGCTTCGCCGACCAACGCCGGTATGACGACCGGGCAGTTGAGGTGGGCGAGGTAGCGGGGGTGGTGGAAGTAGACGGCGTCGCGGAGGTAGACGTCCGCCAGCTCGTCGAGGACCGCGGCCGTGTCGTGCAGCGGCCGGTCGAGGTCGATCTCGTCGATGCGGGGGGAGAGGGCGTCGACCGTGACACCGGTGAACGGGCGGTCGGTGGTGGCGACGGTGGCGGCCACCCGCTCGACTCCCTCGGTCACGGAGCGGCGGTACTGCTCCGCGGTGGCGTCGTTGAGCAGGTGCGAACGCATGTGGGGGTCCTCCGGTGGGGACGGTCCGAGAGGGATGGGGAGGGCGCGGCCCTCATTTCAACTTAGGTGAGCCTAACCTAATCAGTCTGGATCACACCCGCATCGGTGCGTGACTGCCGTCACTGCGGCCTCCACGGGGCGCGAACGTCAGCCCTGTGCGCGGAGTTGTTCCTCCGTCAGGCCCCGGCGCCAGTAGCCGACGAAGGTCACGCGGCGACGGTCGACGCCGCGCTCGCCCACGAAGTGCCGCCGCAACCGCTTGACGCGGCCGGACTCGCCCGCGAGCCAGACGTAGGGGTGCTCGGCGGGCGGAAGCCGCGCGTCGCGGAGAGTGGCGAGGGTCGCCTCGGGGCCGCCACCGGTGTCCCGGACGAGCCAGGTGACCTCGGCGTCGGCCGCGGTCACGAGGTCGCGCTGCACGTCCTCGGCGTGCGGCACCTCCAGCCAGACCCGGGCGCGGGTGCCGGGCGGAAGTGCCTCCAGGGCGGCGCAGGCGGCCGGCACGGCGGTCTCGTCGCCCCAGATCACCACCAGGTCGGTGTCCCCGGGCGGCCGGAAGCGGATCGCCCGGTTGTCGGCGACCGCCGGGCCGAGCACCAGCACACGGTCGCCGGGGGCGGCGTCGGCGGCCCAGCGGGCGGCGGGCCCCGGCCGGATCCCCGACTCCGGGTCGACGCCGTGCAGGACGAAGTCGACGACGATTTCGGCGGTGTGCCCGTCGTCGTCCCGGCGCAGCGCCCGCAGCGTGTACGAGCGCATCACCGCCCGTACGTCCTCCGGCAGTTCGCGCCAGCCCTGCCACCAGCCCTCGCCCAGCTCGACGGGGACCGCGGGCTCCGCCTGCCCCGGGTGCGGCAGGAACAGCGACAGCGACTGGTCGAGGCCGTCGGAGTGGAAGGCGCGCAGGTCGGGTCCCGCGAAGGTGACGCGGGCCAGGGACGGGCCGAGCCGCCTCGTCCGTACGACCTGGAGGGAGAAGAAGCGGAACGGGGCGGCCACGGCCGTCGTCATGGAGTGCTCCGGAGGGAGAGGGGGCACGGGGCGGAAGGTCAGCCGACCTTCTTGGCGTTCTCGATCGCCTCGGCCAGGTTGTCGAGGAGCGGCGTGCACTTGTCGTAGGACAGGATCGGCTCGGGGGAACGGGCGATGACCTGGCCCGCCTTGACCGCGGGGAGCTTCTTCCAGGTGCCCTCGGTGATGTCCGCGGGCTGGATGGTCGAGGCGCGGTCGTCCATGATGATCACGTCGGCCGGGTACTTGTCGACGTTCTCCCAGCTCAGGGACTCGAACCAGCCGCCGGTCGCCTTCTTGGCCTCCTCCGGGGGCTCCACGAAGTTCACGCCGAGGGCCTTGAAGTACTCCAGGTCCACCGAGAGGTTGGTGCCGGAGACGTAGAACAGGTCGGGGCTCGCGGAGCCGGCCAGCACCCGGATCTCCGGCCTGGCCTTGGCGGCCGCGCGCAGCCGGGCGGCGGCCTTGTCGAAGGCGGCCTTGGCGTCGGTGGCCTTCTTGGCCTTCATGTCGGCGCCGAGCGACTCGGCCAGCTCCCACATGCGCTGGAGCGGCTGGGTGAGCTGGCGGTCGAAGACCGAGATCGCGACGCTCGGGGCGAGCTTGGCGATCTTGTCCTTGGACTCCTCCGGGACGGACCACAGGGTGCCCGCGGTGTCGAACGTCGTGGTGATGAGCACCTCGGGGGCGAGGGAGGCGTACTTCTCGACGTTGAGCTTGCCCCACTCGTTGCCGAGGACGGTGACCTTGTCGACGTCGAGGTCGCCGGCCTGGACGTCGGGCTTGCCGTCCTTGGTGGTGGTCGGGCCGAAGACGCCCTTGACCTGGACGCCGTAGTCGAAGAGCGCGGCGGCGACACCGGTGAAGGCGACGATGTCCGTCGGCACCTTGTCCAGCTTCACCGTGGTGCCGCGGTCGTCCTTGAAGGACCAGGGGCCCGACTTGGCGGCGCCGCCCGTCCCGTCGCCCGAGCCACCGCTCTTCGCGTCGTCGTCCCCGCAGGCCGCGAGCACGGCACCGAGGCCGAGGGCGCCGCCTGCGGCGAGGATTCCGCGGCGGGTCGGGTGGGTAGCGCTGGCGTTGGACATGGTGGTGGCTGCCTTCGAACGGTGCGGAGCGTCGCGCCCGCGGGGACAATTCGAAGGTAGGTTAGCCTAACCTCAGATCTTGTCCAGGGGTGGGGCCCGTGAGACCCCGCCCCCGGCCGTCCGGATCTCAGTCCGTGAGCCCCAACTCCCGCGCGATCAGCATCCGCTGGACCTCGCTGGTGCCCTCGCCGATCTCCAGGATCTTCGAGTCCCGCCACATGCGGGCCACCGGGTACTCGTTCATGAAGCCGTAGCCGCCGTGGACCTGGGTGGCATCCCGGGCGTTGTCCACCGCGACCGTCGACGAGTACAGCTTCGCCAGCGCCGCCTCCTTCTTGAACGGCTCGCCCGCCACCAGCCGCGAGGCCGCGTCCCGCCAGGCGAGGCGGGCCGTGTGGGCCTTCATCTCCATGTCGGCGATCTTGAACTGGATGGCCTGGTTGGCGCCGATCGGCCGGCCGAAGGCGTGACGTTCCTTCGCGTAGGCGACCGACTCGTCCACGCAACCCTGCGCGAGCCCCGTGCCCAGCGCGGCGATCGCCACCCGGCCCTCGTCCAGGATGCGCAGGAACTGCGCGTAGCCGCGCCCCAGCTCGCCCAGCAGGTTCGCCGCCGGGACCCGGACGTCGGCGAAGGACAGCTCACGGGTGTCCGACGCGTTCCAGCCGACCTTCGAGTACGGGGCGGCCACCGTGAAGCCCGGGGTGCCCGACGGCACGATGATCGACGAGATCAGGGGCCGTCCGTCCGGCTTGCGGCCGGTCACCGCGGTGACCGTGACCAGGCCCGTGATGTCGGTGCCGGAATTGGTGATGAAGCACTTGGTGCCGTTGATCACCCACTCGTTCGTCGCCTCGTCCAGGCGGGCCGTCGTACGGGTCGCGCCCGCGTCGCTGCCGCCGTCCGGCTCGGTGAGGCCGAACGCGCCCAGGATCTCGCCCGAGCAGAGCCGGGGCAGCCACGCGCGCTTCTGCTCCTCGGTGCCGAACAGGTGGAGCGGCATCGCGCCCAGCGAGACGCCCGCTTCCAGCGTGATCGCCACCGACGAGTCGACCCGGGCCAGCTCCTCCAGGGCGATGCCGAGCGCGAAGTAGTCGCCGCCCATGCCGCCGTACTCCTCCGGGAACGGCAGCCCGAACAGACCCATGCGCCCCATCTCGCGGACGATCTCGTACGGGAACTCGTGCCGCTCGTAGAAGTCGCCGATCTTCGGCGCCACCACGTCGTGGGCGAACTCCTCGACCGTGCGGCGCAGTTCTTCCAGTTCGGGGGAGAGCTTGTGGTCCATGGTGTTCACGACTCCTGGTGGGAGAGGGCTCGAACGGTGCGGGACGGGCTGGGCCGCCCCAGGTGGGCGGCCATCCAGACGCTTGTGGCGACGAGACGGCCGAGGTCGACCCCGGTGTCGATGCCGAGGCCCCGCAGCATCCACACGAGGTCTTCGGTGGCGAGGTTGCCGGTGGCGGACTTCGCGAAGGGGCAGCCTCCCAGGCCGCCGGCGGAGGCGTCGACCGTGGTGACGCCCCGCTGGAGCGCTGCCAGCGTGTTGGCCAGGGCCTGGCCGTAGGTGTCGTGGAAGTGGACGCCCAGCGCGGACACGGGCACGTCCGCCTCGGCCAGCGCGGTGAGCAGGGCCGTCACATGGCCCGGGGTGGCCACGCCGATGGTGTCGCCGAGGCTCAGCTCGTCGCATCCCATGTCCAGCAGGGCCTTGCAGACCCGCACCACCTGGGGGACCGGGACCGGACCCTCCCACGGGTCGCCGAAGCACATCGAGAGGTAGCCCCGCACGTGGACGTCGGCGCCCTGCGCCTTCGCCCGGGTCACCACCGGCTCGAACATGGCCAGCGCCTCGTCCACCGTGCGGTTGAGGTTGGCCCGGGCGAAGGACTCCGTGGCGCTGGCGAACACCGCGACGCGGCGTGCGCCGAGCGCCAGGGCCCGGTCCAGGCCGCGTTCGTTGGGCACCAGCACCGGCAGCGACACCGGCAGGTCCAGGACCTGCGGGTACAGGTCCTCGGCGTCGGCCAGCTGGGGGACCCACTTGGGGTGGACGAAGCTCGTCGCCTCGATCGTGGTCAGGCCCGTGCCGGCCAGGCGGCGGATGAACTCCGCCTTGACGACCGTCGGCACGGTCGCCTTCTCGTTCTGCAGCCCGTCGCGCGCGCCGACCTCGTGGACGCGGACGCGGGCGGGCAGGCCTTCGGCCGGTACGGCCATGGGGAGGCCCAGCTCCGGGGCGTTCACGCCGTCTCCTCTGCCTCGTCGGTGGGGGCGATGACCGCCAGCACCTGGTCCATGGCGACCGTCGTGCCCGGTGCCACGTCCAGCTCGGCGACGGTGCCCGCGTGCGGGGCGGAGATGACGTGCTCCATCTTCATCGCCTCCACCACCAGCAGGCTCTGCCCGGCGCTCACCTCGTCGCCGACGGCGACCTTCACCACCGTCACCGTGCCCGGCATCGGCGCGGTCAGCGAGTCGGCGCCCGCGTGGGCGGCCCGGTCGAGCAAGGCGGCGACCGGGTCGTGGTCGCGCACATGCCAGGCGTCGCCGTCGCGGCCCAGCCAGGTGCCGTCCGGCAGAGCGGTGAAGGTGTGGGCGACGCCGTCGAGGAGGAAGGCGAACCGGTGCCCGTCCTCGGGCCGCGGGGGCGTGCCCCCGGACCCCCGCAGGGGCGTGGCGGATCCCGGCAGCAGCAGCTCCACTCCTCCGGCCGGTGTGCGGCGCACGCGCACGGTCACCGGGTCGTGGCCCGCCGCCCGCAGGTGGTGCGCCGTCCAGGCGTGCTCCCCGCCCATGCGCCAGCCGTCCGCGGCGGCGAACGGGTCGGCCCAGCCGGCGGTGCCGACGGGCGTGAGGGAGGCCTGGCGCAGCAGTGCGGCCGCCGCGTACGTCGCCGCCGGCACCTCGTCCGGTACGAGCCCGTCGACCTCGCGCTCCACCAGCCCCGTGTCCAGCTCGCCCGCCACCACCGCCGGGTGCGCGAGCAGCCGCCGCAGGAACCCGGCGTTGGTCTGCACGCCCAGGGTGACCGTCCCGGCCAGCGCCGCCCGGAGCCTGCGCAGCGCGGTCTCCCGGTCGGGGCCGTAGGCGATCACCTTGGACAGCATCGGGTCGTACAGGCTGCCGACCTCGGTGCCCTCGCTGAGCCCCGAGTCGGTGCGCACGCCGTCGCCCTCGGGCTCGCGCAGCCGCAGCACCGTGCCGCCGGAGGGCAGGAAGCCGCGCGCCGGGTCCTCGGCGCACAGCCGGGCCTCGATCGCGTGCCCGGTCAGCCGTACGTCCTCCTGCCCGAACCCGAGCGGCTCGCCCGCAGCCACCCGCAGCTGCCACTCCACCAGGTCCAGGCCGGTCACCAGCTCGGTCACCGGGTGCTCGACCTGGAGACGGGTGTTCATCTCCATGAAGTAGTACTGGGAGGGGTCGCTCCCGGGCACGATGAACTCCACTGTGCCCGCGCCCCGGTAGCCGCAGGAGCGGGCCGCCTGCACGGCCGCCTCGCCCATCGCCGCCCGCGTCGCCTCGTCGAGGAGGACGCTGGGCGCCTCCTCGATCACCTTCTGGTGGCGGCGCTGGAGCGAGCACTCGCGCTCGCCCAGGTGCACGACGTTCCCGTGGCCGTCGGCGAGCACCTGGATCTCGATGTGCCGGGGACGGTCGACCCACCGCTCCACCAGCAGCGTGTCGTCGCCGAAGGAGGCGCGGGCCTCGCGGCGGGCGGCGGCGATCTCGTCGGCCAGCACCGCCTCGTCGCGCACCAGCCGCATGCCCTTGCCGCCGCCGCCCGCGGAGGGCTTCAGCAGCACCGGGGTGCCGATCTCGCGGGCCGCGTCGGCGAGCTGCTCGTCGGTGAGCCCGCTGCCGCTGGAGCCGGGGACGACCGGCACCCCGGCCGCCCGCACCGTCTCCTTGGCGCGGATCTTGTCGCCCATCAGGGCGATCGCGTCGGCGGACGGTCCGATGAAGACCAGCCCCGCCTCCTCGCAGGCCCGCGCGAAACCCGCGTTCTCGGCGAGGAAGCCGTACCCGGGGTGGACGGCCTGCGCGCCCGTCCGGGCCGCCGCCTCCAGCAGCCGCTCGACGGACAGATAGCTCTCCGTCGAGGGCGCCGGGCCGATCCGCACCGCCTCGTCGGCCTCCCGCACGTGCCGCGCGTCCGCGTCGGCGTCGGAGAAGACCGCCACCGAGCGCACGCCCATCGAGCGCAGCGTCCGGATGACGCGGACGGCGATCTCACCGCGGTTGGCGACGAGCACGGTGTCGAACATGCGTGGCATCTCGTCGCGCGGCGTCTCGTTCGTGTTCTGCATGGGTCCCCTCCTCACATCCGGAAGACGCCGAACTGGGGCTCGCCCAGCGGCGCGTTGGCACACGCGGTCAGGGCCAGGCCCAGCACCTGCCGGGTGTCGGCCGGCTCGATCACGCCGTCGTCCCACAGGCGGGCGGTCGCGTAGTAGGCGCTGCCCTGGTGCTCGTACTGCGCCCGGATCGGCGCCTTGAAGGACTCCTCCTCCTGGGCCGGCCACTCCTCCCCGCGCCCCTCCATCTGGTCCCGCTTGACCGTGGCCAGCACGGACGCGGCCTGCTCGCCGCCCATCACGGAGATCTTGGCGTTGGGCCACATCCACAGGAAGCGCGGCGAGTACGCCCGTCCGCACATCGAGTAGTTCCCCGCGCCGTACGACCCGCCGACGACCACCGTCAGCTTCGGCACGCGGGTGCACGCCACCGCCGTCACCATCTTGGCGCCGTGCTTGGCGATGCCACCGGCCTCGTAGTCCCGGCCCACCATGAACCCGGAGATGTTCTGCAGGAACACCAGTGGGATGCCGCGCTGGTCGCACAGCTCGATGAAGTGGGCGCCCTTCTGGGCCGACTCGGAGAACAGGATGCCGTTGTTGGCGACGATGCCGACCGGATGGCCGTGGATCCGGGCGAAGCCGGTGACCAGGGTCTGCCCGTACTCGGACTTGAACTCGGCGAAGCGGGAGCCGTCCACGACGCGCGCGATGACCTCGCGGACGTCGTAGGGGGTGCGCGAGTCGACCGGCACCGTCCCGTACAGCTGCTGCGGGTCCGCCTTCGGCTCGACGGCCGCCTCCACGCCCCAGGGGAGGGTGGAGCGCTCCGGCAGGGTGGAGACGATCTGCCGGACGATGCGCAGGGCGTGCGGGTCGTCCTCGGCGAGATGGTCGGTCACGCCGGACACGCGGGAGTGGACCTCGCCGCCGCCCAGCTCCTCCGCCGTGACCACCTCGCCCGTGGCCGCCTTCACCAGCGGCGGGCCGCCCAGGAAGATCGTGCCCTGATTGCGGACGATCACCGCCTCGTCGCTCATCGCCGGGACGTACGCCCCGCCCGCCGTGCAGGAGCCGAGGACGGCGGCGATCTGCGGGATGCCCGCGCCGGACATCCGGGCCTGGTTGTAGAAGATCCGGCCGAAGTGCTCGCGGTCCGGGAAGACCTCGTCCTGCATGGGCAGGAAGGCACCCCCCGAGTCGACGAGGTACAGGCACGGCAGCCGGTTCTCCAGCGCCACCTCCTGCGCCCGCAGGTGCTTCTTCACGGTCATCGGGTAGTACGTGCCGCCCTTGACGGTGGCGTCGTTCGCCACGATCACGCACTCCCGGCCGCTCACCCGGCCGATCCCGGCGATGACGCCGGCCGCCGGGGCCGCGCCGTCGTAGAGCCCGTCGGCCGCGAGCGGCGCCAGCTCCAGGAACGGCGAGCCGGGATCGAGCAGCGTGTCCACGCGGTCGCGCGGCAGCAGCTTGCCGCGCGCGGTGTGCCGGGCCCGCGCCCGCTCGCCGCCGCCCAGCCGGGCCGCCGCGAGCTTGGCGCGCAGTTCCTGAACGAGGGCGGCGTGCGCCTCCTCGTTGGCCCGAAAGGCCTCCGACGCGGGATCTGCCGCCGTCGTCAGCTCCGGTGCCTCGTGCATCCTGCGGTCCCCTCACCCAGTGGTCGACCAGTTAATGAGCGTTAACGCGTTTCCTTCAGGTTAACGACCGCTAACCTCCCTGTCTAGAATCGACTCCATGGCCACCAGAACCGACGCCCCCACCCGCCGCGAGCAGATCCTCAAGGAGGCCGCCCGGCTCTTCGCCGAGCGCGGCTTCCACGGGGTCGGCGTCGACGAGATAGGCGCCGCCGTCGGCATCAGCGGCCCCGGCCTCTACCGGCACTTCCCCGGCAAGGACGCGATGCTCGCCGAGCTGCTGGTCGGCATCAGCGACTCGCTGCTGACCGGCGCGAAGCGGCGGCTGGCGGAGGCGGACGGGGCGTCCGGCTCCCGGGCGGGCGCTGCGACGGGACCCGAGGCGGTCCTCGACTCGCTCATCGAGGGGCACATCGACTTCGCGCTCGACGACCGCCCGCTCATCACCCTGCACGACCGCGAGCTGGACCGCCTGCGGGACGCCGACCGCAAGATGGTGCGGCAGTTGCAGCGGCAGTACGTCGAGCTGTGGGTCGGCGTGCTCCGGGAGGTCTACCCGGCCCTCGCCGAGCCCGCCGCCCGCTCCGCGGTCCACTCGGTCTTCGGCCTCCTGAACTCCACCCCGCACCTGGGCCGCCCCGGCTCCCTGCCCGGCCGCGCGGTGACGGCGTCGCTGCTGCACCGGATGGCGCGGGGGGCGTTCGCGGCGGTGGGGGAGGGGTAGGGGCGCCCCCGGGGCCGCGGAGGGCGCGGGGAGTGACGAGGGTTACCCGCGTCCCGGTCTGGACGCGTCTCGCTACCCGCCGGTACGGTTGGGTCTGAGCAAGCGCTTAGATACGTACCCTGGAGGTGGCGCGGTGCGCCGTACGGTGTTCAACGAGGACCACGAGGCGTTCCGGGAGACCCTCCGCGCCTTCATCGAGGCCGAGGTCGTCCCCGTCTACGACGACTGGTTCGCCGCGGGCCAGGCGCCGCGCGAGTTCTACTACAAGCTCGGCGAGCTGGGCATCTTCGGCATCAACGTGCCCGAGGAGTTCGGCGGCGCCGGCATGGACAGCCACAAGTTCGAGGCCGTCCTCTACGAGGAGACCGCCCGCGCCGGCGTCCAGTTCGGCG
Source organism: Streptomyces lienomycini (assembly GCF_027947595.1). Classification (NCBI taxonomy): domain Bacteria; kingdom Bacillati; phylum Actinomycetota; class Actinomycetes; order Kitasatosporales; family Streptomycetaceae; genus Streptomyces; species Streptomyces lienomycini. The sequence goes on along the minus strand of NZ_CP116257.1, from coordinate 6,724,364 downwards.
GTTCCGGCGTCCACGTGCTGCTCGCCCTGCCCTACATCAACATGCTGGCCACCGACGAGCAGAAGAAGCGCTACCTGCCGAAGTTCGTCACCGGCGAGGAGATGTGGGCCATCGCGATGACGGAGCCCGGCACCGGCTCCGACCTCGCGGGCATGAAGTCCACCGCCAAGCTCTCCGAGGACGGCACCCACTACGTCCTCAACGGCGCCAAGACCTTCATCACCGGCGGCGTCCACGCCGACAAGGTCATCGTCTGCGCCCGCACCGCCGCGCCCACGGCCGAGGACCGCCGCCACGGCATCTCCCTGTTCGCCGTGGACACCAAGTCCGAGGGCTACTCGGTCGGCCGCAAGCTCGACAAGCTGGGCCTGCGCACCTCCGACACCGCCGAGCTGGCCTTCGTCGACGTCAAGGTCCCCGTCGAGGACCTGCTCGGCGAGGAGAACAAGGGCTTCTCCTACCTCGGCCACAACCTGGCCTCCGAGCGCTGGGGCATCGCCTACGGCGCCTACGCGCAGGCCGCCGCCGCCGTCCGCTTCGCCACCCAGTACGTGCGGGAGCGCACCGTCTTCGGCAAGCCGGTCGCCCACTTCCAGAACACCAAGTTCGAGCTGGCCGCCTGCCAGGCCGAGGTGGACGCCGCCGAGGCCGTCGCCGACCGCGCCACCGAGGCCCTGGACGCCGGTGAACTCACCCCCGCCGAGGCCGCCAGCGCCAAGCTGTTCTGCACCGAGGTCGCCCACCGCGTCATCGACCGCTGCCTCCAGCTGCACGGCGGCTACGGCTACATGAACGAGTACCCCATCGCCCGCCTGTACGCGGACAACCGCGTCAACCGCATCTACGGCGGCACCAGCGAGGTCATGAAGATGATCATCGCGAAGAACATGGGCCTGTAGACCGCGGAATCACCCGGCCATGAGCGAAGCACTCCAGTCCCTCCTCGATCTGCTCGACCTCGAGCGGATCGAGGAGGACATCTACCGCGGCCACTCCCGGTCCGCCGTCGTCCCCCGCGTCTTCGGCGGGCAGGTCGCGGCGCAGGCCATGGTCGCCGCGGGCCGCACCGTCCCCGAGGACCGGCACGCGCACTCCCTGCACGCCTACTTCCTGCGCCCCGGCGACCCGGGCGCCCCCATCGTCTACAACGTCGACCGGCTGCGCGACGGCCGCTCCTTCACGACCCGCCGCGTCGTCGCCGTCCAGCACGGCAAGCCGATCTTCACGCTGTCGGCGTCGTTCCAGACGTACGAGGAGGGCCTCGACCACCAGGCGCCGATGCCGCCCGCACCGGACCCGGCGACCCTCCCCACCGGCGAGGAGCGGCTGCGGAGCTACCCGCACCTGCCCGCCGACACCGTCGAACGCTTCCTGGAGACCCGGGCCGCCGTCGACCTGCGCTACGTCGAGGACCCGCCCTTCGGCGACTTCGGCAGCCCGCGCGATCCGCACTCCCAGGTGTGGTTCCGCACCAACGGCAAGCTCGCGGACGACCCCCTGCTGCACGTCGTCCTCGCCACGTACGTCTCCGACATGACGCTGCTCGACTCGGTTCTGCTCGCGCACGGCCGGGGCGGCTGGGCCGTCGGCGACGTCGTCGGGGCCTCGCTGGACCACGCCATGTGGTTCCACCGGCCCTTCCGCGCCGACGAGTGGCTGCTGTACGACCAGCAGTCCCCGTCCGCGTCCGGCGGCCGGGGACTCGGCCAGGCCCGCATCCACACCCAGGACGGGCACCTCGCCGTGTCGGTCGTCCAGGAAGGCGTGGTGCGCGTCCCCCGGGAACACTGAGGGGGCGGCGGCTCCGTGGATCAGCTCCAGGTCCTGATCACCCCCGCCAGGGACCACGCGAACACGCCGGCGAACACCACGAGATACCCGACGTACCAGCGGCGGAAGCGCTGCAGCAGCAGCCCGAGGACGGCGAAGAGCGCCGTGAGCATCGCCGTGCGCGAACCGCGGGCCTTCGCGGACTCGACGACCCAGTCCACCGGGGGGACGTCGGCCTTGCCCGCCTCGGCGACGTACACCTTGTAGGGCAGGCCCTTCCACGGCTGGTGACGCACGGCGTCCGCGCCTTCGACCGCGATCTCGTGCCGTGCCTGGGCACGCATCCGGTCGGTGGTGAGCGGTGCGGGCAACTGCGCGCCGGCCGCGGCGAGCTGGAGGCCGAGCAGCCCGCCGGCGAGCGTTCCCGCGACGATGGACAGCGACACCTTCACGGCCGAGCGAGGCACCGCGATGACGATCGTGGCCACCAGCAGCTCGGGGATCAGGGGCCAGCTGAGCGCCTCGGCGACGGCCCACAGGAAGACGAGGACCGCCCCCCACCGCGAGTTGATCACGGACGAGACCCGGCGCCTGAGACCCGAGTCCCGCTTCCGCTCCGCCTCGGCACGGGCGTGCAGCGCGGCGACCGAGGCACGGGCGTCCTCGGGCGTCGCGGCCGCGGGCAACGGCGCCCCGATCCGCACCCGGACCACGCCGGAGCGCAGCCGTCCGTGCTTGGGCAGCACCTTGTCCGTGCCGGCGATGCCGACCGGGACGAGGGGGACGCCCGCCTCCTCGGCGAGGACCAGGGCGCCCCGGTGGAAGGTGCCGAACTCGCCGTCCGCCCGGCGGGTGCCCTCGGGGAAGAGGACCACGGTGCGTCCGGCGCGCAACTCGTCGGCCATGGCGAGGAGATCGTCGACTCCGCCGCCGTCCCGGCGCACGGGGAACCCGCCCGCGAGCCGGCTGCAGATCCGGCGGCGCCACGGAGAGGCGAACCAGTAGTCGGCGGCGGCGCCGATCACCGGCGCGTGGCGGGCGTCGAGCGCGGCGAGCAGCGCGGCGGTGTCGGCGTGCGAGGAGTGGTTGGCGATGACGACGCAGCCGCCGCGGGGCAGTCGGCCACGGCGCTGGAAACCGCCGGTGAGGGTGAGGGTGACCCACCACAGGAGGCGGCGCAGGGCCGAGGCGAGCCAGTGACGCGGGGGCGCGGAGGCGCGTGCGGGAGCGAGGGTCGTCACGAGGCCACCACCATGGTGAGGAGAAGAGCGAGGACGAGGGAGTCGATACGGTCGAGGAGCCCGCCGAAGCCGGGCAGCCAGGTGCCCGCGTCCTTCACCCCGGCCTCGCGCTTGACCATGGACTCGAGCAGGTCGCCGAGCACGCAGCCGGCCAGGATCGCGAGCCAGAGCAGCACCGAGAACGCGCCGATCACGGCCAGCACGGCCGCGGTCACGGCGGCGGTGCCGAGCACCCCCGCCCAGGTCTTGCTGGGGGAGAGCGGGGACAGCGGCCGGGCGAGCGGGCCGCGCCGCCCCAACGCCATGCCTCCGCACCACGCCCCGACGTCGCCGAAGGCCACGCCGAGGCCGACGGCGACAGCGGTGTCGCCGAGCACCACGAGTCCCGTCAGGGAGACGGGAATCCACACCAGCGCCACGAGTGTGCGCGCGGTGCGGGTGAATCCGGACGCGTGGTCGCCGGTGAGCAGCGAGGGCAGCGCGGCGCCGACGAGCAGCAGCGCGGCGGACCGTACGTCGAGCAGCTCGGGCGCCCGCCAGGCGAGGCCCGGCAGCACCACCGACGCGGCGACCAGGACCAGGTGCTCGGCCCGGGGCAGCCCGGCGATCCGCACGTACTCGCTCACCGCGATCACGCCGAGCGCCGCCGCGAGGGCGAAGGCGCCGCCCGCGCCGAAGAACAGCGCCCCCTGGAAGACCGGGGCGGCGACGGCCCAACTGCGCCAGCGTTTGCGCAGTTCGGTGCGCATCCGCACCTTCGACGGCAGTACGGCGACCGCCGCACCGCTGACTCCGAGGGCGCCCGCGACGAGCGGCAGGGCCCGGCCGACGGCCTCCTCGGTGATGAGTACGGCGCTCATCGGTGGCCCCCCGAGGTTCTCGCGCCGACGGTGGTGGCGCCGCCGAGGGCCTGCCAGAGCCGGCCGAGCCGCAGCACGGCGGTGAGCGCGGACCCGGCAGCGATCACCGCCAGCACGGGCACCGCCCAGCCCGTGGCCGCCGCGACGACGGTCAGCAGGCAGCGCTCGGTCTTGCCGACGGGACCGCCGTTGAGGCGCTCCGCCCCGGCGGCCGACCCCGCGAGCGAGACCCAGGAGGGGAGGGTGGCGGCCAGGCCGGTGAGCGCCACCAGCCACAGCGGGGCCAGCGCCAGGAACCCGGCGAGCACCACCAGATCGGCGCACCGGTCGCCGAGTTCGTTGAGGACGGAGCCGCGCCGTGTGGTCCGCCCGGTGTCGCGGGCGAGCGCGCCGTCGAGATTGGCGAACGCGAGACGGGCGGCGAGCAGCAGGGCGACGGGCAGACAGGCCCAGGGTGCGGGCAGCGTGGCGAGCGCCCCCGCGGCGCCCGCAGCGCAGACCACACCCGCCGCCGTGAGCGTGTCGGGTGACACCTCACGGCGTACGAGCGCGGCACGAACACCGGACAACTGCTCCGTGTACCAGGGTTTAAATGCGTAGAGACCGTTCATGGGCCAGAACTTTGTTCGGCCCGGGAGGGGCTGGACACCCCTCGGACACCCCTAAGACACCCCGGTGCCGGCCCGCCGGGCGCGGGTGATCACCGCAGTCCCGCCTCCGTCAGCAGATACGCCGTCATCGGGTCGTAGTGGCGCGGGCTGACCACGTGGTCGTCCAGCGGCACCGCCACCTGGAGGGTGCCCTCGGACTCGGCGAGGAAGAGGGCCGGGTCGTTGCAGTCCGCGTAGCCGACGGAGTCCACGCCGTGCTGGGCGGCGTAACCGGCCCAGCCGTGGTCGGCGACCACCAGGTCGGGCAGCGGACGGCCCTCGCGCTCCAGACCGGTCAGGATCGCCTTCATCGGCTCGCCCGAGTGGGTGTGCCACAGCGACGCCCCGTGCTCGAGGACCGAGACGTCCGCGAACTGCTGGACGTACCCCTCCTCCGTGGTCAGGCCCTCCGGGATCACGACGATCTCGCAGCCCGCGGCGCGCAGCGCGGCGGCCGTGGCGCGGTGCACGTCGAGCAGCCCGCCCGGGTGGCCGGTCGCGAACAGCACCCGCTGCCCGCCGTCCGCCGCCTTGCGCAGCCGTCCCGCCATCCGCTCCAGCGCGGAGACGGTCAGCTCGGGATCGATGGTGTCCTGGCCGTACCGGTGCTCGGGGTCGTCGTTGACACCGACGCGCTCCGCCATCACCGCGAGCACGTCCTGCTCGTCGCTCCAGCGGTCGCCCAGCTCCAGACCGAGCCAGAAGCCCCGGTCGCCGTTGGCCAGCTTCCGGTAGTGGGAGAGGTTGTTCTCGCGGGGCGTGGCGACGTCGCCCGCGATACGCGTGGTGACGAGGTGCTCGGCGAGTTCGGCGCGGCTGGGTGTCCCGGGTATCGGCATGGCTCCATTGTGTAGCAGCCGCCTGTGTCCGTCTCCGGCATGCCGCCCGCTGGGACGCGGGTCACGACCGGGAGCGGCCGGCCCCGGCCCGATGGCCGTTTCCTCCAGCCCCGAGGGCCCTTATGGACGGAACGTACATGTCGCAGGCTCATTTCGGCCCTCTAGTCTGCGGCGACCGGCTGCCCCGCCCGCCAGTACAGTCGGACAGCAGCAGCACATACGCGACGAAGCGTAAGAAGGAAGGCAGTGCATGAGCAGCAACGAGACGCCCCGAGGTCCCGTCGACTCCTCCCGGATCCCGCGCTACGCCGGACCCGCGACCTTCGCCCGGCTGCCCCGGCTCGACGAGGTCGGCACCGCCGACGTCGCCGTCGTGGGGGTGCCGTTCGACTCCGGCGTCTCGTACCGGCCCGGCGCCCGCTTCGGCGGCAACGCCATCCGGGAGGCCTCCCGCCTCCTGCGCCCCTACAACCCGGCGCAGGACGCCTCGCCCTTCGCCCTCGCCCAGGTCGCGGACGGCGGCGACATCGCCGTGAACCCCTTCAACATCCACGAGGCCGTCGAGACGATCGAGGCCGCCGCCGACGACCTCCTCGGTACCGGCGCCCGCCTGATGACGCTGGGCGGCGACCACACCATCGCCCTGCCGCTGCTGCGCTCGGTCGCCCGGAAGCACGGCCCGGTCGCCCTGCTCCACTTCGACGCCCACCTGGACACCTGGGACACCTACTTCGGCGCCGAGTACACGCACGGCACCCCGTTCCGCCGCGCCGTCGAGGAGGGCGTCCTCGACACCTCCGCCCTCTCCCACGTCGGCACCCGCGGCCCCCTGTACGGCAAGAAGGACCTCACCGACGACGAGCGGATGGGCTTCGGCATCGTGACGTCGGCGGACGTCTACCGCCGCGGCGCCGACGAGGTCGCCGACCAGCTGAGGCAGCGCATCGGGGACCGCCCCCTGTACGTCTCCATCGACATCGACTGCCTCGACCCCGCCCACGCCCCCGGCACCGGCACCCCCGAGGCGGGCGGCATGACCTCCCGCGAACTGCTGGAGATCCTGCGCGGCCTGGCATCCTGCAACCTGGTGTCGGCGGACGTCGTCGAGGTGGCGCCCGCGTACGACCACGCGGAGATCACCTCGGTCGCGGCCTCCCACACCGCGTACGAACTGACCACCCTCATGTCCCGCCAGATCGCCGAGGCCCGTTCACAGTGACCCACGACCACGACCTCGTGCTCCGTCCGACCGCCTCCCAGACGGAGGCCGCGCTGCACCCTCCCGGCGGCCGCACCGGCTCGGACCTGGTCGTGGAGACCCTGGCCGGGCTCGGCGCGACCACCGTCTTCGGCCTGCCCGGCCAGCACACCCTCGGCCTGTTCGACGCGCTGCGCCGCTCCGACCTGCGCTACATCGGCCTGCGGGTGGAGAACAACGCCGGTTTCGCGGCGGACGCCTACGGCCGCGTCACCGGCGAGGCGGCCCCGCTGCTGCTGTCGACCGGCCCCGGCGCGCTCACCGCCCTGCCCGCACTCCAGGAGGCGCGGGCCGCCTCCGCCCCCGTCCTGGCGATCGCCGGCCAGGTCCCCGCGGCGGGCCTCGGCGGCGGCCGCCACGGCTACCTGCACGAACTCCCCGACCAGGCCGCCTCCTTCCGGGGCGTGGTCAAGTCCGTCCACACCGCCCGCACCCAGTCCCAGATCCCGTCCGCGATCGCCGAGGCGTGGACGTCGGCGCTGACCGTCCCGCACGGCCCGGTGTGGGTGGAGATCCCCCAGGACGTCCTCCGGGCCGAGACGCTGATCCCCGTCGTGACGGGCGGCGACACCCTCCCCGAGGAGCTGCCCCCGCGCCCCGAACTGACGGCGGTGGCGGCCGACCTGCTCGCACACGCCGAACGCCCGGTGGTCGTCGCGGGCGGCGGGGTGGTCCGCGCGGACGCGTCGAAGAAGCTGCGGCAGCTGGCCGAGCGGCTCCAGGCCCCCGTCGTCACCACCTTCGGCGGCAAGGGCGCCTTCCCCTGGACGCACCCCCTCTCCCTCCAGTCCTGGCTGGAGGACCGCCACACGACGGACTTCCTGGAGGACGCCGACGTCCTCCTCGTGGTCGGCTCCGGACTCGGCGAACTCTCCTCGAACTACCACACGTTCGAGCCCCGCGGCCGGGTGATCCAGATCGAGGCCGACCTCGGCAAGCTGGAGTCCAACCACCCGGCCCTCGGTATCCACGCCGACGCCCGCCTCGCCCTCCAGGCCCTGCTGGAGACGGTGGAGGAGCGGCGCACCGACCCGACCGCCCCGGAACGCGTACGCGAGGTCCTGGACAAGGTCCGCGCACGCGTCGCCGCCCAGGAACTCACCCTGGAACAGGACGTCCTGGCCGCAGTCCGCAAGGCCCTTCCGCCCCGCGCCCCCTCCTTCTGGGACATGACCATCCTGGCCTACTGGGCGTGGTCGGCCTTCGACCCCAAGGCCCCGAACACCATGCACTCCGCCCAGGGCGCCGGCGGCCTCGGCTACGCCCTCCCGGCGGCCCTCGGCGCCGCGGCGGCCGACCCCACCCACCCGGTGCTGGCGGTCTCGGGCGACGGCGGCGCGCTGTACTCCGTCGCCGAACTCGCCACCGCCCGCCAGTACGACCTGAACGTCACCTGGCTCATCGTCGACGACGGCGGCTACGGCATCCTGCGCGAGTACATGACCGACGCCTTCGGGCAGCCCACGGCGACGGACCTGCCCGGCCCCGACTTCGTCGCCCTGGCCGAGTCCTTCGGCGTGCCCGGCGTCCGCACCGGCCCCGACACCCTGGAACAGGACCTCGCGAAGGCCCTGACGACACCGGGCCCGGCCGTCGTCGTACTCCCCGCCGTGCTGCGGATGTTCGCGCCGACGCACACGGAATGAAACCCTGTGCCGCGAGCCGCCCGGAGCCCTAGGATCGGGAGCCGGCCGTAGGGGGGGGAACCGTGGATCCGGAGATCGCAGCACTCGCGGGGACGGCAGGCACGACCGTCGTCACGCTGATGGTCACGAACGCCTGGGAATCGGCGAGGGACGGTGTGGTCGCCCTGTGGCGCCGCTTCCAGCCCGCCCGGGCCGAGGGCGTCGGCGAGGAACTGGAGGCGGGCCGCGAGGAGCTGCTCCTCGCCCGCCGGGCGGGTGACGCCGACGCCGAGGCCGAGCTGACCGCCGAATGGCAGGGACGCGTACGACGCCTGCTCCTCGCCCGACCGGACGTCGCCGACGAACTGCGCGCACTGCTGGACGGGTTGGCCCCGTCGCTGCCGGAGCAGCCGGACGCGCCCCGCGTCGAGCTGCGGGCCCACGCGTCGGGCAGCGCTCGGATCTACCAGGCCGGGCGCGACCAGCACATCACCGAACGATGAGCACCCCGGCGCCCATGGAGGGCCGCGCCTCGGGCAGCGCCCGGATCTACCAGACCGGTGGCGACCAGTACATCGAGGAACACGTCCACCACTACGCCCCGGGCTCGGCCCCTCTGTTCGGGCCCCCGGGGGCGGGCCCCGCCGAACCCCGGGCCACCGCTCCCGACTCCGTCCGCATGCCCCTGGTCGGCCGCGCGCCCGGCGTCCTGCGCGACCGCACCGACCTCATGCGCAGCCTCCGGGCCGCCGTGGCCGGACCGGGCGGCGACATCCAGGTCCTGCACGGAATGGGCGGCTGCGGCAAGACGGCCGTCGCCCAGTCCCTGTTCAACGAGGCCGTACGGGACCACGGCCGCGTCGGCCTGTGGGTCAACGCCTCCGAACGGGTGTCGCTGCGGGCCGGCATGCTCGCCGTCGCCGGCGACCGCGGTGCCACCGACAGCGAACTCGTCGCCGCGGCCGGCGGCCAGCGCGCCGCGGCCGACCTGGTCTGGCACCATCTGAACCACTCGGCGCAGCCCTGGCTGCTGGTCCTCGACAACGCCGACGACCCCGGCATCCTGGAGGAAGGCGCCTGGCTGCGCCCGAGCCCCGCGGGGACGGTGCTGGTGACCACCCGCCACGCGACCTCCCCGCTGTGGCGCGTCCCGGGGGCGAGCAGCCACCGGCTCGGTGTGCTCCCGCTGGAGGACGCGACCCTGGTGCTGCGGGACCTGGCCCCGGACGCGGGCACGCGGGAGTCCGCGCGGAAGGTCGCCCGGCGCCTGGGCTGCCTCCCCCTGGCTCTGACCCTGGCCGGGGCGCATCTGGCCCACCAACTGCTGGAATCGTGGTCGATGGACGAGTACGACCGCAAGCTGACCGAGGAGTCGACGGCCCTGGTCGACCGGGGGGCGTCGGCGACCGGCGGCGGACAGTCCCGCCACCTCGTGGGCCGTACGTGGCAGCTGTCGCTGGACAGCCTGGCGCAGGGCGGCCTGCCGGAGGCGACGACCCTGCTGCGGCTGCTGTCCTGCTGGGCGGCGGACCCCGTACCGCTGGCGCTGCTGATGCCGGCGGCACAGGGCGGGGCCGGCCTCGAACACCTCGACCCGCCGCTGACCGCCGCCCGCGTCGAACCGGCCCTGCGGGCGCTTCTCGACCACTCGCTGATCGACATGGTCGAGACGGACGGGCACCGCTGCGTGAAGGCCCACGGGGTCCTGCTGGACAGCGTCGCCGCGGGCGTGCCCGACACGGAGCGCGAACTCCTGGCGGACGCGGCGGGCCGACTGCTGCGGGCGGCACTGCCGCAGGAGGGCGCCGCGTCGGCACGGGCCCGTTCCCAGGTGCGGCTCCTGGCCCCGCACGCGACCGGCCTGCTGCACCGGGTCCACCGCCACGGCCCGGTGACGCAGGAGACGGCGCGGATCGCGGTCCGGCTCGCGCGGCTGGTGTACGAGGCGGGGGACTGGACCGCCGCGCTGGCCCTGGCCGCCACCGCCGCGCGGACGGCCGCCGAGCACCTGGGGGACGAGCACCCGGCGACCATCGAGGCCCGCTCCGGCCAGGGCCCCGTCCTGTTCCGCCTCGGCCGGTACGCCGAAGCCGCCGAACTGCTGCGGCCGGTCCACCGGGACGCGCTGCGCACCCTCGGCCCCCATGACGCGCGCACCCTGGACGCCGCCTACGAACTGCAACGGGTGCTGCACCGCCTCGGCGACCTGACGCAAGCCCGTACGCTGCTGGAAACCGTCCTGGACGGCCGCCGCCACGTGCTCGGCGAGGACCACGTCGCCACCCTCAAGACCCGCTGCGAGATGCTGGAACTGCGCCTCGCGCTGGACGAGTTCGACGGCTACACGGCGGCGGCCGAGGAGCTGGCGGGGGACTGCGAACGCCGCCTCGGCCCCGACCACCTGGTGACCGTGTGGGCGCGCGACGCGCTGGCGCGGGGGCTGCTGCGCTCCGGCCGGGGCGCGGAGGCCGAGGAGCTCTTCGGCCGGGTGCTCGCCGGGCAGCGGGCCGGGTACGGGGACGGCCATCCGCTGGTCCTCGGGGTGCTGATCCAGCTCAGCCGGGCCCAGTACGCCCAGGGCAAGCGGGAGCAGGCCGCCGAGAGCGCGCGCGAGGTGGCCGAGGGGCGGGCCGAGGTCCTGGGCGAGGACCACCCCGAGACCGTCGCGGCCCGCGCCTGGTACACCGAGGTCCGCACGGCGCCGCCCGCGACCGGGTGACGCCGTGGGCCCGTCTACCAGATCGACTCCACCCACTCCGGGTGGTCGACGAACGGGTTGCGGTTGTGCTGGTAGTCGTCGTAGATGACCTGGTTGCGGTGCTCCTCGAAGGCGTCCGGCGGGTCCTCGTCGCTCCACGCCTTCAGCACGGAGAGCTTGCCGATGTACGGGTTGCTGCCGTTGCCGACCTGGCCGTTGACCTCCAGGTCGGCGAATCCGTCGCCGCCCTCGTAGCGGACCGCCATGTAGAAGATCATGCGGGCCACGTCGCCCTTGACGGCGTCGCGGGGTTCGAAGGAGTCGGAGTCGGTGAGGCTGCCGCCGCCGTCGTCGACGGCGCTGCCCCCGTTGTCGAAGTCCTTGTTGCCGCGCACGCTGTTGACCCGGACGTCCGACGGACGCAGGTGGTGCAGGTCCGTGCCGGGGCCGGTCGCGGTGCCGAAGTCGCCGTGGGACTTGGCCCATGTGTGCTCGCGGTTCCAGTCGCCGGTGTCGCCGCCGTTGAGTGACTTGCTGCGGGAGACGCCCGAGTAGAGCAGGATCACGTTGCCGCTGTCGGCCGGGTCCTCGTCGGTGGACTTGAGCGCGTCCCAGACCGCCGAGTACGAGAGCTTCGTCTGGTCGCTGATGATCGTGTGCAGCGAGGACTTGAGGCTCGTGCCCGTCTTGCCGATCGCGTCCTTGTAGTACGTCGCGTCGTAGTCCGTGTTCGTCGTGTTCGTCGTGGTCGCCGTCGTCGCCGTTGCCGGGGTCGCCGTCAGTGAGGGGGCGGCGAGGCCGGCGAGTACGGCGGCCGTGGCGAGGGCCGCCGCCTTCCGGCGCCGGGTGCGTATCGCGAGCATGTGGGGTGTCCGATCTACGCGTGTGGAATGGAGTTGTAGGACGAGCGTGACATGGACATGTGGGAGGTGGGGTGTACGGAGAGTGTCGATTGCGTGACGGTGGCCCCCGGCCGTGGGAGGCGGGGGGCCACGGGGGCGGATGTGCCGTGAGTCAGCCCGCGTCCGCGGGATTTGGCCGGTGGACGGCCGTCGTGCCGGCGGAGGGGGCGCAGCCGTCGTCGCTCTCCGTCACGGCGGTGCCGTGCTCCGTCGGCACCGGCTGTGCTCGGTCCGGGCGCGGGCTGTGCATCCCGCGCGGGCTCACTCGTGGGCGGCCCACGGGGCGAGCAGGTCGTGCAGCAGGTGAGTGAAGCCCCCGTCCAGTTGGGCCTCCCAGTCGTGGTCGCCGACGGCCTCGGGGCACAGGGCCGCGGGACGGGCGATCCACAGGATCTTCCACGGCCGGGAGTACAGCACCGGGTTGCCGTGGATCCCGCCGCACGGCGAGAGCGGGTGCAGCAGATCGCCGACGTGCTCCGTCGCGACGCGCACCAGAGGTCCTTCGGTCACGGTGTGCGCCGTGGCCATCGCCGCGCGCGAGCTACGGGCGACGGCCGCCGTGGTCGGGTGGCGCCGGACGAGACGTACGACCTGCGTCAAGTGCTCGGTGATGCCTTGGACCGTGCCGTCGCTCGGGTGGGTGCGGTTCGCGGCGACGAAGGTCTGCGCGAGTTCGACGGTCAGCGCGCGCAGATGCAGTGCGGAGACGGTCTTCCAGTTCGCGTAGAGGAAGTTGCGTGAGGTTCCGCAGGCGCGGGCGATGGCGGCCACGGAGACGTCCAGGCCGTCGGCGCGCATGAGAGTGCGGACTGTGCCGATCACATGGCCGGTGCTGAGGGGGTCGGGGTCGTGCCAGGGGGCGGGGGCATGGACCCTATGGTCGAAAAAGCGTGAGCACTTGGGGGGATTTTGTCATCGGGTCACTCGGATGAGCGGGGGGAGGACAAGGGTGGGGGGAGTGTTCACGGGTTTTGAGGGGGGTGGGGGGTCTTGAGGGCGGTGATGAACGACGTCCACCCGCCCACCGAGAACACCACCACCGCCCCACCCGGCACCTTCGAGTCCCGGACCGGTATCCCCCCGGGATGCCCGTCCACGACCTCCACGCAGCTACCGGCCTCATTGCCGCTGTACGTAGACCTGCGCCAGCCCACGAGGTCGGTCTCGGTCGCGATGTGGTCAGGCATCGTCTTCGTAGTCCTTCGCCGTCGACTTGAGCAGGGCGAGCGATTCACGTAGGGACAGTGCGTCGCTCAACGCGTGATAGTAGGCGCCCTGCAACCGTTCGACGACGGTCGGACTGTCGTGGATCTTGGCGACGTTGATGCCCTCCGAGTACGCCACCGGGGGCTGGTCCTCGAACCACAGCAGGCTCAGCATGCTCTGCATGACCGGGTACGCGCCTTGGTGGCGAGGCATGACATGCACCCGGACCCGACCGTTCTCCACGCCACCGCCTGTTGCTCCAGCAGCCGCGCCGCCTCGAAGTAGTCCGCGACCGCCGCCTCCTCCGGAGGAAGGAAGCTGGTCAGCACTTCCCCCGTGTTCAGCGCCCGGTCCAGTCGCCGCGCGTCCTCCTTCGACGGCACCCGCCGTCCCGCCTCGACGTGCGCGATGTGCGACCGCGTCATGATGGCCATGTCGGCGAGCCGCTGCTGCGTCAGGCCGGCCGCTTCCCGCTGCTGCTTGAGCCAGTCGCCGTAGATGGTGCTCATCCGTTCGACTCCCCTGTGACAGAGGCGCTGTCACCTGCGCACGGAGTCGACGACATGCGTCACCGTATCGCCCGCCTCGCCGGGCCGCCCCTGCTTCCGCTGCTCGAACTCCTGCTGCCCGCCTCGGGGCGACGGCGCCGACGACGCCGTCCGGCGACGAAACCGGCGCACGGCGTCGACCGGGGACCGCGGGTGGTCCACGGCATGGAGACGGCACGGTGAACGACGGCAACCGCCCCGCCCGGTTGCTGCCGTGGACGGGCGAGGAGGGCAAGCCCTGCTACCTCCTGTCCGACGGCGACGGACCGCTGTCCCGGATGGCCGACGTCGTGGAGCGCACCCAACTCGACATGGCCCAGGATCTGCTGGGCCACGCGGCCGACCTGCTCGCCGACGCGCGGGCGACGCCCGAGCAGCTCCGCTTCCTGCTCGGCCGGATGCGGGAGGCGCTGACGGACGTGCACCGCGTCGCGGAGAGCCGGGGCGCGCGCTCGCGCTGAACGCGGAAGGTCAGCCGAGCAGTTCCGGCAGGGCCTCCTTGAGGGTCCCGAGCTGGGCCCGGTACCCGGCGTTGAACTCGGCGAGTTCGCGCTCGCCGAGGTTGTCCTGGAGGGCGCTGTGCCGCAGCGGAACCACGGAGGGCATCGCGCGGAACACCTCGGCCATCGCCTCCGCGTGCCGGCCCTTCTGCACGGCGGTCACCAGGTCCTCGAAGAGGTCGAGCTTCAGGGCCTGGATCCGCCTGCGCGGACTGTCCTTGTCCTTGAACCGGTCCTCCGCCGTCGGCCTGGTGCCGCTGCGGGGGTTCGCGACGAACTTCAGCACCCGCAGCGTCGCGTACAGCCGCCCGGCCAGCTTCTCGCCGCTTTCCTTCTGCTCTGGCATGCAGCATTACTTGCCGCCCCGGCGCCCCCGCATCCCAGCTTTCGTAAAACAGCCAACTTCCGTCCATTTCCCCGCCCTAGGGTGACCGGCATGCGCCCGAGAACCCTCCGTACCGCCCTCGCCTCCCTCACCGCGGGACTCGCGGCGGCCGGCTGCCTGACCGCGGCCGGGCCTGCCGTCGCACACGCGGGCCACCAGGCGAACGCGTGCTCGCCCTCCGTCTCCCTCGCCGGCTTCTCCGACGCCCTCGACAAGACGACGTACGACGGCGCGTACGTCGGCAACCTCTCCGCCCTCGCCCCCGACCGGCGCGGCTCCGTGGCCGCCCTCTCCGACCGCTCGTCCCTCTTCCGGCTGGACGCGCGCACCCTGCAACCGCGCGCCGTGATCACGCTCGCCGACGAGAAGGGCGCCGCGCTCGACTCGGAGGGACTGGTCGCGGATCCGGACGGCACCTACCTCGTCTCCTCCGAGACCGAGCCGTCCATCCGCCGCTACTCCCGCACCGGCGAGCTGCTCGGCCGTCTGCCGGTGCCGGACGACCTGCGGACCGCCCCCGAGGGCCGCGCGCGGGCCAACGGCAGCTTCGAGGGGCTGACGCTCCTGCCGGGCGGCCGGACCCTGGTCGCCTCGATGGAGTACCCGCTCGACGGCGACCCCGCCGATCTGGTCCGCTTCCAGACCTGGCAGCGGACGCGGCACGGCGACTTCCGGCTCGGGGACCGGTACGGCTACCGGACCGACCCCGGTCTCGGCGTCTCCGAGGTCACCGCGACCCCCGACGGGCGCCTTCTCGTCCTGGAGCGCGGCTTCGTCTCCGGTGTCGGCAACACCGTCCGCCTCCACCTGGCCGACCGGCCCGGCCGCGGCACCACGCCGCACAAGCGGCTCCTCGCCGACCTCGCCGACTGCCCCTCCCTCGGCGCCCTCGCCAAGCAGCCCCAGCCCAGCCCGCTGCTCGACAACTTCGAGGGGATGACCGTGACGGGCCGGAGCAAGGGCCGTCTCGACGTCCTGGTCGTGAGCGACGACAACCAGAACGACGTGCAGACCACCCGCTTCCTCAGGCTCCGCGTACGCGCCTGAGACAGCCCCCGATTGTTGCGGCGGGATGAAATCCCCGCTCGCCCGTGTTGGTGCCTTCCGGTAGATCAGGTGAGCAGGACGACCGACCGGAGGGCACGGCGTGGACGCGCAACGGGGATGGGTGCGACGACTGGCGGGGTACGCCTGGCGCAACCCCAAGGACGTCGTCCTCGCCCTGGGGGCCTCGCTGGGCGGCATGGCCGTCATGGCCTTCGTCCCGTTGATCACCAAGGTGATCATCGACGACGTGATCGGCGACAAGACCAGGGACATGGCCGTGTGGGCCGGTCTCCTGATCGCCGCCGCGGTCGTCGTGTACGTCCTCACCTACATCCGCCGCTACTACGGCGGCCGGCTCGCCCTCGACGTCCAGCACGACCTGCGGACCGACATGTACGGGACGATCACCCGGCTCGACGGGCGGCGCCAGGACGAGCTGTCCACGGGGCAGGTCGTCGGGCGGGCGACCAGCGACCTCCAGCTGATCCAGGGCCTGCTGTTCATGCTCCCGATGACCATCGGGAACGTCCTGCTCTTCCTGATCTCCCTGGTGATCATGGCGTGGCTGTCGCTGCCGCTCACCCTGGTCGCGCTGGCCGTCGCGCCCGCCCTGTGGTTCATCGCCCGCCGCAGCCGCACCCGGCTGCACCCCGCCACCTGGTACGCGCAGGCGCAGGCCGCCGCCGTCGCCGGAGTGGTCGACGGCTCGGTGAGCGGCGTACGCGTGGTGAAGGGCTTCGGGCAGGAGGAGCAGGAGACCGGGAAGCTCCGGGAGGTCGGACGCAAGCTGTTCGCCGGGCGGCTGCGCACGATCAGGCTGAACGCCGCCTACACCCCGGCCCTCCAGGCGGTGCCCGCGCTCGGGCAGGTCGCCATGCTCGCCCTCGGCGGCTGGCTGGCCGTACGCGGGCACATCACCCTCGGCACCTTCGTCGCCTTCTCCACCTACCTCGCCCAGCTGGTCGGCCCGGTCCGGATGCTCGCCATGGTGCTCACCGTCGGCCAGCAGGCCCGGGCCGGCACCGAACGCGTCCTGGAGCTGATCGACACCGAGCCGGCCATCGAGGACGGCACCAGGACGCTGCCCGCCGACGCGCCCGCGACCGTCGAGTTCGACGACGTCGCCTTCGGCTACGACACGGGCGACGGGGAGCCGCGGCCCGTCCTGGACGGGCTCTCCTTCGAGATCCGCGCCGGTGAGACCCTCGCCGTCGTCGGTTCCTCCGGTTCCGGCAAGTCCACCGTCTCGCTGCTCCTGCCGCGCTTCTACGACGTGACGCGCGGCGCCGTCCTCGTCGGCGGGCACGACGTGCGCGAGCTGACCCTCGACTCGCTGCGGGCCGCCGTCGGACTGGTGCCCGAGGACTCCTTCCTCTTCTCCGACACCGTGCGCGCCAACATCGCGTACGGCCGCCCGGACGCCACCGACGAGGAGATCGAGGCCGCCGCGCGGGCCGCGCAGGCCCACGGGTTCATCACGGAGCTGCCCGACGGGTACGGCACGACCGTCGGCGAGCACGGGCTGACCCTCTCCGGCGGCCAGCGCCAGCGCGTCGCGCTCGCCCGGGCGATCCTCACCGACCCCAGGCTGCTGGTCCTGGACGACGCCACGTCCGCCGTGGACGCCCGCGTGGAGCACGAGATCCACGAGGCGCTCAGGGAGGTCATGCGAGGCCGCACCACGCTCCTCATCGCCCACCGCCGCTCCACCCTCGGCCTCGCCGACCGCATCGCCGTCCTCGACCGGGGCCGCCTCGCCGACCTCGGTACGCACGAGGAGCTCCAGAAGCGCTCCGCCCTCTACCGGCGCCTGCTGACCGACCCCGACGAGCTGGGCGGCGTCTCGCCCGGCCACACCCGCCCCGCCGAGAAGGCGCAGGACACCTCCGACACCTCCGTCCGCGACGAGGTGGACGCCGAGTTCGACGCCGAGCGCGGGGTCACGCCCCGGCTGTGGACCGGCGACCGCGCGCCCAAGGACGCCGCGCTCGCCGGCACCCCGGCCACCCCGGAGCTGCTCGCCCAGGTCGACGCGCTGCCCCCGGCGAACGGCACTCCGGACATCGACGAGGAGCAGGCGGTGCGGCCCGAGGCGTCGTACGGTCTGCGCCGCCTGCTGCGCGGTTTCCGCGCGCCGCTGCTGATCAGCCTCGCCCTGGTGGCCGTGGACGCGGGCATGGGCCTGCTGCTGCCGGTGCTGATCCGGCACGGCATCGACGACGGCGTCACCCGGGCCGCCCTCGGCGCGGTCTGGGCGTCCGCGCTGCTCGGCCTGGTCGCCGTACTCGCCCAGTGGACGGCGCAGACCGGCGAGATCCGCATGACCGGCCGGACCGGGGAGCGGATCCTGTACTCGCTCCGGCTGAAGATCTTCGCCCAGCTCCAGCGGCTCGGCCTCGACTACTACGAGCGCGAGCTGACCGGCCGGATCATGACCCGGATGACGACGGACGTGGACGCGCTGTCGACGTTCCTGCAGACCGGACTCGTCACCGCGTTCGTCTCGGTCGTCACCTTCTTCGGCATCATGGTCGCCCTGCTGGTGATCGACGTGCAGCTCGCGCTGATCGTCTTCGCGACGCTGCCGCCGCTGATCATCGCCACGTACTTCTTCCGCAAGGCCAGCGTCAAGGCGTACGAACTGGCCCGCGAGCGGGTGTCCACGGTCAACGCCGACCTCCAGGAGTCGGTGGCGGGCCTCAGGATCGTGCAGGCCTTCCGGCGCGAGCGGGACGGCGGGCGGCGCTTCGCCGAGCGCAGCGACAGCTACCGGCAGGCCCGCATCCGCGGACAGTGGCTGATCTCGGTCTACTTCCCGTTCGTGCAGCTGCTGTCGTCGGCCGCCGCCGTGGCGGTGCTGGTCGTGGGCGGCGCGCGGATCGACGACGCGACGCTGACGACCGGCGCGCTGGTGGCGTACCTGCTCTACATCGACCTGTTCTTCGCACCGGTCCAGCAGCTCTCCCAGGTCTTCGACGGCTACCAGCAGGCGTCCGTGTCGCTGGGCCGCATCCAGGAACTGCTGCGCGAGCCGACCTCGACCAAGGCCCCCGAGAAGCCGCGCGACGTGGCGTCCCTGCGCGGCGAGATCGCGTTCGAGGACGTGCACTTCAAGTACGGGGACGATGAGGAAGCCCTCACCGGCATCGACCTGCGCGTCCCGGCCGGGCAGACCGTCGCGTTCGTCGGCGAGACCGGCGCGGGCAAGTCGACCCTGGTGAAGCTGGTGGCCCGGTTCTACGACCCGACCGGCGGCCGGGTCACCGTCGACGGGCAGGACCTGCGCGCCCTCGACCTCACCTCCTACCGGCACCGGCTGGGCGTCGTCCCGCAGGAGGCGTACCTCTTCCCCGGCACCGTCCGCGACGCCATCGCCTACGGCCGTCCGGACGCCACCGACGCCCAGGTGGAGGCGGCGGCACGGGCGGTCGGCGCGCACGAGATGATCGCCACGCTCACCGGCGGCTACCTCCACGAGGTCGCCGAGCGGGGCCGCAACCTCTCCGCCGGGCAGCGGCAGCTGATCGCGCTGGCCCGCGCCGAACTGGTCGACCCCGACGTCCTGCTCCTCGACGAGGCCACGGCGGCCCTGGACCTGGCCACCGAGGCCCAGGTCAACCAGGCCACCGACCGCATAGCCGGACGCCGTACGACGCTCGTCGTCGCCCACCGGCTGACCACGGCCGCCCGCGCGGACCGGGTCGTCGTCATGGACGGCGGGCGGGTCGCCGAGGACGGCACGCACGACGAACTGCTGGCCCTCGACGGGCGGTACGCGCGGCTGTGGCGGACCTTCGTCGGCGCGGCCGAACCGGAGGAGCCGGTCGGCGCACTGCACTGACGCGCTCGCGCAACCGTGCGACACCTGTCGTGCGTCCGTACACCTGTACGTCAGTGATCGTCCGACGGAGGGGACCGCAGTGGGCCTGGCCGGTGCCGCAACTCGCCGTCGGCTGGCGCTCGGCACGGCCGTGCTGAGCGCCGCCGCGCTGCTCGCCGTCGCGCCGCCGCAGGAGGCGCGGGCCGCCACGGGGTGCCCCGGCAGCAAGGTCCGCACCCTCCACTTCGCCACCGGTTCCGTCCTCGTCCACCGGCGCGGCGGCTCCGTCTGCGCCGTCACCGTCCCCAAGAAGCCGGGCACCAAGCGGCAGATGTCCGTCAGCGTGCAGGCCCGGGGCGGCCGGGCGGTCGTGGACTCGGGCCGGTTCGCCTACCGGGCCGGACCGGTGACCGTGCACGCCGGGAAACGCTGCGTGCGGGTGACCGGCAAGGTGTCCGGGAGTTCCGTCGGCTCCGGGTGGATCCTCTGCTGACCCTGGTGTTCCCGGGACTTGCTCCGATAGCTTCCGGCGGACATCCGTTTCACTGGGAGGGTGCATGCGCAAGGCGCTCAGATGGCTGCTGGCGCTCGTGGTGCTCATCGGCACCGTCAGCACGGCGGGCGCGGCCACCGCCGCCGAGCCGAAGGCCGTCGACATCAAGGACCGGCTGCTGTCCATACCGGGCATGAGCCTGATCGAGGAGAAGCCGTACACCGGCTACCGCTTCTTCGTCCTCAACTACACCCAGCCGGTGGACCACCGGCACCCGTCCAAGGGCACGTTCCAGCAGCGGATCACCGTGCTGCACAAGGACGTGAACCGGCCGACGGTGTTCTACACCGGCGGCTACAACGTCTCCACGAACCCCAGCCGGCGCGAGCCGACCCAGATCGTGGACGGCAACCAGATCTCCATGGAGTACCGCTACTTCACGCCGTCCCGGCCCGCTCCGGCCGACTGGTCCAAGCTGGACATCTGGCAGGCCGCCAGCGACCAGCACCGCATCTTCAAGGCGCTGAAGCCGCTCTACGAGAAGAACTGGATCTCCACCGGCGGCTCCAAGGGCGGCATGACCGCCACCTACTACGAGCGCTTCTACCCGCGGGACATGGACGGCGTCGTCGCCTACGTCGCCCCCAACGACGTGGTGAACAAGGAGGACTCGGCCTACGACCGCTTCTTCGCCCGCGTCGGCACCGAGGAGTGCCGCGACAAGCTGAACGGCGTGCAGCGCGAGGCGCTGGTGCGCCGGGCGCCGCTGGAGAAGAAGTACGCGGCGTACGCGGCCGAGAACGGCTACACCTTCGACACCATCGGCAACCTCGACCGCGCCTACGAGGCCGTCGTCCTCGACTACGTCTGGGGCTTCTGGCAGTACAGCACCCTCGCCGACTGCGCGGACATCCCCGCCGACGCGAAGAACGCCACCGACGAGGCGATCTGGGACTCCGTCGACACGATCTCCGGCTTCTCCGCCTACACCGACCAGGGCCTGGAGACCTACACGCCGTACTACTACCAGGCGGGCACCCAGATGGGCGCCCCCACCATCCACTTCCCGCACATCGAGAAGAAGTACATCCGCTACGGCTACCAGCCGCCGCGCAACTTCGTGCCCCGCTCGATCCCGATGAAGTTCGAGCCGTGGGCGATGCGGGACGTCGACACGTGGGTGAAGCACCACGCCCGTCAGATGCTGTTCGTCTACGGCGAGAACGACCCGTGGGGCGCCGAGCGCTTCCGCCTCGGTCACGGCGCACGCGACTCCTACGTCATGACCGCGCCCGGCATGAACCACGGCGCGAACGTGGCCGGTCTGGTGCCCGACCAGAAGGCCTACGCCACCGCCCGCATCCTGGACTGGGCGGGCGTCGCCTCCGCCAAGGTCCAGGAGAACCCGTCGGCGGCCAGGCCGCTGGCGACGTTCGACGCCCGGCTGGACAAGCGGGACGTCGAACGCGAGCCGGCGCTGCGCCCGTAGGGGATCCCCGTCCGGCACGGTGACTGTGCCCGGTCGCTCACAGCGGCCGGGCGCAGCCCACCGGGAGTTCACCGCCGAGCCGGACGTACAGGCCGGTCGAGGCGGGGCAGTCCGCCCGGACGGCGACCGCCTCGACCACCTCGAACTGCGGGGTGCGCTCGCCCCCGCCGTCGCAGGCGGTCTCGCGCACCCGGCCGCCGCCGACGTCGTGGACGCAGTCGCCGACGATGGTGCGTGGTCCGCCCCCGCCGCCCGGGTCGCCGGGATGCGGCGGCCGGAGCTTACGCATACAGGCGTACCCCCGGGGCACGGTCCCGTCGCCGTCCTCGTCCGCGGAGGGCCGCCGCTCGCTGATGTGCAGGACGAAGTCGGTGGTGGCGGGGCACGGAGGTCCGCTGCTCGCCCGGCCGTCCTCCCGGGCCACCACACGGGCCGCCGCCCGCTGGCCGCCGCAGGGCACCTCGGTGAAGCCGACCGTGCCGAACGAACTGCACTCGTCGACCGCCAGGAACACCGCCCCGTACCCGGTCGCCCGGTCCCCGGCCGCCGAGCCCGCCGCGGATTTCGCCGCCGGGCCCCGGCCCCCCGGCCCCCGGCAGCCGGTCATCAGCACGCCGCACAGCAGCCCGCACAGCACGGCGCCCAGGAGGGCGTACAGCAGGGCCTGCGACGTTGGCGCCGCAGGCATCCGCCGCACCCCCGCAGCCCGTCGCTCACGCATCGCAGCCCCCCGGATTCCCCGGTCCAGCGTGACCCGCCGGGGCGGGCGCACGCCAGACGCGCGTGGGGCTTCGGGCCCGGGCGCCGGGGCGCCCCCGGCGCGTGTCGCGGGCCGCGCTACGACCGGCCGAGACGGGCTACGACCGGTACGACAGCCCGTGCCCGAGCGGCAGGAGCACCGTGTCCGGGTCGTCCGCGCGCACCACCGACACCGGCAGCTTCCCGCGCGGCCGCACCCGCCCGGCGATCACCCGGGCCGCCGCCCGTACCTCCACGTCGGTCCAGGAGTAGGCGGCGAGGAAGGCGGGGACGCCGGGGAGTTGGGCGACGTCGTACGGGTTGCGGACGGCGACCGCGACGACCGGCTTCCCGGTCTCCAGCAGCCGCGTGACCAGGGTGCGCTGGCTGCTGCCCGCGCTCACGTTGTACGTGGCGACGACCACAGCGTCGGCGTCCCGGGCCGCCGCGACGGCGCTGTCGACGACGGCGGCGGAGGGCGCGGTGCCGGTGGACAGGGCGGTGGCCGTGAAGCCCAGTTCCGTCAGCGCGCCCGCGAGCACACCGGTGGGCGGCCCGGTCGTGCCCGACGGCGAGGCCGGGTCGGCGCCCACCACCAGCAGCCTGCGGTGCTCGCGGCGCGACAGCGGCAGCAGCCGCCCCTCGTTGACGAGCAGCGTGGTGCTCCGCTCGGCGATCCGGTCGGCCGCGGCCAGGTGCGCCCGGGTGCCGACGGTCCGGTCGACGTCCCGGCGGCTGGTGTACGCGTCCCGGAACAGCCCCAGCTTCGCCTTCAGCCGCAGCACGCGCAGGATCGATTCGTCGAGCCGCGCCTCGGTGAGTTCGCCGTCCTGCACGGCCGTCAGGACGGCGTTCCAGGCGAGCGGCAGGTCCGGCGGGTTGAGCAGCTGGTCGACGCCCGCCTTCAGCGCCAGCACCGGCACCCGCGCGTCGCCGTACTTCGTCCGTACGCCCTGCATGCCGAGGGAGTCAGTGACCACGACCCCGTCGAAGCCCAGCTCCTCGCGCAGGATGCCGGTGAGGATGGGGCGGGAGAGGGTGGCCGGGTCGCCGGAGTCGTCGAGCGCCGGGACCATCAGGTGGGCGGTCATGATGGCGTCGATACCGGCCGCGATCGCCGCGCGGAAGGGCGGCGCGTCCAGCTCCTCCCACTGCTCGCGGCTGTGCGTGATGACCGGGAAGCCGGTGTGGCTGTCGGTGGCGGTGTCGCCGTGCCCGGGGAAGTGCTTGGCGCACGCGGCGACGCCGGACCGCTGGTACCCCGTCACCTCGGCGGCCACCAGCCCCGCCACCGCGTCCGGGTCGGCCCCGAAGGACCGTACGCCGATCACGGGGTTGGCCGGGTTGACGTTGACGTCGGCGACGGGGGAGTAGTCCTGGCGGATGCCCAGCGCGTTCAGCTCGGCGCCCGCGATCCGGCCCAGGGTGCGGGCGTCGGACCGCGAACCGCCCGCCCCGACGGCCATCGCGCCCGGGAAGAGGGTGGCGGGCTCGCCCACGCGGGCCACTATGCCGTGCTCCTGGTCGGTGGAGATGAGCACGGGCAGACCGCGAGGCTGCTCCAGGGACGCCTTCTGGATGCCGTTGGACAGGTCGGCGATCTGGTGGGGGTCGCGGGTGTTGTGCGCCCAGGCGAAGTAGATGATGCCGCCGACCCGGTACTCGGAGACCAGCTCGGCCGCCGTGCGGACGCCGATCTCCTTCAGGTTGGCGTCGATGTCGGCCTGGTCGGGGTCGGTGGCGGAGTGTCCGTAGACCCGCATCACGAAGAGCTGCCCGACCTTCTCCTCCAGCGTCATGCGGGAGATGAGGGCGCGGAGCTTGGCGTCGTCGGGCTTGCGGGCGTCGGCGTACGCCGTGCCGCCCCCGGCCGCGAGGGCCGCGGTGACGACGGCGGTGGCGGTGAGGACGGTGCGTCTGGAGGGCTGTGCGGTGCTTCCCGTGCCGGCCGTGCTGCTGTGGTGCACGTGCGCTCCTTCCGGAGAGCTGGTGAAGGAAACTGCCAAGGAGTCACCAATATCCGGGAAGTTTCTGCCAGTCAAGGGACCGCACGCGAGTCGTCCGAAGCGGTGAACGGGGTCCGGTGGGGCTGACGCGGGCGCGCGGGAGGGCTGCGCCGCCGACGGGCGCGGCCCGCCCGGAATTCGCTGGACGGCCTCCCGCCCCGGCTGAAGAATCCGTCGGGTGACATTCACACTGAAGGGCCCGGTCCTCGAAGGCACGCTGGTACGACTGGAGCCGCTGGACCACCGGCACGCGGCCGACCTGGCGGTGGCGGCGGAGGAGGACCGCGGCACCTACGGCTTCACGACGGTGCCGAGGACCGACGAGGTCGGCGCCTACATCGACGCCCAGCTGGCCAGGGCGGCCACCGGACGGCTCGCGCCCTACGCGCAGGTCTCCCGTGCCACCGGCCGGGCGGTCGGCACCACCGCCTACTGGGAACCCCGCTCCTGGCTCACCGACGACGCGCTCGACGCCGTCGAGGTCGGCTTCACCTGGCTGGCCCGTTCCACCCAGGGCACGGGCGTGAACGCCGAGGCCAAGCTGCTCCTGTTCCGGCACGCCTTCGAGGGGTGGGGCGTCTCCCGCGTCGACCTCAAGACCGACGCCCGCAACCGGCGTTCCCGCGCCGCGATCGAGCGGACCGGCGCCCGCTTCGAGGGCGTCCTGCGCAACTGGTCCCGCTCCTGGGCGCCGGGCGAGGAAGGACGGCTGCGGGACTCCGCGATCTACTCGATTACGGCGGCGGAGTGGCCGGGGTGCCGGGAGCGGCTGGAGGAGAGGGTCCGGTCGGCGGTGGAGCCTTCCGCGCTCACGCCGCGTCCGTGAGCAGCCGGGCGAGGTGTTCGCGGCCCCGCTCCAGCAGTTCGGGCAGCGGGGCGGCCGACTCGTACCACCGCTTCTCGTACTCCCAGCACAGCCAGCCGTCCCAGCCGTGCCGAGACAGCACGTCCACCACCTCGGTGAGCGGGAGCACCCCGGCGCCCAGCGCCAGCGGGGTGGTGTCCTCGGCGGAGGCGATGTCCTTGACCTGCACGTAGCCCAGGTGCGGGGAGAGCGCCGCGTAGGTGTCCGAGGGCTGCTCCCCGCCCAGCCAGGTGTGCATCACGTCCCACAGGGCGCCCGCCTGCCGGTGCCCGACCAGCCCGAGGACGCGCATCGCGTCGGCGCCGGTGCGGTGCGAGTCGTGGGTCTCCAGCAGGATGCGTACGCCGACCTCGGCGGCGTACTCGGCGGCCGTGCCCAGCCGCCGCGCGGCCACCGCGTCGGCCTCCTGCGGGCTCTGCTCGGTGCCGCCGCCGGGGAAGACCCGGATGGAGGGGGCGCCCAGGTCGCGGGCGAGGTCGAGCAGGTCGCGCATCTCTGCGATCACGGCGTCGTCGTCACCGGGCGCGGCGACGCGCGCGTACCCCGCCACCCCCAGCGGTTCGATCCCCGCCGCCCTGAACTCCTCGGCCACCGCGGCCCGTTCCCCGGCGGACAGGCCCGGGTGGACCGGTTCCTCCGGGTGGGCGCGCAACTCGACCCCGTGATAACCGTGCGAGGTCGCGAGCCCCAGCACGTCGTTCAGGGGCAGTCCGGGAACACCGAGAGTGGAGAACGCCAGCTTCATGCCCACGGAGCGTACCCGCGATCACACCCTTTACCTCGCGACGCAGGCCGCGAATTCAGCCCGTCCGGCGTTTGAGGACGAGGCCGTCCAGGCCGAAAGGGGGGTCTGGGGGCGCAGCCCCCAGGGCGGCCCAACCGCGTCACCAACGGTCCGTTTCAACCCCGCGGCCGTCCGGAGGACCCCCGTACCATCAACTCCCCCCGCACCGTCGCCACCCCGCCCACCGGCGCGTCCTCCCGCCCCATCGCGACCCGCCCGGCCCGTGCCCCCGCCTCCGCCAGCGGCAGCCGGACCGTCGTCAGCGCGGGCACCGCGTCGATGCTGAACGGCAGGTCGTCGAAGCCCGCCACGGACACGTCGTCCGGGATCCGCAGCCCCGAGTCCCGCAGCGCCGCGCACGCGCCCAGCGCGACGGTGTCGTTCGCGGCGACGACCGCGGTCAGCGTCGGGTCCCTGCGCAGCAGCTCCAGCGTCGCCTCGTACCCGGCCTGCCGGTCGTAGCGGCCGTGGACCGTCCAGCGCGGGTCCTCCTCGATGCCGTGCGCGGCGAGCGCGGTGCGGTGCCCCTCCAGCCGGTGCCGCGTCGTGGTGCGTTCCTCCGGGCCCGCGATGTAGCCCAGCCGTCGGTGCCCGAGCCCGATGAGGTGCTCGGTCAACAGCCGCCCGCCGCCCCGGTTGTCGAAGGTGAGCGCGATCGCCCCGGTGTCCGGCGCAGGCGGCCGCCCGCACAGCACCACGCGCGTCCCGGCCTCCGTGAGCTTGCGCAGCTTCGCCGCCACGGCCGCCTGATGCGGACCGTCCTCCATCGCGCCGCCGGTCAGCACGACCGCCGCCGCCCGCTGCCGCTGGAGCAGCGTGAGGTAGGTCAGCTCCCGTTCCGGGGCGCCCCCGGTGTTGCAGACCACGGCGAGTCTCTCGCCGCCCGCTCTGCCGCCGGGCCCGCCGATCTCGGACTGGACGGCGCCGGCCATGACGCCGAAGAAGGGGTCGGCGATGTCGTTGACGAGGATGCCCACCAGGTCGGAGGTGGCCGCGGCCAGCGCGCTCGCGGGACCGTTGAGCACGTAGTCCAGCTCGTCGACGGCCTTGAGCACCCGCTCCCGGGTGGAGGCGGCCACGGGGTAGTTCCCGTTCAGCACGCGCGACACCGTCGCGGGGGAGACCTGGGCGCGGGCCGCCACGTCCGCCAGTGTCACCGTCATGTCCTCGTCCTCCGCATCGCGCGTGTGAGCCGAACGCCGTACCGGCTGACCTTACGGCCCCCGCCCGCCGTCGTTCGCCCCCTCGAACAACTCACCCGAACCGCGGTCTTGTCCAGACCACCGTTCACAGGCTAGCTTCGTTCTACATAGAAAGCGCTTGCTGTACGGCTCGGGGTCGAACCGGGGCTCGCGGCACGGCTCGTACGAAGGGAATGACGTGACACGCAAGACGGTGCGTATCGCCATGAACGGTGTGACCGGGCGCATGGGCTACCGCCAGCACCTGGTCCGCTCCATCCTGGCGCTGCGCGAACAGGGCGGCCTCGACCTCGGCGACGGCACCGTGCTGTGGCCGGAGCCGGTCCTGGTCGGCCGCCGCGAGCACGCGCTGAGGGCGCTGGCCGAACGGCACGGACTCGACCACGTCTCCACCGACCTGGACGCGGTGCTGGCCGACGACTCCATCGACATCTACTTCGACGCCCAGGTGACGTCGGCCCGCGAGGAGGCGATCAGGAAGGCGATCGCCGCGGGCAAGCACGTCTACACCGAGAAGCCCACGGCCACCGGCCTCGACGGCGCCCTCGAACTCGCCCGCCTGGCGAACGCGGCCGGCATCAAGCACGGCGTCGTGCAGGACAAGCTCTTCCTCCCGGGCCTGCTCAAGCTCAAGCGCCTCATCGACGGCGGCTTCTTCGGCCGGATCCTGTCCGTGCGCGGCGAGTTCGGCTACTGGGTCTTCGAGGGCGACTGGCAGGAGGCGCAGCGCCCGTCCTGGAACTACCGCGCGCAGGATGGCGGCGGCATCGTCGTCGACATGTTCCCGCACTGGGAGTACGTCCTGCACGAGCTGTTCGGCCGGGTGAGGTCCGTCCAGGCCCTCACCGCCACCCACATCCCCGAGCGCTGGGACGAGAAGGGCAAGCCCTACGACGCCACCGCCGACGACGCCGCGTACGGCGTCTTCGAGCTGGACGGCGGCGCGATCGCGCAGATCAACTCCTCCTGGGCGGTCCGCGTCCACCGCGACGAGCTGGTCGAGTTCCAGGTCGACGGCACCGAGGGCTCCGCCGTCGCGGGCCTGCGGGGCTGCCGCGTCCAGCACCGCTCCGCCACCCCCAAGCCGGTCTGGAACCCGGACATCCCCGCCACCGAGGACTTCCGCGACCAGTGGCAGGAGGTCCCCGACAACGGCGACTTCGACAACGGCTTCAAGGCCCAGTGGGAACTGTTCCTGCGCCACGTCTACGCCGACGCCCCCTACCACTGGGACCTGCTGGCCGGCGCCCGCGGCGTCCAGCTCGCCGAACTGGGCCTGAGGTCCTCCGCGGAGGGCCGCCGCCTCGACGTACCGGAGATCGGCCTGTGACCCTCCACCTGCCGAACCCCGACGGCACCCTGCGCGCCCACGAACCCCGTACCGCGCCCCCGGCCGCTTCGGGAGGCGGCCGGGGAAGCGCTTTCACCTCCCGTACGGTCTTCTCCGCCGCGCACGTCGTCGCCGACCCGTACGCCGACACCACCCCCGACGGGCCCGCCGCCGTCGACTGGGACGCCACCCTCGCCTTCCGCCGCCACCTGTGGTCCCACGGTCTCGGCGTCGCCGAGGCGATGGACACCGCGCAGCGCGGCATGGGCCTGGACTGGCCCACGGCGGCCGAACTGATCCGCCGCTCCGCCGCCGAGGCGAGGTCGGCCGGCGGCCGCATCGCCTGCGGCGTGGGCACGGACCAGCTGACCGCGACGGCCACCACCACCCTCGCGGAGGTCCGGACGGCGTACGAGGAGCAACTGGCCGTCGCGGAGGAGTCGGGCGCCCAGGCCATCCTGATGGCCTCACGCGCCCTCGCCGCGACCGCGAAGACCCCGGACGACTACCTGGAGGTCTACGGCCACCTCCTGCGCCAGGCCGCCGAACCGGTGATCCTGCACTGGCTGGGCCCGATGTTCGACCCGGCCCTGGACGGCTACTGGGGCTCGTCCGACCTCGACGCGGCGACGGACACCTTCCTGGAGGTCATCGCCGCCCACCCCGACAAGGTCGACGGCATCAAGGTCTCCCTGCTGGACGCCCGGCGCGAGATCGACCTGCGCCGCCGCCTGCCCCAGGGCGTGCGCTGCTACACCGGCGACGACTTCAACTACCCCGAGCTGATCGCGGGCGACGACCAGGGCTTCAGCCACGCCCTGCTCGGCATCTTCGACCCGCTGGGCCCGCTGGCCGCGGAGGCGGTGCGGGTGCTGGACACGGGGGACACGGACGGCTTCCGGGCCCTGCTCGACCCCACCGTCGAACTCTCCCGCCACCTCTTCCGGGCCCCCACCCGCTTCTACAAGACGGGTGTGGTCTTCCTGGCCTGGCTGTCCGGCCACCAGAGCCACTTCACGATGGTCGGCGGCCTCCAGTCGGCCCGCTCCCTGCCGCACCTCGTCCGCGCCTACGAACTCGCCGACGGCCTCGGCCTGTTCCCGGACCCGCGGCTCGCGCAGGAGCGCATGCGCAACCTGCTGAGCCTGTACGGAGTGAACCAGTGAGCGATCCCGACCTGACCCGCTTCAGCATCAACCAGATGACGGTCAAGCAGCTCTCGCTGCCCGAACTGACCGCCGCCTGCCGCGAGACGGGCATCGGCAACGTCGGCCTGTGGCGCGAGCCGGTCCAGGCGTACGGCGTCGAGGCGGCGGCGAAGCTGGTCCGCGAGGCGGGCCTGCGGGTCACCACCCTGTGCCGGGGCGGCTTCCTCACCGCCGTCGACCCCGGCGAACGCGCCCGCGCCCTCGCCGACAACCGCCGCGCCGTCGACGAGGCCGCCACCCTCGGCACCGACACCCTGGTCCTCGTCTCCGGCGGCCTGCCGCCCGGCGACAAGGACCTGCGCGCCGCCCGCGAACGCATCGCCGACGCGCTGGCGGAGCTGGGCCCCTACGCCGAACGGCACGGCGTACGCCTCGCCATCGAACCGCTGCACCCCATGTACGCCTCCGACCGCTGCGTGGTCTCCACCCTCACCCAGGCCCTGGACCTCGCCGAACGCTTCCCGGCCCACCAGGTCGGCGTCACCGTCGACACGTACCACATCTGGTGGGACGACCAGGCGCCGGCGCAGATCGCCCGGGCCGGCGCGGGCGGCCGCATCCACACCTTCCAGCTCGCCGACTGGACCACCCCCCTGCCCGAGGGCGTCCTCAACGGCCGCGGCCAGATCGGCGACGGCGCGATCGACATGCGCGAGTGGACGGCGTACGTCGAGACGGCCGGATACACCGGCCCGATCGAGGTCGAACTCTTCAACGAGGGGCTGTGGGCGCGCGACGGCCGCGAGGTACTGGCGGAAACGGCGGCCCGGTTCGCGGAGCACGCGGCGTAGAGCGCCCCCCTCCGACTTCGGTCACGTGGACGGTCCTGCCGGTGCCGCCCCTGCCCCCAGGCGCTCGAAAGATCTTGGGTGACCCGTACAACCCCTGCGCGGTGTCCCGGGTCGTACCTGGCATCGGAACTCCCGTGGGGGTACCCGGGGGGGGGAGATCCACGGAGTTCTGAAGGGGAGGGGAACCCGAGAGGGCCCGGTCGACGGACCGGGCCCTCTCGAAGTACGTCCGGGGCTGTCAGAAGAAGACCCCGCACCGCAGCAGGACGTTCGCGTACGGCCGGGCCTCCCCGGTGCGGACGATCAGGCGGGCGTCCGCCGACAGTTCCTTCAGCCGCTCGTGCGGGACGAGTTCGAGCGCGGGGAAGTGCCCGTCGAGCAGCGCCGTGGCCTGCGGGTTGGCGGTGCGGACCTCCGTCGCCGCCGTCGCGCCCTCGACGACCAGCTCGGCGAGCAGGCCGTCCACCACCTCCGCGAAGGTCGGCACCCCCGCGCGGAAGGCCAGGTCGACGACGCGCGGGCCGTCCGGGATGGGCATGCCCGCGTCGCAGACCAGGACGCCGTCGCCGTGGCCCAGTTCGGCGAGGGCACCGGCGAGGTGGCGGTTGAGTATTCCGGCCTTCTTCACAGCGCCCCGCCCTCCAGTGCCCCGCCCTCCGGCGCCTTGGCCTCCAGTGCCCCGGCCTCCGCAGCCGTCGGGTACGACGCCTGCGCTCCCGCCTTCGTGACCGCCGCCGCGCCGACCCGGGCGGCGTACGCCGCGGCCCCGGCGAGCGACTCGCCCGTGCCGAGCCGCCAGGCCAGCGCCGCGGTGAACGCGTCTCCCGCGCCCGTCGTGTCCACGGCGTCGACCTTCACGGACGGCACCCGGGTCACACCCGTGGCCGCCGACGCCACCAGCGCGCCCTCCGCGCCCAGCGTCACGACCACCGAGCGGGGCCCCTTGGCCAGCAGCAGCGCGGCCCAGTCCTCGGGGCGCTCGCTCACGCACGCGTCGCCGAGGATCACCTTCGCCTCGTGCTCGTTGACGATCAGCGGGTCGCAGGCGGCCAGCACCTCCCGCGGGAGGGGCCGCGGCGGTGACGGGTTGAGCACGAAGCGGCTGTCCGGCGCCAGGCTCCGGACCACCTCCACGACCGTCTCCAGCGGGATCTCCAACTGCGTGGAGACGACCCGGGAGGCGTGGAAGAGGCTGGCCGCCGCGCGCACGTCCCCCGGGGCCAGACGACCGTTGGCGCCCGGCGAGACCACGATGCTGTTGTCCCCCGACGGGTCGACGGTGATCAGCGCGACGCCCGTCGGGGCGCCGCCCACCAGGACACCGACCGTGTCGACGCCGGCCGTCCGCTGCGAGTGGAGCAGCAGCCGCCCGTAGTCGTCGTCGCCGACCCGGGCCAGCAGGGCCGTACGGGCGCCGAGCCGGGCGGCGGCCACCGCCTGGTTCGCGCCCTTGCCGCCCGGGTGGACGGCCAGGTCGGAGCCGAGCACCGTCTCGCCCGCCCCCGGCCGCCGTTCGACGCCGATCACCAGGTCGGCGTTGGCCGACCCCACGACCAGGAGGTTGTAGTCGTACATCAGTCGTTCTCCGATCGAGTCAATCCAGCGAGCGCGCACTGTCCGTGCGCTCCCGCGGTCCGGTCTCAGCCCTCGAAGCCGGCCACGTTCTCCTTGGTGACGACCTTCACCGGCACCTTCACCGTCTGCTCCACCTTCTTGTCCTCGGCCGCCCGCAGCGCGTTCTGTACGGCGATCCTGCCCAGTTCCTTCGGCTGCTGCGCCACCGACGCGAACAACGTGCCGTCCTGGACCGCCTTCAGCCCGTCCGGCGTGCCGTCGAAGCCGACGACCTGGACCGACGTGCCGGCCTTGGAACCCAGCGCCTTGATCGCGCCCAGCGCCATCTCGTCGTTCTCCGCGAAGACGCCGTCGACGTCCGGGTGCGCCTGGAGCAGGTTGGTCATCACGTCCAGGCCCTTGGTGCGGTCGAAGTCCGCGGGCTGCTTGGCGACGACCTTGATGCCCGGGTACTGCTTGAGCCCGGCCGCGAAGCCCGCCCCGCGCTCCCGGCTGGCGGAGGTGCCGGCCTGGCCCTGGAGGATGACGATGGTGCCCTTGCCGCCGAGCTTCTCGGCGAGCGCCTTGGCGCCCAACTGCCCGCCCTCGACGTTGTCGGAGGCGACCAGCGCGGACGTCTCCGCCTTGTTGACGCCGCGGTCCACGGCGACGACGGGGATGTCGTCCTTGTTCGCCGAGCGCACCGAGGGACCGGCCGCGTCGGAGTCCACCGGGTTGACGACGATCGCGGACAGGCCGCCGCTGACGAAGTTCTGCAACTGGTTGGCCTGCTGGGAGGCGTCGTTCTGGGCGTCCGTGACCGTCAGGTCCACACCCAGCTTCTTCGCCTCCTCCTCCGCGCCGTTCCTGATCTGCACGAAGAACGGGTTGTTCAGCGTGGACAGCGACAGCCCTATCTTCTGGCTCTTGCCGTCCGAGGAGCCGCTGTGCAGCAGCGAGGTCGCGCCGACCACGGCGACGGCCACGACCGCCGCGATCACGTACGTCAACGCCTGCTTGCCCTTGCCGCCCCCGCCGGCCCCGGCGGCCGGGGTGACGGCGCCCGCCTTGCGGCGCAGCGTGTCGAAGAGCACCGCCAGCGCGATGACGACACCGATGACGACCTGCTGCCAGAACGCGGAGACGGACAGCAGGTTCAGGCCGTTGCGCAGCACCGCGAGGATCAGCGCGCCGATCAGCGTGCCCGACGCCTTGCCGGTGCCGCCCGCCAGCGAGGCACCGCCGATGACGACGGCGGCGATGGCGTCCAGCTCGTAGCCCTGCGCGGCCTGCGGCTGCGCGGAGGAGAGCCGGGAGGCGAGCACGATGCCCGCGGCGGCGGCGAACAGGCCGGAGAAGGCGTAGATGGCGAGCTTCTGGCGCTTCACCCGCAGCCCGGACAGCCGCGCGGCCTCCTCGTTGCCGCCGATGGCGTACATGGAGCGGCCGATGTAGGTCCGTCCGAGGACGAACGCCGTGATCAGACCCATCACGATCATCACGAGCACCGGCACCGGCAGCCATCCGCCGAGCGTGTCGCCGAGGTGGGAGACCGAGTCCGGGAAGGCGATCGGCGAACCCTGCGAGATGACCAGCGACAGACCGCGCCCCACCGACAGCATGGCCAGCGTCGCGATGAACGGCGGCAGCTTCCCGTACGAGATCAGGAAGCCGTTGACCAGGCCGCAGGCGATGCCCGTCGCGATGGACAGCAGGACCGCCAGCACGACCGGAATCCCGGCCTCGGTGGCGCTCCACGCCAGCACGGTGGCCGACAGCGCGGCGACCGAACCGACCGAGAGGTCGATGCCCGCCGAGACGATGACGAAGGTGACGCCGAACGCGAGGATCGCGGTGACGGCGGCCTGGACGCCGACGTTGAGGAGGTTGTCCGCGGTCAGGAAGTCCCCGGACAGCGCCGACATGGCGATGACGAGGACGATCAGCGCGGTCAGCGCGCCGTTGTCGAGCAGCAGGCGGCGCAGACCGCCCGTGGCGCCGCCCCGCGCGCCCGGCTTGCCCTTGAGCGTGTCAGTGGCCACGGGAGGCCTCCGTTCCGTCCGTTCCGTTGGTGTGCGAGGTGTCGCTGGGGTGTGAGGAGTCGCTGGGGTGCGTGCTGACGGCGAGCGCCATCACGGCGTCCTGGGTGGCCTCGTCGGCGGGGAGTTCACCCGCGACGCGCCCCTGCGCCATGACGACGACGCGGTCGCTCATGCCGAGGACCTCCGGCAGATCGCTGGAGATCATGAGCACGGCGGCGCCCGCGGCGGTCAGTTCGTTGATGAGCTGGTAGATCTCGACCTTGGCGCCGACGTCGATGCCGCGCGTCGGCTCGTCGAGGATCAGCACCTTGGTGTTCGCCAGCAGCCACTTGCCGATGACGACCTTCTGCTGGTTGCCGCCGGACAGGGTGCGCACGTGCTGCCCGAGCCCGGCCATCCGCACGCCGAGCTGCCCGGCGATCCGCTCGGCCGCCGTGTGCTGCCCCTTGAGGTCGACGAGCCCGGCGCGGGCACTGGACCGGAGCGTGACGAGCCCGAGGTTCTCCTCCACGGAGGCGTCGAGGACGAGCCCCTGCCCCTTGCGGTCCTCGGGCACGAGCCCGATCCCGGCCGCCATGGCGGCGTTCACGTCGTGCCGCCGCAGCGGGGCTCCCGCGACGTGCACGGTCCCGGCGTCGTACGGATCGGCGCCGAACACCGCCCGCACCACCTCCGTACGCCCGGCCCCGACCAGCCCCGCGATGCCGACGACCTCACCGGCCCGCACCTCGAAGCCGACGTCGTGGAAGACCCCGTCCCTGGTCAGCCCCTCCACCTTGAGCAGGGGCTCACCGGCGTCGGTGCGCTCGCGCGGGTACTGCTGCTCGATCGACCGTCCGACCATGAGCCGGACCAGCTCGTCCTCCGGCGTGGCGGCGGGCACCTGCCCGACGCTCCTGCCGTCCCGGATCACGGTGACCCGGTCGCCGAGCGCGGCGATCTCCTCCAGGTGGTGGGTGATGAAGACGATTCCGACGCCGTCCTCGCGCAGCCGCCGCACGATGGCGAACAGCTTCTCGACCTCCTCGGAGGTCAGCACGGCGGTCGGCTCGTCCATGATGAGCACGCGCGCGTTCAGGCTGAGGGCCTTGGCGATCTCGACCATCTGGAGCCGGGCGATGCCGAGTTCACGCACCCGCGCGCGGGGGGACACGTGGACCCCGACCCGCTTCAGCAGCACCTCGGCGTCGGCTTCCATCCTCTTCCGGTCGATCATGCCGAGCCGGCGCGGCTGGCGGCCCAGGAAGATGTTCTCGGCCACCGTCAGATCGGGGACGAGGTTGAACTCCTGGTAGATCGTGGCGATCCCGAGGCGCTCGGAGTCCTGCGCACCGTGGATGCGCACCTCCTCGCCGCCGGCCAGGATCCGCCCGGCGTCGGGCGTGTAGGCGCCGGAGAGCATCTTGATGAGGGTGCTCTTGCCCGCGCCGTTCTCACCGAGGAGCACGTGGACCTCGCCCCGGCGCAGGTCGAAGTCGACGCTGTCGAGCGCGACCACGCCGGGGAAGGTCTTGCGGATGCCCTCGATGCGCAGCAACTCGTCCGGACTGCGGCTGCTCACGGCGTACTCCTTTGTACGGGGGAGGGGGACTGTGCGAAGTCGGCGGGGGCCTCGCCGCACGAGCGGCGTACGACGAGTCGCGCCGGAAGGGTGACGGACTCGCCGGTCCGCCCGGCGATCCGCTCGACCAGGGCGCGCACGGCGGCCCGCCCGAGGTCCCGGGTGGGCTGGGCGATCGCGGTGACCGGCGGATCGGTGTGGACGAACCAGGGGATGTCGTCGAACGCGGCGAGCGCGATGTCCTCGGGGACCCGCAGCCCGCGTGCCCGTACGGCGTCCAGCGCGCCGAGCGCCATCAGGTTGTCGGCGGCGAAGACCACCTCGGGCGGCTCGGGCAGGTCGAGGAAGCCCTCGGTGACCCGGCGTCCGCTGTCGGCCTGGAAGTCGCCCTGGCCGATGTAGGCGTCGGGGAGGGGGAGCCCGTACGCGCCCAGCGCCTCGCGGAAGGCGTCGACGCGCTCGCGTCCGGTGGTCGTGGCGGCGGGCCCGGCGATGATCGCGAGCCTGCGGTGCCCGAGCCCGTGCAGGTGCGCGACGAGATCCCGTACGGCCGCCCGCCCGTCCGACCTGACGACGGGCACGTCCACGCCGGGGATCCACCGGTCGACGAAGACCATCGGCGTCCCGGCCCGCGCGGCGTCCAGCATGCGCGGGGAACCGCCGTCGGTGGGGGAGACGAGGAGCCCGTCGATCCGCCGGTCGAGCAGCGTGGTGACGTGGTGGTCCTGGAGATCGGGGCGTTCGTCGGCGTTGCCGATGATGACGCTGTAGCCGAGCGCGCGGGCCTCCTCCTCCACGGAGCGGGCCAGCTCGGTGAAGTACGGGTTCATGACGTCGCTGATGACCAGGCCGAGGGTGCGGGTCTGGTCGGTGCGCAGTGACCGGGCGACGGCGTTCGGGCGGTAGCCCAGCGTCTCCACCGCGGCCAGCACACGGGTGCGTGCGGCGGGGCTGACCGACGGGTGGCCGTTGAGCGCCCGCGAGACCGTCGCGACGGACACGCCCGCCTCGGCGGCAACGTCCTTGATGCTCGCCATCGCCGTTCCACCTCCTCGTGGAATCGATTACACGGAGGATTGGAAACGATTACACGGGTGGGAATCAAGGGGTGGGGCGACGCCGAGACCCAATCGTGACTGTTGGGGCGGAGGCCGGGGTCGGGGGTCGGAGCCGGGACGCTTCTCCGACTCGCCGGGGCCGTCTCGCAGGTCCGGAGGCACGCGAGGGTTCGGCCGGCCGCCACGACGGCGGGCGTCCGCCACCACGGCGGGCGTCCGCCACCACGGCGGGCGTCCCCCACCACGGCGGGCGGCCGCCTCGGCCCGCGACCTCCGCCGGTCAGGGGAGCGCGGTGGCGGTACGGCCACCTGTGACGCGGAGGAGTTCCAGCTTCCCCGCGTCGCTGCTCCCGCTTGCCGCCGTGTAGGTGACCATGCGCAGGTCCGCGCCGGGGACGACGAGTACGTCGCAGTCGAGCAGGATGTCGCCGATCTCCGGATGCCGGATCGTCTTGCGGTCCGTCGCGTGCTGGGTGGCGGCCGTCCGTGTGGACCAGAGACGGGCGAAGGCATCGGACACGTCCCGCAGTTCCCGCACGAGGCGATCGAGCCGGGCGTCCCCGGGATAGCGGGACAGGGCGTCCTTGAGGTCGGCGACGATCGACTCCGCGAAGGCGTCCTGTCCGCGCTCGGACCGGACGGGACGCATCGAGGCATGGGCGGGGCCGTCACCGAAGAGCGCGCGGGCGAGGTTCCGTTCGGCGGCAGGGAGGACGGCGGGGTCGCCGTGCAGGGCGCTCCACATGGTGTTCCACCACACCAGGCTCCAGTCGGCGGTGAACACTCCGATCGGCAGGTCGCCCAGGCGCGCGGCGAGCCGTTGGACGCCCGGGGGCACATGGGTGCTGACCGTCCCGTCCTGAGGCGGAAGGAGCCCGGCGCTCCGGTACAACTGGTCGCGCTCGGCGCGGGAGACCTGGAGGGCCCGGGCGAGGGAGCCGACGACCTGGGCCGAGGGGTTCCTCGCACGTCCCTGTTCCAGGCGCAGGACGTAGTCGACGGAGAGCCCGGCCAGCTGTGCGAGTTCCTCGCGGCGCAGTCCGGGGGCGCGACGGCCGCCCGTCGTCGTGAAGCCGGCGTCGGCCGGGGACAGCCGGTCGCGCCAGGCGCGCAGGAGTGCGGCGAAACCGGAGCGGGAGGAAGCCATGGGTCCATTCTCGCCGCCCGGCACCGGATCAGCCTGGGTACTGCCAGTCCTGGGGCCGGGGACGGCACTGGCCGGCGACGGCGCCACCGGCGACGGTGGAACCGCGCCCGAGCCGGGCGCCGTCGTTCGACCAGTCGGGGAGCCTTCCATGAAGCACACCATCGTGATGACGGGCGCGAGCCGCGGGATCGGCCGCGTCGCCGCGGAGAGCATCCTGCGCAGGTCGCCGGACACGCACCTCCTGGTCGTGGCCCGTGGCTCCTCCGGCGCACAGCTCGCCGCGGAGCTCGGCGCGGGCGGGCACACGGTCTCGCCCGTCTCGGCGGACCTCGCCTCCCTGGCCACCGTCCGCTCGGCCGCCGACGAGATCCGCGACCGGCTGGAGCGCGGTGATGTGCCGCCACTGCGCGGCTTCGTGGGCAACGCGGGCATTCAGTACGTGAACGCGTTGACCGAGGCACCCGACGGGTTCGAGGCCACCTTCGCCGTCAACGTGCTCGCCAACCACCTGTTCGTCCGCCTGCTCCAGGACCGGTTCGTCGCTCCCGCCCGGATCGTCATCACCGCCAGCGACACCCACTTCGGCGACTTCAAGCACAACATGGGCATGGTGCCCGGCCCGGCCTGGAAGTCCCCGGACGTCCTCGTCCGCACGGGCGCCTTCCCGAAGCCGGACACCCAAGCCGCCGGCCGCACCGCGTACTCGACGAGCAAGCTGGCCGCGATCTACCTGGTGCACGAGTACGCGCGCCGGCTGCCCGCCGGGATCGACGCCGTCGCCTACAACCCGGGGTTCGTCCCCGGCACCGGTCTCACCCGCGACGCGGGACCCGTCTCCCGGTTCGCGATGCGCCGCGTCATGCCGGCGCTGGCCCTCACCCCGTTTGCCACCGGCCGCGGCGTGGCGGGCCGCTGCCTCGCTGACGTCGTCCTCGGCACGACCGAGGCGCCGACCGGCTCGTACGTCGACCGCGGCCGTGTGGACCGCTCGTCGCAGGAGTCCTACGATCCGCGGCGCGAAGGCGAACTGTGGGAGGCCGTCGAGCGGTTCACCTCGGTGTACGCGGCCGGGGCGGCCCCTGCCTCCCGGAACTGATCGGGACCGGCGGCGGGGCGGACGGGGAACCCATGTCGAGAACCGAGGACAGATCGGCGATTCTGTCCTCGGTTTCGAGGGGGTTCCCATGGGGGGGGCGCCCCGCACCATCACGCCGGCGCACCAACGCCCGCCGTCCCCCCGCGACGTCCGCCTCCTTCGACGTCCGCCCCCGGTGTCAGCCGGACACCGCCGCGAACCTCCCCACCTCGTACGAGCCGCCCTTCTGGTGCGTGATCACGGCGAGCCGATTCGCCGCGTTGATCAGCGCGACCAGGCAGACCAGCGCGGCGACCTGGTCGTCGTCGTAGTGCTTGCGCACCAGCGCCCACGTCTCGTCGGACACGCCCTCGTGCGCGTCGGCGAGCCGGGTGCCCTCCTCGGCGAGGGCCAGCGCCGCCTGCTCGGCCTCGGTGAAGACCGTGGACTCGCGCCAGGCGGCGAGCAGGTGCAGCCGGACCGCGCTCTCCCCGGCGGCCGCGGCCTCCTTGGTGTGCATGTCGATGCAGTGGCCGCAGCCGTTGATCTGGCTGGCCCGCAGCGACACCAGCTCCTGCGTGGCCTTCGGCAGCGCCGACTGGTTCACCAGCATCCCGGCGCCCGCGAACCGCTTCGCGAACCTGGCGGCGAACTCGTTCTCGAACAGATTGAATCGGGTGTCCATGGTCTCGTCCTCGCTTGCTCTCGGTGCCTCGGTGACGAACACAAGACGCCGCCGCCCCGCACCCTGTGACAGGACGCGGACGTGACCCGGGCCACCGTGGAGGGGCGTCACAGAATCGGGGCGAGCGGTGTCCCTTGCGCGAGACACCGTCTGAACCGAACGAACGGGAGAAGCTGGTGACCAGCGAGAACAACGGCCGCGAACAGGACGGTGCCACGGAAGCCTTCGTCGCCCACCGCAACCTGCTCTTCACCGTCGCCTACGAGATGCTCGGCTCGGCCGCCGACGCGGAGGACGTGCTCCAGGAGACCTGGCTGAAGTGGGCGGGGGTCGACGTCGGCACGGTGCGGGACCGACGCGCCTACCTCGTCCGCATCACCACCCGCCAGTCCCTGAACCGACTGCGCACGCTCGGCCGCCGCAGGGAGTCCTACGTGGGCTCCTGGCTGCCCGAGCCGCTGCTGACCACACCCGACGTGGCCGAGGACGTCGAGCTGGCCGACAGTGTGTCGATGGCGATGATGCTGGTCCTGGAGACGCTGACGCCGGTCGAGCGGGCGGTGTTCGTCCTGCGCGAGGTGTTCGACCTCGCCTACGACGAGATCGCCGAGGCGGTCGAGAAGAGCCCGGCCGCCGTTCGGCAGATCGCGCACCGCGCCCGCGCACACGTCGCGGCCCGCCGCCCGCGCGGGGAGGTCACGGCGACCGAGTCCCGCAAGGCGCTCGCCGCGTTCCAGCGGGCCGTGGAGACGGGCGACCTCCAGGGCCTGCTGGACATCCTCTCCCCGGACGTCGTCCTGCTCGGCGACGGCGGCGGCATCAAGCAGGCCGTGCTGCGGCCCGTCACCGGGGCCGACAAGGTGGCCCGCCTGATGCTGGGCGGCCTGAGCAAGCTGCCCGTCGTGATGACGATGGACCGGGCCCAGGTCAACGGACACCCGGCCCTGGTCGTCCGGCTCGACGGCGAACTCGACACCGTGGTGGCGGTGCGCTTCGACGAGGGCCGCATCACCGGGCTCTACGCGGTGCGCAACCCGGAGAAGCTGTCGCACATGCGTGAGGAGGCGACCCTGAGCCGGTGATTGCCCGGCTCACCGGGGTTCCGGGAGCGCCTCTTGAGGCTGGACGCCAGGGCCGGCCAGCGTGCTCAGGACGCCGCCAGCTCGCACCACACGTACTTCCCCCGGTTGCCGTGCCTGGCCAGCGGATGCCACCCCCACACGTCCGCGCAGGCCCGCACCAGCGCCAGCCCCCGCCCCTGCTCCAGCTCCGTCACCCCCTCGAACCGGGCGGGCGGCTCGGGCGGTTCGGGGTCCGCGTCCCACGCCCCGATCCGCAGCGTGCCCGGCGGCGACCGGCGGACGCGGAGGGCGGCGGGGCCCTTGGTGTGCCGTACGGCGTTGGAGACCAGCTCGGTGGCCAGTAGTTCGGCGACGTCGACGAGGCGGATCAGCCCGTGCATGGTGAGGATCAGACGGAGGGTGCGGCGGCTGATGGTGACGGCGCGCAGGTCGTTGGGGATGTAGAGGGAGTACTCCCACGGTTCGTTTTCAGGCATGCGGAGCTCCTCGCGGAGGGTGGTGGGGTGAGGGTGGGCCCGGTGTCATTGCCGCAGCCGTCGTGGCAGGACGGGGCGGTGCGCTTCCGGTGGCCCGGTGTCGCATGGTGTGCGTCGCGTCACCGACGGTAGGGCTAACATGTCATACGGGGCAAGTGGATCGCCCAATCTGAATCCGAACGAGTCGCCCCAACGGGTGCGTTGAGCCGAGGAGCCGTCGATGG
Source organism: Streptomyces lienomycini (assembly GCF_027947595.1). Classification (NCBI taxonomy): domain Bacteria; kingdom Bacillati; phylum Actinomycetota; class Actinomycetes; order Kitasatosporales; family Streptomycetaceae; genus Streptomyces; species Streptomyces lienomycini. Next base: position 6,683,205 of record NZ_CP116257.1, on the reverse strand, counting down.
TCTTGAGGCGTGAACCCACTGCACGCCAGATGCGGTTGGCGACTGAACTGCGCAGGCTTCGCGATGCGGCGGGACTCGCGGCGACCGAGGCGGCGGCGCTCCTCGGGACGAATCGAGTACAGATCAGCCACATCGAATCCGGGCTCGCGGGTGTCAGTGAAGAGAGGTTGCGCCGTCTCGCGGCTCACTACTCGTGCACGGACGAGGACTTCGTCGATGCCCTCGTTGTCATGGCGACCGACCGGGCGCGCGGGTGGTGGGAGGAGTACCGGGGCTTCCTGCCCACGCCGTTTCTAGATCTCGCGGAGTTGGAGCACTACTCCACATACCGGTGCGACCTCGAGTTTCTGTTCGTACCCGGCCTGCTGCAGACCGAGGACTACTCCCGCGCTGCCTTCTCCTCCAGAGTCCCCGAATTGCCTCACGAGGAACTGGACCTGCGAGTCCGGCACCGGATGCAGCGCAAGACAGTCCTCAACGGCCCAACGCCTGCACCGTACGTAGCCGTTGTCCATGAAGCGGCGTTGCGTATCAGGGTGGGGAATCGTGCCACTGCGCGGGCACAGTTGGCCCGGCTGCTGGAACTCTCCGAGGCCGACCACGTCACAGTGCGCGTCATCCCTTTCGACCTGGACGGCTTCGGTGGGACCTGGAGCCCCATGATGCTGGCCGGCGGGGGCGTGCCGAAACTGGACACAGCCGTTCGCGACGCGCCGCACGGCACCGGTTTCATCGATTCCGAGGCCCAACTCGGTGTTCTTAGAACGGTCTTCCGTACAGTGAAGGACGTGTCGCTCGACCGCAGCCGGTCGCGTGACTTCATCCAGAGACTGGCCAAGGAACTGTGATTCTCTGTGACCACCCCTGACAACTGGTTCAAGTCGTCCTACTCCGGTGGTGGCGACGGCAACAACTGCGTGGAGATAGCGACGTCGACGTCCCACGTCGCCGTCCGCGACTCCAAGGCCCCCGCCCGGGCCACCCTCGCCTTCCCCCGCGCCGCCTTCACCCGCCTCCTCACGGTGCTGAAGGAGCAGGAGCCGGAGGACAACTGGCCCTAGCCGTCCCTGCCGTACCTGCGGAACTCCGACGTCTCCACCGTCCACGGCCCGAACGGCACCTCGTCGCCGAAGATGTACGGCTCCTTGCTGCCGTAGCGACCCTTGCACGGCTCGGAGTGCACCTCGATGGTTCCGGTGCGCGGGTCCACGATCATGTAGTGCGGGATGCCCATGGCCGGATAGTCGGCCAACTTCTCGTCGTAGTCGTTGCTCGGATTGGGCGGCGAGACGATCTCGACGGCGGCCAGTACCCGGGTCGCGTCGACGGCCAGGCCCTCTTCGCCGAGGGTGGCCTCGGGGATCACGACGGCGTCGGGGCGGCGCATGCGGCCGATGGCCGGATGCTCGATCTCGGGGCCGTTCGCGCAGATGTAGCCGGGGTGGGTGCGGGGCAGTTGCGCGTCCAACTGCTTGCAGACGCGGCGGACCGCGCCCTCGTGCCGCTTCGGCGGGCACATCATCGCCAGTATCGGACCGGACGGCCCGATCTCGACGCTCCACGACCCCTCGAGCTGCTCCGAGTAGGCCCCGAGCTCCGCGGCGATGGCGCGCATCTTGGCGTAGTCCATGAGCCCGGAGTACTGAGAGGTCTCGCAGATGGGCACGGTGGTACCCAAGCACCCGAGGCAGGGACAGGGACCTCGCGATCACGGAGTTGCGACGCTCCGTGATCATGGATGAGTACCCCCTCACTCGACGGCCGCCCTCGCCTGCCACGCGCCCGGGCGCACGCCTGTCGCCTTCCGGAAGAACACCGAGAAGTTGGACGCGTCGGGGAAGCCGAGCGTGTTGGCGCAGGCGGTCGCGGTGAGGCGGTCGTGTGCGAGGAGCCGTTTGGCTTCCAGGACGATCCGATCGACGATGTACGCCTTCGCGCTGCGGCCGGTGACCTGCTGCACCGCTCTTGAGAGGGTGCGGGGAGCGTATCCCAGCGTCCGGGCGTAATAGCCGGCGTCATGATGTTCCCGGAAGTGCGCCTCGACGCTGGACCGGAACAGTCGGAACACCGGATTGATCGACCGTGCATCGGCGTGCGGGGGCCGGAGCCGGGCGATAAGCGCGGACAGCAGGATCTCGGGCAGCTCCGTCGAGATATCCCCGGGTGGGGCGGATGCTTCGAGCAGGAGATGGTTGCGCGCGGTGTCGACGAACGGCCAGTCGGCGTCGGGAATGCTCCAGTGAGCGACCAGGTCCGGGGAAGCGACGAGCTCCCGGGTGGCGTGGGTGACCGGCGCGGTCGGCACGAACAGCACGACGTGCCCAGCCACGCCAGTGATGTCGTCCCATCGGTGCACAGCTCCAGGAGCGACCCACACCGCGGACCGCTCCTGGAGCGGGTGTCGGAGGAAGTCCACGGTGACGGATCCGTGCCCGGCATCGACGACGGCGAGGACGTGGAAGTCGGCGCGCTGTGTCCCGCCGTCGTTCAGCTCGCGAAGGCGGTCGAACGTCATGGTTTCGACAGTGGCGGCACGGCGCCCGACGGGCTGGTAGGTCATCTGCCGGATCACGGTCATCTGTCCAGTTTCTACCATCAGGCGACCAGTCATGCCGATGCCCCGACACAGCGGAAGGAATTCAATGAACACACAGAGAACAACTGCCCCAGAACACTGATCGAGAGGGTCACGATGAACACGACGCAGCAGCCGCTACTGCCCGCTTATGACCACCGGCCGGGGAGCGGACCGACCCTGGTGTTTCTGCACTACTGGGGTGGATCCGCCCGCGCCTGGGACCTCGTCGTCGACCGCCTCGCGGGACGCGACATGCTCACTGTCGACTTCCGCGGGTGGAGCCGCTCGAGCAACCTGGCCGGCCCTTACACCCTCCGGCAACTCGCCGACGACACGCTCGCCGTGATCGCCGACGCGGGCGTCACCGACTACGTCCTCGTCGGACATTCCATGGGTGGCAAGGTCGCGCAGCTCATAGCGGCGACCCGGCCCACCGGCCTCCGCGGGATCATCCTCGTCGGTTCCGCTCCGGCGAAGCCCGCCGCAGGGATCACTCCCGAGTACCGGGAACGCCTTTCCCACGCCTACGACTCCAACGAGTCCGTCGCTGGCGCACGGGATCACATCCTCACCGCGACGGAGCTGCCCGAATCGATCAAGTCGCAGATCGCGACCGACTCGCGGGCCAGTACCGAGGCCGCCCGCACGGAGTGGCCGCTGCGCGGCATCGCGGAGGACGTCAGCGAGTACACCCGCATGATCAGCGTCCCTGCCCTCGTCGTCGCCGGAGAGAACGACCATGTCGAGCCCGTCGACGTGCTCGTCAACAACCTGATGCCCTACCTCTCCGGAGCTGACTTCACGGTGATTCCGAACACGGGTCACCTGATCCCACTGGAAGCTCCGGCCGACCTCATCGACGCAATCACGGCCTTCGCGCAAGCAGCCTGACCATCTGCGCGGCCTGACAATCCACAGTGATGACGGCTGTGTGATCGCTTCGAGCCTGACCCAAATACGCACCGACGCTGTTGAGTTGTCCTGGCGAGGATGCGTCGGTCCGGGGCGATCATGCGCGTGGCCACATCCCCGTCAGATCTGCTTGCCGCGGCCGACCGGGGCGACAAGTATGTCGGCCTCACCGCCCGACGCCGCGCCGTCAGGCGGGGCCCTTGTTCATGGACTACCTGTAGGCCGGTGACGTCGAGGGTCTGCCTACCGCCCGGGGCCCAGAGGGATGTGGTGAGCGGCGCCGCCACGAACCAGAGCGAGCCCGCGGCATGGCCACGAGACCTCTGACCCGATCGTCGTGGGCACCAGCCGACGACCAGCGCGAGTAGTTCTCCTGCCCCTCACACCAGAGCCGTGACCAGCAACTTCACCACGCACACTACTCATTGGGGAGACCTGTGCCTGTGCTGCCGTCATGACTGACCGAACCCCTCTGGGGCCGATTCGCGGCCCTGCCGCCCGAACGGCCGGAGTACCACCCGGACCATCCGCTGGGCTGCCATCGACGGCGCATCAGCGATCGGATCGTCTTCGACAAGATGCTGCAACTCCTGCGTTCCGGCTGCTCCTACCAGGCGATCGCAGACACGACCTGCTCGGCCACCACTATCCGCAACCGCCGCGACGAGTGGATCGCCCTGGGCGTCTTCGCGCGGCTCAGGCGGATCGCGCTGGAGTCCTACGACCGGATCGTCGGGCTGGAGCTCGACCAGATCGCCGTCGACGGCTCGATCACCAAGGCCCCCGGAGGCGGCGAGGTAGCCGGGCGTTCCCCAGTCGACCGCGGCAAACAGGGCCTGAAACGCTCGGGCATGACGGGCGGTTACGGACTTCCGCTGGGCCGCGTCCTGGCCGGGCCCAACCGACACGACTCCCCGCTGCTCGCCTCGACCCTGGACCGCCTGGACGACCTCGGACCGCTGCCCGACGACATCACCGTCCACCTGGACGCCGGCTACGACTCCGACAAGACTCGCGCCCTGCTCGACAACGCCTTCCACCGCCTCGCCCGCTGCCACGAGCGCCGGGCCATGGTCGTCAACGCCTTCTTCGATCTCGCCGACACGATCATCACCGTCCGTAACCTGATCCGCCAGGCATGGAAGACCCACCGCTGGGACGAACGCCCGCACCGCCGACCATGAGTACACGCCTATCTGCGCGACCTCTGAGAAGGCGACTCCCCGACCGTCCTGTCACACCTCACCGGTACCGTCGCACCATGCCCAACCAGCCCCCCGCGGCCCCCGGCGAACGCCGGCTCGCCACCCTCGAAGGCGTTCTGGAGAGGATCACGTACGCCAATGAGGAGAACGGCTACACGGTCGCCCGCGTCGACATCGGCAGAGGCGCCGGCGACCTGCTGACCGTCGTCGGCGCGCTGCTGGGGGCGCAGGCGGGGGAGTCGCTGCGGATGGAGGGACGCTGGGGGTCGCATCCCCAGTACGGCAAGCAGTTCCACGTGGAGAACTACACGACGCTGCTGCCCGCCACCGTGCAGGGCATCCGGCGTTACCTCGGGTCCGGGCTGGTCAAGGGCATCGGGCCGGTCTTCGCGGACCGGATCACGCGGCACTTCGGGCTCGACACCCTCACGATCATCGAGGAGGAGCCCAAGCGGCTCATCGAGGTACCCGGCCTCGGGCCCAAGCGGACCAAGAAGATCGCCGACGCCTGGGAGGAGCAGAAGGCGATCAAGGAGGTCATGCTCTTCCTCCAGACCGTCGAGGTGTCCACCTCCATCGCGGTGCGGATCTACAAGAAGTACGGGGACGCCTCCATCTCCGTGGTGAAGAACCAGCCCTACCGCCTCGCCGCCGACGTCTGGGGCATCGGCTTCCTCACCGCCGACAAGATCGCCCAGTCGGTCGGGATCCCGCACGACAGCCCCGAGCGGGTGAAGGCCGGGCTGCAGTACGCCCTGTCGCAGGCCACCGACCAGGGCCACTGCTACCTCCCGGAGGAGAGGCTGATCGCCGACGCGGTGAAGCTGCTCCAGGTGGACACCGGGCTCGTCATCGAGTGTCTCGCCGAGCTGGCCGCCGAGCCGGAGGACCCGGACGGCGACCCCGGTGTCGTACGGGAGAAGGTGCCCCACTCCGAGGGCGGCGAGCCCGTCACCGCCGTCTACCTCGTCCCCTTCCACCGCGCCGAGCAGGCCCTCGCCGGACAGCTGCGCCGCCTCCTGCACACCGGCGAGGACCGGATGCCCGGCTTCCAGGACGTGGCCTGGGACAAGGCGCTCGGCTGGCTGAAGCAGCGCACCCGCGCCGACCTCGCCCCCGAGCAGGAGGCGGCGGTCAGGCTCGCGCTCACCGAGAAGGTCGCCGTCCTCACCGGCGGTCCCGGCTGCGGCAAGTCCTTCACCGTTCGCTCGATCGTGGAGCTGGCGCGGGCCAGGAAGGCGAAGGTCGTGCTCGCCGCGCCGACCGGCCGGGCCGCCAAGCGCCTCGCCGAGCTGACCGGCGCCGAGGCGTCCACCGTGCACCGGCTGCTGGAGCTGAAGCCCGGCGGCGACGCGGCGTACGACCGGGAGCGGCCGCTCGACGCCGACCTGGTCGTGGTGGACGAGGCGTCCATGCTGGACCTCCTCCTCGCCAACAAGCTCGCCAAGGCCGTACCACCGGGGGCCCACCTGCTGCTCGTCGGCGACGTCGACCAGTTGCCCAGCGTGGGGGCCGGGGAGGTGCTCCGGGACGTGCTGGCGCCCGGCAGCCCCGTGCCCGCCGTCCGCCTCACCCGCGTCTTCCGCCAGGCCCAGCAGTCGGGCGTCGTCACCAACGCGCACCGGATCAACGCCGGGCAGCACCCCGTCACCGACGGCATGAAGGACTTCTTCCTCTTCGTCGAGGACGACACCGAGGAGGCGGGGCGGCTCACCGTCGACGTCGCCGCGCGACGCATCCCCGCGAAGTTCGGGCTCGACCCGCGCCGGGACGTGCAGGTGCTGGCCCCCATGCACCGGGGACCGGCCGGCGCCGGGACGCTGAACGGGCTGCTCCAGCAGGCCGTCACCCCGGGCCGCCCGGACGTACCGGAGAAGCGCTTCGGCGGCCGGGTCTTCCGGGTCGGCGACAAGGTCACCCAGATCCGCAACAACTACGACAAGGGCGAGAACGGCGTCTTCAACGGCACCGTCGGCGTCGTCACCTCGCTCGACCCCGTGGACCAGCGCCTCACCGTGCTGACCGACGAGGACGAGGAGGTGCCGTACGACTTCGACGAGCTGGACGAACTGGCGCACGCCTACGCGGTGACCATCCACCGCTCGCAGGGGAGCGAGTACCCGGCGGTGGTGATCCCCGTGACGACCGGCGCCTGGATGATGCTCCAGCGGAACCTGCTGTACACGGCGGTCACCCGGGCGAAGCGGCTGGTCGTGCTCGTCGGGTCGCGCAGGGCGATCGGGCAGGCGGTGCGGACGGTGTCGGCCGGGCGGCGGTGCACGGCGCTCGACTTCCGGTTGGCGGGCCCTCGCCCTTGAAACCTTGCGGTAAACCCTCTGACCTGTGTGAAATAAATGATCGATCAAACGAGTCGGAAACGTCACACAGCACTTCCGGATGGGCGCGGAAGCGGGCAGGATGAGCAAGTTGGCGGCACTGAGTGCCGCCAATAGGCCCGATGGTCGACCCCGAGTGCACTCTCCTGAGCCAAGTGGGGGATGGTAGAGACAGTCAGGGCACCTCGAAGATGAGGCACTACGTCGGTGAGGGAAGACGTGAGCGACAACTCTGTAGTACTGCGGTTCGGCGATGGCGAGTACACCTACCCGGTGATCGACAGCACCGTCGGCGACAAGGGCTTCGACATCGGGAAGCTCCGCGCCCAGACCGGTCTGGTGACGCTGGACAGCGGTTACGGCAACACCGCCGCCTACAAATCCGCCATTACCTATCTGGACGGCGAAGCCGGCATCCTCCGGTACCGCGGCTACCCGATCGAGCAGCTGGCCGAGCGCTCCTCCTTCGTGGAGGTCGCCTACCTGCTGATCAACGGCGAGCTGCCGACCGTCGACGAGCTGTCCTCGTTCAAGGACGAGATCACGCAGCACACCCTGCTGCACGAGGACGTCAAGAACTTCTACAAGGGCTTCCCGCGCGACGCCCACCCGATGGCCATGCTGTCGTCGGTGGTCTCGGCGCTGTCCACCTTCTACCAGGACAGCCACAACCCGTTCGACGAGCGTCAGCGCAACCTCTCGACGATCCGGCTGCTCGCGAAGCTTCCGACGATCGCGGCCTACGCGTACAAGAAGTCGATCGGCCACCCGTTCGTCTACCCGGCGAACAACCTCGGCTACGTCGAGAACTTCCTGCGCATGACCTTCTCGGTGCCGGCGCAGGAGTACGAGCTGGACCCGACGGTCGTCGCGGCGCTCGACAAGCTGCTGATCCTGCACGCGGACCACGAGCAGAACTGCTCGACGTCCACGGTCCGCCTGGTCGGCTCCTCGCAGGCGAACATGTTCGCCTCGATCTCCGCCGGCATCAACGCCCTCTGGGGCCCGCTGCACGGCGGCGCCAACCAGTCGGTGCTGGAGATGCTGGAGGGCATCCGCGACGCGGGCGGCGACGTCGACTCCTTCATCCGCAAGGTGAAGAACAAGGAGGACGGCGTCCGCCTGATGGGCTTCGGCCACCGGGTCTACAAGAACTTCGACCCGCGCGCCAAGATCATCAAGGCCGCCGCGCACGACGTCCTCTCCGCCCTGGGCAAGTCCGACGAGCTGCTGGACATCGCCCTGAAGCTGGAGGAGCACGCGCTCTCCGACGACTACTTCGTCTCGCGCAGCCTCTACCCGAACGTCGACTTCTACACCGGCCTGATCTACCGGGCCATGGGCTTCCCGACCGAGATGTTCACGGTCCTGTTCGCCCTCGGCCGGCTGCCGGGCTGGATCGCCCAGTGGCACGAGATGATCAAGGAGCCGGGTTCCCGCATCGGCCGCCCGCGCCAGATCTACACGGGCGTCGTCGAGCGCGACTTCGTCCCGGTCGAGGAGCGCTGAGCCGACAGGCACCCCCGCAGCGCACCCGGTCGCCGCGCACCTGGTGAGTCCCGTACCGCCCCGAGTGGTACGGGACTTCTCCGTGCCCGGAATCGTTCGGAACGGGTCGGGAACAGCAGAAGGCGCCCTGGCGCCGGTCCCCCCACGGGCCGACGATCCAGGGCGCCTTCCCATGCCCCGGTGCGGATTCCCCCCACGGGATCCGGCCGGGCGTCTGTGAGGACAGCGCCTGAATTCGCTGTGTCGTGCTGGTGATGCTCGCCGCGGTCTGCCGGGACAGCGCACGCCCGGGAGGGCCGCTCAAAGCTTCCCGGTGTACGTGTCCCGGCAACGCAGCTCTGGGAAAGTCCCCCAAGACATCCCCAGATGCCAGGTGGCGCCCCCCAAGACGCTGCCTGACATCGCCAACTTAGACCTTCGAACCCCTTCGATGGTTACGTTCGCATCACTGTGATCTGCGTCTCTTGCATATGTCCGTTAGGTGCGCAAGAGCCCCGTACGTCGCACGGGACTCAAGCGTAAGGAAGATGCGCGAGCCTTGTGAAGAGCTTATGTGAGGCGAGTGCCGGACTCCAGAGGCGCAGCCCCACGACCTGCGTGAAATGCGGACCAGTCGTCGCGGCTCGTCCGCCCCCCTGTCACGGCGCGGCGGCGCCTACGCGGTCGCGGTCAGTGGCTCGGGGTGCGCCGCCACGTAGTCGCAGGCCGCTTCGGAGAAGGCGCGTATGCGGTTGTTGTCCGCGGCGGAGAGCCAGACCAGGCGCCACTCGTATGCCGGGGCGCCCTCGACCGGGACGAACGCCACGTCGGGGCGGGCGTCGTACACACGCGCGTGGGTCGGGACGGGGAAGACCCCGTGGCCCGCGCCGACCAGCGCCCACATCTCCTGGACACTGCCGAATTCCGTGCTCCTGCCGGCGGCCCGGCCCCCCGGCGCTCCGGCCAGGGGGAACGACGGCGCATCCGCCTGTCGCCCGGCGAACAACTGCTCCGCGCCCTCGGGAGCGCGCCACCGGGCCGTCTGCCCGGGGGCGGTCCTCCCGGCCGTCTGCCCGGGAGCGGAGGCCCCCACCGCCCCTTCCGGAGACGCCCGCGGCCGCAGCACCTCGTACCGCGCGAGCTCCGCCACGTCCACCGCCTCCCGCCGCGCCAGTGGATGCCGTGCCGAGACGGCGAGCATCGGCGCCTCCCGGAACAGCACCGGGCCCGCGCTGTGCTCCGGTGCGAGCGCCGACACCGGAGCCGCGAAGTTGTCGATGAGCAGGACGTCGATCACGTCGTCGCGCAGTGGCGCCGTCCCGTCCGTGAAACGGCTCTCGCGCAGCCGTACCTCGCATCCCGGATGCCGGGTCCGCAGCAGCTCCGCCGCGCGCACCACGAACTCCGCGGTGGCCGTCCCCAGGAACCCGACCCGCAGCACTCCGTCCACGCCCCGGCCCGAGGCCATGGCGCGCGCGAAGGCGTCCAGGACGGCCTGGTGCGCGGGCTTCAGATCCTCGAAGAGGCGCCGCCCGATCGCGGTGAAGGCCACCCGCCGGCTGGTCCGCTCGAAGAGGGCCGCGCCGACCGACCGCTCCAGCTTCTGGACCGTCTTGCTGACCATGGCCACCGAGACGTGCAGCCGCTCGGCACTGCGCCCGAAGTGGAGTTCCTCGCCGACCGTCAGAAAGATCTCGATCTCACGCCGCTCCACCACGCCCCCAACCGTCAACCCACGGGTCAACGATCCTTGCACGATTGCCCATTGATGGTGATCCCCGGGCGGCCGAAGCTGGGAGCACACCGCAGGAAAGCGGTCCCGAAGCGCCACCCACGAAAGGCGATCACCATGACGTCCCCCGCACTCACCCTGGTCCTGGGCGGAACCGGAAAGACCGGACGCCGTGTCGTGCGTCGGCTGACCGGTGGCGGCCACGTGGTCCGGATCGGCTCACGGACCGGCGGAATCCCCTTCGACTGGAACGACTCCACGACCTGGCAGCCCGCCCTGACCGGCGTGGACGCCGTCTACGTCTCCTACCAGCCGGACCTCGCCGTGCCCGGCGCCCCCGAGGCGATCGGCGCCTTCGCCGAGCTGGCCGTACGGACCGGAGCACGCCGCCTCGTGCTGCTCTCCGGGCGCGGCGAGCCGGAGGCCGAGGCGTGCGAGAAGGCGCTGGCGGCTTCGGGTGCGGAATGGACGGTCCTGCGTGCCTCGTTCTTCGCCCAGAACTTCAGCGAGGGCGACTTCCTCGGTCCGGTCCTCGACGGGGAACTCGCGCTGCCGGTCGGGGACGTCGAGGAGCCGTTCGTCGATGCCGACGACATCGCCGAGGTCGCCGCCACCGTCCTGGCCGAAGGCGGCCACACCGGCCGCACCTACGACCTGACCGGGCCCAGGCTGCTCACCTTCGCGCAGGCCACAGCCGCGATCGGCGCGGCGACCGGCCGCGAGATCGGCTACGTCACCGTCCCCGCGGAGGCCTACGCGGCCGAACTCGCCGCGCACGGAGTCCCGGCCGCCGTCACCGACCTGCTGACCTACCTGTTCACGAGCGTCCTCGACGGCCGCAACGCCTGTCTCGGAGACGGCGTCCGGCAGGTCCTCGGCCGGCCGGCCCGCGACTTCACCGACCACGTCGCCGAGGCCGCGGCCACCGGCGTCTGGACCCCGGGGGCCGCCTCGTGAAGACCACGCAGACCGGTACCCTGCTCGCCGCCGTCATCTCCTCCGGCCTGATGGCGGGACTCTTCGCAGCCTTCGCCTACTCCGTGATGCCGGGGCTGCGCGGTACCTCCGACCACACGTTCGTCGCGGCGATGCAGGGCATCAACAAGGCGATCCTCAACCCCGTGTTCATGCTTCCGTTCATGGGGACGATCCCGCTGATCGCGCTGGCGGTGTTCCTCGCCCGGCGCGGCCACGGGCGGCCCGCGCTGCCCTGGCTCGTCGCCGCGCTCGTGCTGTACCTGGTCGCGTTCGCGGTGACCGTCGCGGCCAACGTCCCGCTCAACGACCAGCTGGAGCGGGACGGCACGCCGGGCTCCATCGGCGACCTGGCCGCCGTCCGCGAACGGTTCGAGGCGGCCTGGGTCACCTGGAACATCGTGCGCGCGCTGCTGCACACGGCGGCCTTCGCCTGCCTGGCCTGGGCCCTGGTCCTGTACGGCGCGGACCGGTTCCGCACCGACCGGGCAGCGGCGCCCACCTCCGGCATCTCGCCGGCGTACGGGTACGGCGCCGGTCACGAGCGGCCCTTCACGACCGGCGCGAGCAGCATGTGAACGCGAGCAGCATGTGAACAGGAGTGCGACGGCCCGGCCGCGGCCGGTTCGGGGACCGGTGCGGGGCTATCGGAAAGCGCGCAGCCGGAGGCTGTTGGTGACCACGAAGACCGAGGAGAAGGCCATCGCCGCGCCCGCGATCATCGGATTCAGGAGCCCGGCGGCGGCCAGCGGCAGCGCGGCCACGTTGTAGCCGAAGGCCCACACGAGATTGCCCTTGATCGTGGCCAGGGTGCGCCGTGACAGCCTGATCGCGTCCGCCGCGACCCTGAGGTCCCCGCGCACCAGCGTCAGGTCGCCCGCCTCGATCGCCGCGTCCGTCCCCGTGCCCATCGCCAGACCCAGGTCCGCGGTGGCGAGCGCCGCCGCGTCGTTGACGCCGTCCCCGACCATGGCGACCGTACGGCCCTCGCCGCGCAGCCGCTCCACCACCGCGACCTTGTCCTCGGGCAGCACCTCGGCGATCACCTCGTCGATGCCGACGGCCGCCGCGACCGACTCGGCCACCCGGCGGTTGTCGCCGGTCAGCAGGACGGGGGTCAGGCCCAGCCGGCGCAGCTCGGCCACCGCCTCGGCGCTGGTCTCCTTCACCGCGTCGGCCACGGCCACGACCCCGCGCGCCTCCCCGTCCCAGCCGACGACGACGGCCGTACGGCCCCGCTGCTCGGCCTCGTCGCGGGCGGCGGACACCGCGGGCGGGAGGACGTCGTACAGGCGCCCCACGGCCACCTCGCGGCCCTCCACGCGGGCGCGTACGCCGCGCCCGGGGACGTTCTCGAAGTCCTCGACGTCCGGCAGCGTGCCGAGCCGCTCCTCCGCGCCGGCGGCGACCGCGCGGGCCACGGGGTGCTCGGAGGCGTGCTCCACGGCGCCCGCGAGCCGCAGCAGTTCGTCCGCGTCGGCGCCCTCGGCGGCGTACACCTCGTGCAGGGTCATGCGGCCCGTGGTGACGGTGCCGGTCTTGTCCAGGACGACCGTGTCGACGCGCCGCGTGGACTCCAGCACCTCCGGGCCCTTGATGAGGATGCCGAGCTGGGCGCCGCGGCCGGTGCCGACCAGCAGCGCGGTCGGCGTCGCGAGGCCCAGCGCACACGGGCAGGCGATGATCAGGACGGCGACGGCCGCGGTGAACGCGGCGACCGTGTCACCGGTGGTACCGAGCCAGCCGCCGAAGGTGGCGAACGCGATCAGCAGCACGACGGGGACGAAGATCCCCGAGATGCGGTCGGCGAGCCGCTGCACCCGCGCCTTGCCGCTCTGCGCGTCCTCCACCAGCTTCGCCATCCGCGCCAGCTGCGTGTCCGCGCCCACCCGGGTCGCCTCGACCACCAGCCGGCCCCCGGCGTTGACCGTGGCGCCGGTGACGGTGTCGCCGACGGCGACGTCCACCGGCACGGACTCGCCGGTCAGCAGCGAGGCGTCCACGGCCGAGGCGCCCTCGGCCACCGTGCCGTCGGTGGCGATCTTCTCGCCGGGGCGTACGACGAACCGGTCGCCCACCGCCAGCCGGGCCACGGGTATCCGCACCTCGCGCCCCTCCCGCAGGACGGCCACGTCCTTGGCGCCCAGCTCCAGCAGGGCCCGCAGCGCGGCGCCGGCGCGGCGCTTGGAGCGGGCCTCCAGCCAGCGGCCGAGGAGGAGGAACGCGGTGACCCCGGCGGCCGCCTCCAGGTAGATCGAGGAGGCGCCGTCGGCGCGGGAGACGGTGAGGTCGAAGCCGTGCCGCATGCCCGGCATGCCCGCGTCGCCGAGGAACAGCGCCCACAGGGACCAGCCGAACGCCGCCAGCGTGCCGAGCGAGACCAGCGTGTCCATGGTGGCCGCGCCGTGCCGCACGCCCGTCCAGGCGGCGCGGTGGAAGGGCAGCCCGCCCCAGACCACGACGGGCGCGGCCAGGGTGAGCGAGAGCCACTGCCAGTTGTCGAACTGCAGCGCCGGGACCATCGCCAGCAGGACCACGGGGGCGGCGAGGAGGGCCGAGACGACCAGACGCCGGCGCAGGGCCGACATCTCGGGGTCGTCGTCGCCGGACGCCTCGGGGCCGGGACCGTCGGCGGGCTCCGGCGGCGGCGCGGGCTCCTCGGCGGTGTACCCGGTCTTCACGACGGTCGCGATCAGGTCGGCGACCTCGGTGGTCGCCGGGTAGGCGACCCGGGCCTTCTCCGTCGCGTAGTTCACCGTGGCGGTGACGCCGTCCATGCGGTTGAGCTTCTTCTCGACGCGGGCCGCGCAGGAGGCGCAGGTCATGCCGCCGATGAGCAGCTCGACCTCGGCGAGGCCGGGATCGGGGCCCGGGTCTGGGCCGGGGCCGGGAGCGTCGGTCGTCGCGGCGGTAGGGGTGTCCGCGGTGGTGCTGGTCATGGTCCGGACTCCAGGACGGGGGCGGGGTGCGCCGGGGCTCAGACCCGGCCGACGAGCTCGAAGCCCGCCTCGTCCACGGCGGCACGCACGGCCGCGTCGTCGAGAGGGGTCTCGGAGACGACGGTGACCTCGCCGGTGGAGGCGACGGCCCGCACCGAGCCCACGCCCGCGATCTCGGAGATCTCGCCGGAGACGGCGCCCTCGCAGTGGCCGCAGCTCATTCCGCTCACCTTGTAGACGGTGGTGACGGAGCCCTGGGTGGTGTCGGTCTGGGCGGTCATGTGGTTGCTCCTCGTCGGTAGGTGCAGGGGCGGGTACGAGTGGTCCGGCCCGGACCACTCACTGCCACCTTACCCCTAGGGGGTATGAAGGCGGGGCTCACCCGTCCCCTGCGTCGCCTCCGTACGCCGCCACTCGTGATCGAGGACCGCCATCAGCACCTCGTCCACCCACACGCCGTCGCGCAGGGCCGCCTCCCGCCGTACCCCCTCCACCACGAAACCGGCCTTCTCGTACACCCGCCGGGCCCGGGGGTTGTCCGCGTAGACCTCCAACTCGACGCGATGCAGGCCCACCTGCTCGAAGGCGTGCCCGACGACGAGCCGGGTCGCCTCGCTGCCCAGCCCGCGGCCGCGGCCCCGGGGCCCGAGCAGGGTGCGGAAGGTGCAGCTGCGGGCCGACGGGTCCCACGCGTACAGGACGACCTCGCCGACGAGTTCGCCGGTGGCGCGGTCGGTGACGGCGAGGTCGAGCCGGTCGGGATCGGCGGTGCGCACGCCGTACCAGGAACGCAGCCGGTCGAGGGAGAGTTCGGTGGTCGGCTCGAAGGTGAAGCGGACGACCTCCGGATCGTTGACGATCTCCCACATCACGTCGGCGTCCTCGACGGTGAACGGCCGCAGGACGGTCTTGTCGCCGGTGAGCACGGGTTTCTCGGAGAAGTCCATGCACGGCACTGTGCCCCACCCGGCGGCGGGGCACAGAACGGTTTTCCCTCCGTCCCTCAGTCCCCCCCCCGTGCGCTCCGTTGTCCCTCTGTCCCGTCGCTACCGGTCCCGGTTGCGGGGGCGGGACGCCACCCAGGCCCGGACCGTGTCCGCGTACCAGTAGGGCTTGCCGCCCTCCACATGGTCGGGCGGAGGCAGCAGCCCGTGCTTGCGGTACGACCGCACGGTGTCCGGCCGGACCCGGATGTGGGCCGCGATGTCCTTGTAGGACCAGAGCCTTCGGTCGGTCACTAGTCGCACCTCCCCGCGCGCACCACGGCGGCGACCGGGGACGGCCGCGGGGGGAGCCGGGTGCTGCGCTGGCGATCACCAAGCCTGTTCCGGGTGAACGACGCGGAGTGACGGGCGGTCAGGGGCCGTTCCTGGATGTGACGGAAGACCCGCGCAGGCGTGACATGTGTGACCCGGACGGGGCATTCGTGACAGGAGTGACACAAAGGCGTACGCCGTCGACGGGCGTGGCGCGGCGGTCGCGGTGGTCGGCCGCTCCGCCGACCGGACCATGTCGTCCGAATGTCCGGACAAAACATTGACAGGCCGCACGCGCGGGGCTAGAAACCGGGGAGACGCAAGGGCGGGCAAGAAGGGAACGCGATGGCGCACGACCCGATGGCACACGGTCCGGTCGCCGGTTCCCCCACCGAACGCCTCCGGCGCGGGAAGGCCGCCTCGCCCTGGCAGGAGCGAGGCACGAGCGCCAACTCCCCGCTCGCAGCTCCTCCGCGCCGGAGGTTCCCGCGTCCCGCCCCGACCCGCCCCGCCGTGGCGCGGGCCGCCCACACTGCCCCACGTGTCTACGTGGACGCCCGAACCGCAGACACAGTGTCGGGCGCGTCCGGCGTGCCCGGCTGCTGGGATGGAGTCACGGCAGCACCCACGGCACGTCTCGACCCGTCGCCGCCCTCTGTGAAGGAGTTCTCGGTCATGACGAACATCGTCAACCACTGGATCGGCGGCAAGACCGCCGAAGGCGTCTCGGGCAGCTACGGGCCGGTGACGGACCCGGCGACCGGCGAGGTCACCACCAAGGTCGCCTTCGCCTCCGTCGACGAGGTGGACGCCGCGGTAGCCGCCGCCAAGGAGGCCTACCTGACCTGGGGGCAGTCCTCCCTGGCCCAGCGGACCTCGATCCTCTTCCGCTTCCGGGCGCTGCTGGACGCGCACCGCGACGAGATCGCCGAGCTGATCACCGCCGAGCACGGCAAGGTGCACTCCGACGCCCTCGGCGAGGTCGCGCGCGGCCTGGAGATCGTCGACCTGGCCTGCGGCATCACCGTGCAGCTCAAGGGCGAGCTGTCGACGCAGGTCGCCACCCGCGTCGACGTGTCCTCCATCCGGCAGCCGCTCGGCGTGGTCGCGGGCATCACGCCGTTCAACTTCCCGGCGATGGTGCCGCTGTGGATGTTCCCCATCGCCATCGCCTGCGGCAACACCTTCGTGCTCAAGCCCAGCGAGAAGGACCCCTCGGCCGCCGTGAAGGTCGCCGAGCTGCTCTCCGAGGCCGGTCTGCCGGACGGCGTCTTCAACGTCGTGCACGGCGACAAGGTGGCCGTGGACCGCCTCCTGGAGCACCCGGACGTCAAGGCCGTCTCCTTCGTCGGCTCGACCCCGATCGCCCGCTACATCCACACCACCGCCTCCGCCCACGGCAAGCGCGTGCAGGCGCTCGGCGGCGCCAAGAACCACATGCTGGTGCTGCCCGACGCCGACCTCGACGCGGCGGCCGACGCGGCGGTCAGCGCGGCCTACGGCTCGGCCGGCGAGCGCTGCATGGCGATCTCCGCGGTCGTCGCGGTCGGTGCCGTCGGCGACGAGCTGGTGGAGAAGATCCGCGAGCGCGCCGAGAAGATCAAGATCGGCCCCGGCACCGACCCGTCCTCCGAGATGGGCCCGCTCATCACCAAGGCGCACCGCGACAAGGTCGCGTCCTACGTCGAGGGCGCGGCGGCCGAGGGCTGCGAGGTCGTCCTGGACGGCACCGGCTACACGGTCGACGGCCACGAGGACGGCCACTGGATCGGCATCTCCCTGCTGGACCGGGTACCGACCACGGCGAAGGCGTACCGGGACGAGATCTTCGGCCCCGTCCTGTGCGTGCTGCGTGCCGAGACGTACGAGGAGGGCGTGGCCCTCATCAACGCCTCGCCGTTCGGCAACGGCACCGCGATCTTCACCCGGGACGGCGGCGCGGCCCGCCGCTTCCAACTGGAGATCGAGGCCGGCATGGTCGGCGTCAACGTGCCGATCCCGGTCCCCGTCGGCTACCACTCCTTCGGCGGCTGGAAGGACTCCCTCTTCGGCGACCACCACATCTACGGCAACGACGGCACGCACTTCTACACCCGCGGCAAGGTCGTCACCACCCGCTGGCCCGACCCGGCCGACGCCCCGGCGGGCGTGGACCTGGGCTTCCCGCGCAACCACTGAGACGGCGCGGACGCCCCCGGCCCGCCGAGCGACACGGGCGGACCGGGGGCGTCGGCGGTCACTGGCCGATCGCCGCGTCCCGCTGCTCCCTGACCTGTTCGGTGAGGTCGCCGGTCTGGGCGGCGGGCGGAGCCGTGATCTTCTCGGTGGCGCCGAACTTCACGAAGTCCATGCGCACGGTCATCCCGGCGCCGGACTGCGAGATCCGCACCGGCAGGTCCTTGCCGTCGACCCAGATGTCGCAGGTCAGCTTCCCGCCGCTCGCCTCCAGGGCGGCGATGGCGGCCTTCTTCTCGGCGCCGGTGAGCTTGGACTTCTCGACATGCTCCGCGCCGACGCTGCCCCGGTAGTGCGTGGCCTTCTTGCCGAGGACGGTCTCCTCGCCGAGGTCCTTCACCTCCGTGGAGGCCGTCATGTAGCGCAGCGCCGCCGTCGGGTCGGCGTTGGCCGCCATGTTGTCGGCGCCCGCCTCGCCGGTCACGGCGGCGACGTCCACGCGCATCCACTCCTTGCCCGCGAGCGGGCCGCTCGGCTGGGGATCGACGTCGTAGAAGTAGGCGCCGTCGACCATGACGACCCGCGTCGTCGGATCGTCCTGGACGGCGCTCATCTGCGCGGCGGCGGTGTCCATCTCGACGTCCATGGCCGCCCCGTCCCCCCAGGAGTACGTGCCGTCCATGGAGACCGGCTCGCCGCCGGCGGCGTCCAGCGTGGTCGTCGTCCTGACCTCGGCGGAGCCCAGCTCCTCGGTCCGGTCGGAGGCCCGGGTGAGGGCCGCCACGACCGTGTTCCCCTTGTCCACGGCCCGGTCGGCGGTCTCCGCCGCCGACTTCGCGCCGTCCGAGCCGCACGCGGTGGCCGTGACCAGCGCGACCGCCGTGAGCCCCACCCAGGCCGCGGTGTAATTCAGCTTCATGAGTCCCCACCCGTTGCCGTGTCCCTGTGATTCACCTGTGCGAAAGACACTACCGGGGCCCACCGACAGCGTCCGGACGACGGACGGCGGCGGCCGCCGGCCCCGACCGGTCTACCGCGCCCGTGGTACGCGCGAGCGGCACCGTACGTCCGTGGGAGGGCCCCCGGTTCACCCCCGGGAGGGCCTCCGTTGTCGGCGGCGGCCCGTACCGTTGACGCATGGATCTTCGACTGCCCCGCGTGCGAGGGCTGCTACGGGGGCCGCGGCGGATGCTCTCCGCCGCGGCCGCCGTCGTCGTGCTCGCCGGCGCCGGGACGTGGACGGCCGCCGCCGGTGACGACCCGGCCCCGGTGCGCCGCGCCGACCGGGTCGCGGCGGTGGGCGACGGAGTGCGCCTGGACACCTCGTACTTCACGTCCGGATCCGGCGGCCGCCGCCCGGCCGTCCTGCTCGCCCACGGCTTCGGCGGCAGCAAGGACGACGTACGCGAGCAGGCCGAGGACCTCGCCCGGGACGGGTACGCGGTCCTCACCTGGTCGGCGCGCGGCTTCGGGAAGTCCACGGGGAAGATCGGGCTGAACGCGCCGGACGGCGAGGTCGCCGACGTGTCCCGGCTGATCGACTGGCTCGCGGAGCAGCCCCAGGTCGAGCTGGACAAGGACGGCGACCCCCGCGTGGGCATCGCGGGCGGCTCCTACGGCGGCGCGGTCGCGCTGCTCGCCGCCGGGCACGACACCCGCGTGGACGCCGTCGCCCCGGCGATCACCTACTGGA
This sequence comes from Streptomyces lienomycini, assembly GCF_027947595.1. Classification (NCBI taxonomy): domain Bacteria; kingdom Bacillati; phylum Actinomycetota; class Actinomycetes; order Kitasatosporales; family Streptomycetaceae; genus Streptomyces; species Streptomyces lienomycini. Next base: position 6,663,916 of record NZ_CP116257.1, on the reverse strand, counting down.
ACCTGGCGGACGCGCTGTTCCCGAACGGCGTCTTCAAGAAGCTGTGGGCCGGCATCTTCGTCAACTCCGGCGGCGGCTGCGACCGGTTCGAGGCCGACCTGTGCCGCATGTACCAGCGGGTCGCCGAGTCCGGCACGCCCGACGCCGCGGCCGTGAAGCTCCTGGAGCAGCGCAGCCCGCAGGCGGTGGGCGAGCGGATCAAGGTGCCCACCCTGCTCGTGCAGGGGCAGACCGACTCCCTCTTCCCGCTCGGCCAGGCCGACGCCGCGGCGAAGACGATCCGGGCGAACGGCGCCCCCGTGGACGTCGACTGGATCGCGGGCGGACACGACGGCGGCGACCTGGAGAACGACCGCGTCCAGGCACGCATCGACGGCTGGTTCGACCGCTACCTGAAGGACGACAAGGGCGCCGACACCGGCCCCGGCTTCCGCGTCACCCGCACCGGAGGCGTCGACTCCACCGACGGACAGGCCCAGTTGCGCGGCGCGAGCGCCGACCACTACCCGGGTCTGGCGAACGGACAGCGGTCCGTGCCCCTGGGCGGCCGCGAGCAGAGCGTCGACAACCCGGCCGGCGCCAACCCGCCCGCCGTCTCCGCCCTCCCCGGCATCGGCGGCGGAGGGCTCTCCCAGCTCTCCTCGCTCGGCGTCGGGATCTCCCTGGACTTCCCCGGCCAGTACGCCGCCTTCCAGTCCGCCCCCATGACCGACGACCTGCGGATCACCGGCTCGCCGACCGCCACCGTCCACGTCCGCTCCACCGCCGAGGACGCCGTCCTGTTCGCCAAGGTGTACGACGTCGGCCCCGGCGGCACCTCGCCCGTGCTCCCCTCCCAGCTGGTCGCCCCCGTCCGCGTGGAGGACGCCGAGGCGGGCAAGGACGTCACGGTCACCCTCCCGGCGATCGACCACGAGGTGGAGAAGGGCCACCGACTCCGCCTGGTCCTCGCCTCCACCGACCTCGGCTACGCCTCCCCGGCCGCCCCGGCCACGTACACCGTCTCCCTGAAGGGCGACCTGTCGGTACCCACCGCGCCCGGCGTGACGACCGCAGCCGCCCCGCTGCCCGCCTGGGTGTGGTGGCTGCCCCTGGCCGGTGCCGCCGTCGCGGTGATCCTGCTGTGGACGGGCCGCCGCCGCACCACCGCGCCCGCGCCCGCCCCCGCGCTCGCCGACGTGCCCCTGCAGATCACCGGTCTGAGCAAGCGCTACGCCGGGTCCGCCGAGCGGTACGCGGTGCGGGAGCTGTCGTTCCGGGTCGAGAAGGGGCAGGTGCTCGGCCTGCTCGGACCCAACGGCGCGGGCAAGACCACCACCCTGCGGATGCTGATGGGCCTGATCAAGCCGGACGACGGCGAGATCCGGGTCTTCGGCCACGCCATCCGGCCCGGCGCCCCGGTGCTGTCCCGGGTCGGCGCCTTCGTCGAGGGCGCCGGTTTCCTGCCGCACCTGTCGGGGCGGGAGAACCTGGAGCTGTACTGGCGGGCCACCGGCCGTCCGCCCGAGGACGCCCATCTGGACGAGGCCCTGGAGATCGCCGGGCTCGGCGACGCGCTCGCCCGCGCCGTGCGCACCTACTCGCAGGGCATGCGCCAGCGGCTCGCCATCGCCCAGGCGATGCTCGGCCTGCCCGACCTGCTCATCCTCGACGAACCGACCAACGGCCTGGACCCGCCCCAGATCCGCGAGATGCGCGAGGTGATGATCCGCTACGCGGCGGCCGGCCGCACCGTCATCGTCTCCAGCCACCTGCTGGCCGAGGTCGAGCAGTCCTGCACGCACCTCGTGGTCATGGACCGGGGCCGGCTGGTCCAGGCGGGCCCGGTCGCCGAGATCATCGGCTCCGGCGACACCCTCCTCGTCGGCACCGACCTGCCCGTGGACGAACCGCTCGTGGACAAGGTCGCCGCCCTGCCCGGCGTCGCCTCGGTCGTCCACACCGACGACGGGCTCCTGGTCCGCCTCGACACCACCGGCACCGCACCCGCCCTGGTCGCCGAACTCGTCCGGCTGGAGGTGCCCGTGGCGTCGGTCGGCCCGCACCGCCGCCTGGAGGACGCCTTCCTCACCCTGATCGGAGGTTCCGCATGAGCACGCCCACCAGGCCGGCCACGACCGGGCCCGCGCCCGACCCGGCGTCCGTGTCCGAGTCCGCGTACGGCTACCGGGCGGGCCGCACCCTCCCCCTGCGGGTGGAGCTGGTGCGCCAGCTCAAGCGGCGCCGCACCCTGGCCATGGGCGCGATCCTCGCCGCGCTGCCGTTCGTCCTCGTCGCCGCCTTCGCGATCGGCGGCGAGCCGGACGGCCCCGGCGACCGCATCACCCTCATGGACACCGCGACCGCCTCCGGCGCCAACTTCGCCGCCGTCAACCTCTTCGTCTCGGCCGGCTTCCTGCTGGTCGTCCCGGTCGCCCTGTTCTGCGGGGACACCGTGGCCTCCGAGGCGAGCTGGTCCTCCCTGCGCTACCTGCTCGCCGCGCCCGTGCCGCGCGCCCGGCTGCTCGCGTCCAAGCTGGCGGTCGGGCTCGGGCTGAGCCTGGCCGCGATGGTGCTGCTGCCCCTGGTGGCGCTGGCCGTGGGCACCGTCGCCTACGGCTGGGGGCCGCTGGCCATCCCCACGGGCGGTTCGCTCGCCCCGGGCACGGCCGCCACGCGCCTGGTGGTGGTCGTGGCGTACATCTTCGTCTCCCAACTGGTCACCGCGGGGCTCGCGTTCTGGCTGTCCACCCGGACCGACGCCCCGCTCGGCGCGGTCGGCGGCGCCGTCGGCCTCACCATCGTCGGCAACGTCCTGGACGCCGTGACCGCGCTCGGCCACTGGCGCGACTTCCTGCCCGCGCACTGGCAGTTCGCCTGGGCGGACGCCGTCCAGCCGAACCCGGAGTGGTCCGGCATGATCCAGGGCGCCGCCGTCTCGGTCACCTACGCGCTCGTGCTGTTCGCCCTGGCCTTCAGGGGGTTTGCCCGCAAGGACGTGGTGTCCTAGCCGACGCGGGACCAGGCCGACCGGCCGGCCCGGCACCGTGTCCGGTCCGCCCATTGACGTTTCCTTACGCGTGAGTAAGTTTACTCCCAAGTAAGTTCATGGGTCAGTTGCACGCGACACCGCAGCAGTCCAACCGCGACCGGGAGCCGTCATGGGCGTACGCAGGGACCTGAAACGGGCGAAACGGCGCGGCGGCCCGGCCTCCCGCGCCAGGACCGAGACCGTCAGGGACGCTCGCGGCACCGTCCGCGAGGCCCGCACCGCCCCCCTCGCACCCCGGCCCACCACGGGCAGCACCGCCGACATCCCGTTCACCAACGCGGCCGAGGCCCCCGACGCGGTGGTCCTGCGCCGCGAGGTGAACGGCGTCTGGCGGCCCGTCACCGCCGCCGGGTTCGCCGACGAGGTGACCGCCGTGGCCAAGGGCCTGATCGCCGCCGGTCTGGAACCCGGCGGCCGGGTCGCCGTCATGTCCCGCACCCGCTACGAGTGGACGGTCCTGGACTTCGCGATCTGGGCGGCCGGCGGCCAGTCCGTCCCCGTCTACGCCACCTCCTCCGCCGAGCAGGTCGAGTGGATCGTCCGCGACTCCGGCGCCCGGTACGCCGTCACCGAGACCGCCGCCCACACCGCCACCGTCCGGGCCGGCACGGCCGACCACTCCGAGCGCCCGCGCGTCTGGGAACTCGACGCCGGCGCGCTCGCCGACCTCACGGCCCTGGGCCTCGGCGTGAGCGACGAGGAGGTCACCAAGCGCCGCGGCGCCCTCGCCCCGGACTCGGTCGCCACCGTCTGCTACACCTCCGGCACCACCGGCCGCCCCAAGGGCTGCGTCCTCACCCACGCCAACCTGCACGCCGAGGCCGCCAACACGGTCGAGCTGCTGCACCCGATCTTCAAGGAGGTCACCGGCCAGACCGCCTCGACCCTCCTCTTCCTGCCACTGGCCCACATCCTGGGCCGCACCATCCAGATCTCCTGCCTGCTGGCCCGCATCGAGATCGGCCACTTCCCGAGCATCAGGCCCGACGAACTGCGCCCCGCGCTCAAGTCGTTCCGCCCGACCTTCCTGGTCGGCGTCCCCTACCTGTTCGAGAAGATCCACGACACCGGACGGGCGACCGCCGAGAGGATCGGCCGCGGCGCCTCCTTCGAACGCGCCCACCGCCTCGCCGTCCGCTTCGGCGGAGCACACCTGGCACGCTTCCTCGGCCGCGGCAAGGGCCCCACCCCCGGCCTGTGGGCGGGCTGGGCCCTGTACGACCTGCTGGTCTACCGCCGGGTCCGGGGCGAGCTGGGCGGCCGGCTGCGCTACGCCATCAGCGGCGGCTCCCCGCTGGAGAGCGACCTCAACCTGTTCTTCTACGCCGCCGGAATCATGGTCTACGAGGGCTACGGCCTGACCGAGACCACCGCCGCCGCCACCATCGTCCCGCCGCTCGGCCCCCGTCCCGGCACCGTCGGTCCGCCGGTCCCCGGCACCGCCGTGCGCATCGCGGACGACGGCGAGGTCCTCGTCAGGGGCGGCATCGTCTTCGGCGCCTACCGCGGCAACCCCGAGGCCACCGAGGAGGCCCTCACCGACGGCTGGTTCGCCACCGGTGACCTCGGCTCCCTCGACTCCGACGGCTACCTCACCATCACCGGCCGCAAGAAGGACCTCCTGGTCACCTCCGGCGGCAAGAACGTCTCCCCGGCCGTCCTGGAGGACCGTCTGCGCAGCCGCCCGCCCGTCGCCCAGTGCCTCGTCGTCGGCGACAACCGGCCCTTCGTCGCCGCCCTGATCACCCTCGACCCGGACGCCGTCGCCCACTGGCTGGCGGTGCGCGGGCTGCCCGCCGACACCCCCCTGTCCGCGATCGTGCGCGACGAGCGGATGCGCGCCGACGTCCAGAAGGCCGTGGACCACGCCAACGCGGCCGTCTCCCGGGCGGAGTCGATCCGCGCCTTCCGCCTGGTCGAGGGCGAGTTCACCGAGGAGAACGGACTGCTGACCCCGTCCCTGAAGGTCAAGCGGCACGCGGCCGTCGCCGCGTACGCGGACGACATCGAGGCGCTGTACACGGCCCCGAAGCGCGACTGACGGCACGCGAAAGGGGCGGGCCGCCGATGTGCTCGGCGACCCGCCCCCGGTCGGGGCCGTTGTCAGCGCCCGCCGCCCTCCCCGTTGGCGGACAGGATCGAGACGTCCTCCAGGAGGTGGGCCAGCGCACCGTCGCGCTTGGCCTGCGTCGAGTTCTCGGCGCACTGCTGGTTCATGTCGTCGCCCAGGACGTTCAGGTCCTGGATCGGCACGAGACCGATGACGCTGACCGGGACGTCGCTGACCGCGATGCAGGGCTTGTTGAACGAACCCTGGATGAGCGCCATCTGCGGGCTCATGTTGCCCGTGGTCATCGAGTTGCCGAAGTACTGCGAGGCGCCGTTCCCGTTGGCCGAGACGGGCCCGCTGTCGTCGCCGATCGCCATCGCCTGCGGGGCAGCGGCAGCGGAGGCGCCCATGACGGAGGCGGCGATCGCCGCGTAGGCAACTACCTTCTTGATCACTGGCAAGTCCTTTCTGAGGAAACCCCGTCCACCGGAGCGCACTGGTCAACTCCGCGACTCCGGTCGGGTTTCTCCCGTTCACTCCGTCGGCGGACAACGGGAAATGTGTACGGGTCCGCCGTCCCTCCGGGGTTCCGGCGGTTTTTGCGGCGTTTTTGAGATCCCGTGCGGGCCAACCGGGTGAACGCCCGCAACCAATCATCGCGCATCGGGTTGATGAGGCCGTAGGACAGTGCGTCGCTACGACGAAAGGAACGCGAAGTGCTCAAGAAGGCAATGGTCGCCGCGGCGGCTGCCGCTTCTGTGATCGGCATGTCGGCTGCCGCCGCTCCCCAGGCCCTGGCCATCGGGGACGACAACGGGCCGGCCGTGGCCAACGGCAACGGCGCCGAGTCGGCGTTCGGCAACTCGGCGACCAAGGGCGACATGAGCCCCCAGCTGTCGCTGGTCGAGGGCACGCTGAACAAGCCGTGCGTCGGCCTCGAGGACATCAACGTCGCCGTCATCAACCTCGTGCCGATCCAGGACGTCAACGTCCTGGCGGACGACCTGAACCAGCAGTGCGCGGACAACTCCACGCAGGCCAAGCGGGACGGCGCCCTGTCGCACGTCCTCGAGGACCTGTCGGTGCTGTCGGCCAACGGCGAGGGCCGCTGAACCCTGCCCCGCCCGGCGCGGGCGGCCCGCTGACTTCCGCGTGGGCCGCCCGGCCGTGAACGGTCGGGAACTCGTCGGGGAGCGGATGGACGTCGTCGCTCTCCTGGGGGAACGGCCGGACCGAGTTGTGGGGCATCCGAGTGAATTCCGGGGTGTCCCACGTTCGGTAGTTTCTCCGGCCGTCAATTCCTCGTTTGCAGGCTGCAGGTCATGGTGCGAGCCGTCAATGCTGTGCTCGCGCGGTTTCGGCCGTCATTCAGGCATGACCGCAGAGAAGGGAAAGTTCATGAAGAAGAGCGCTGCTGTTGTCGCGGGCGCGATCATGGCCCTCGGCATGGCCGCCCCGGCCTTCGCCGACGCCGGTGCCGAGGGTGCCGCCATCGGCTCCCCGGGCGTCCTGTCCGGCAACGTCATCCAGGTTCCCGTGCACGTTCCCGTCAACGTGTGCGGCAACAGCATCAACGTGGTTGGTCTGCTGAACCCGGCGTTCGGCAACGAGTGCGAGAACGACTGACGTCGTACCGCACCGACCGGCTGCGTCATGGCCGGCCTTGGCCAACTCGTTTGGTTCGGGGCCGGCTTTTCCCCTTTCTGCAGCCATCTCTCATCTCTACAAGCAGGAAGACAACCAGAGTGCGACAGACCCTGAGCAGGGGGATGGTCGCGGCTGCCGCCGCGACGGGCATCCTTTCCCTGTGCGGCAGCCCCGCCCTTGCCGACTCGCATGCGGACGGGGCCGCCACGAACTCGCCGGGCGCCGTGTCCGGCAACGCCGTCCAGGTCCCCGTGCACGTGCCGGTGAACCTGTGCGGCAACAGCATCGACATCGTCGGTGCGCTCAACCCGGCCTTCGGCAACGAGTGCGAGAACAGCTCGGACGAGGAGACCGGCGGCTACGGCGGCGGGTACGGCGGCGGGTACGGCGAGGACACCTCCTCCTCGGCCTCGTCCTCGTCCGGCGCCGACGCGGAGGGTGTGGCCGAGGGCTCGCCCGGCGTCGGTTCGGGCAACAACGCGCAGGTCCCGGTCGACGTGCCGGTGAACCTGTGCGGCAACACGGTCGACGTGATCGCCGCGCTGAACCCGGTCTTCGGCAACGAGTGCGAGAACGCCTCGGAGGAGCCCCCCGGCTACGGCGAGGAGGAGCCGCCGCCCCCGACCACGCCCCCCGGCGAGGAGGAGAAGCCCCCGCCGCCCACCCACGAGGAGCCGCCGCCGCCCACCGGCGAGGAGGAGCCCCCGCCGCCCTCCGAGGAGGAGCACACCCCGCCGGCTCCCCGGACGGAGCAGCCGCCCGTCCTGGCCGAGACCGGCAGTGAGGGCACGCTCGGTGCCGCTGCCGCCGGTGCCGTGCTGATCGCGGGCGGAGCGATCCTCTACCGCCGGGGCAGGGCCGCCGCCGGCCGCTGACCCGCCCGCCCGCCCCGACGCCCCCGGCCGGCCCACACGGGCCGCCGGGGGCGTCGGGGTGCGTCAGCGGCTGCCCGCCCGGTCCTCGTCCGGACGGTCGGAGCGGGCGGTGCCGCCCCGGTGGTCCGGGCGGCCGGTGCGGTCCGCCGTCGGCGCGGAGGCCTGGCGTACGACGCGGGCGCGGGCCGGGGTTCCGGCGCCCGGGCGGGCGTCGCTCCGGCGGGCGCGCTCCCGCAGGCGGGCGCCGACGTGGCGTCCCCACAGCGCCCACAGGGCCCGCCCCGGCGCCCGGTCGTCCCGGGCGTGCCACGCCAGCTCGCGCCCCTCGCGCGCCGGGCGCAAAGCGCTCAGCGGCGCGTGGTTCTCCACCACGAACGCACGCCCCGGCCGCGGCACCCCCTCGGGCAGCGGACGATGGGTCAGGTCCAGGTGCAGGGCCCGTACGACGTCCAGGCCCGCACTGTCGGTGAAGAGCCGGAACTGGGCGCCCGGACGCGGATTGAAGTCGAGCAGGTGATAGCGGCCGGTCGCGCCGCAGCGGCGGAAGTCGAGGTCGAAGACGCCGCGGTAGCCCAGCTCCGCCGTGACCCGCTCGGCGAGCGCCCGCACCCGCGGGTTCGGCGTCCAGCGGCCCACCGCCGTCGAACCGGCGCCGCGCGGCCTGGCCCGCGTCTTGCGGCCGGGGCCGCCCGCCCGGATCACGCCCGAGCGGTCGGCGTACCCGTGGAAGAACCAGTCCCGGTCGGGTCCCGGCGGCAGGAACGCCTGGAGCAGCAGCCGGCTGCCCGCCTCCTCGGCCCGCCGGTACAGTTCCCCGGCCTCCCGCGCCGAGCGCACCACCGCGGTGCTGCGCAGTCCGCTGCCCGGCGGCACCAGCCAGGGCCGGCTCCACTTCGCCACCACCGGCAGGCCCAGCCGCCACGCCGCACGCGCCGCCTCGGCCGCGCCCTCCGGGACCAGGGTCTCGGGGTGCGGGACGTCCAGGGACGCGCACACGGCGGCCAGTTCCGCCTTGTCGGCCACACGTTCGGCGAGCGCGCCCGGCTGGTCGGGCAGCAGGAACGCGGGCGCCAGTTCCGCCCGTGCCCGGCCCACCGCAATGGCACACGCGTCGTCCATCGGGATCAGTACGGCGGGCCGGGCGAGCCGGGCGGCCACTTGACGCAGGACCGCCGCGATCTCGGCGGGGGAGGCACCGGGCGGCGGCGGGGTGTGCAGCCGGCTCAGGTAGCGGGAGGCGCGGACCGGGCTCCGCTCGCAGTCGGCGACCACGTGCACGTCCACCCCCGCGCGGCCGAGCGAACGCACGGCGCCCAGCGTTCCGTGGTGGAAGGGGTTCCGGTCGATCCGCAGCAGAACGGCGGGGACACGGGTGTCGAGCAGCGACACGTGACACTTCTTTCGTATTCGAGCCCGACCGAGCCCGACCGAGCCGGTCCGAACTGGTCCGAGCCGGTCCGATCTTGTTCGAGAGGTCTGCCGATTCGGTTCACCGATGTGGGCGATCAACGCACTCGAAAGCCGTAGCGGCGGTGGCGTGATGGCATTTCATATGACTGGGTGTCAGTCAGGGGGATCCATTCACGGAGATGAAGGACGAAAGGGGCCGGCATGGTCGTACGGCAGTCACGGACCCGGACCGGGCGGCGACCGGCGTACGCCGCGGCGGCGGCGATCGCGGCGGCGGCGTTCCTGGCCGCGGGCCCCGGTGTCGCCGTCGGCGAACCGGCCGCACCCGAACCCACCCCGGCGTTCGGCGCGTACCTCGACTACGGCCCGCGCGGCGTGGCCCGGATGGCCGCGCTCAGCCACTGGCTGGGCGACGCCGAACTGCGCGTCGGCCACACCTACCTGCCCGGTGACCGCTGGAGCAACATCGAGGGCGCCCCCGGCTTCCTCGACGTGTGGGCCGACTGGCGCACCCGCGAGGCCGACCGGATGCTCGTCCTCAACGTGCCCATGATGGAGCGCAACGAGGAGCACGTGGGCGACGACGAGGTGCGCGAACTGCTGCGCCAGGGCGCCGCCGGACGCTTCGACCACCACTTCCGCGCCCTCGCCGAACGCCTCGTCGCCCTCAAGGTGCCGGACACCGTCCTGGTGCTGGGCTGGGAGATGAACGGCACCACCTACACGCACCGCTGCGGACCCGACCCCGAGGCGTGGAAGACGTACTGGAACAGGATCGTCACCACCATGCGCGCGGTGCCCGGTCAGAAGTTCCGGTTCGACTTCGCGCCGAGCCGGGGCCGGGACGCGGTGCCGTGGACGCAGTGCTACCCGGGGGACGACACCGTCGACATCGTCGGCATGGACTCCTACGACCAGCCGCGCGGCATGTCCTTCGACGAACAGGTGAAGGAACCCTACGGACTCCAGGCGCACGTGGACTTCGCGAAGGCGCACGGCAAGCCCGTCTCCTACCCGGAGTGGGGGCTGTTCCGCAACGGCGACAACGCCGCGTACATGCGGCGCATGCTCGCCTGGATGGACGAGCACAAACCCGTGTACAACACGGTCACCGACTACTGCCCGCACGGTGTGTGGCAGTGCGACGACAACCCGCGGTCCACCGCCGTCTACCGGTCCGTGCTCTTCGGACGCACCGAGGAACCCGTCCCGACGGCCCCGGAGACCGGCGCACCCGTCACCCCGACCGCGCCGCCCGTGCCGTCGGTGCCCTCCACCGCGCCCGAGCCCGGCGCCGACTGCTCGCCGCTGGAACTGGGCGACTGGGTGGAGCACTGGCTCGGCGGGAAGCTGTGCATGCGGCTCGACTGGTACTCGCGCGCCGAGTAGCCGTGCACGGCGGACGCTGACCCGGCGGCGATCGCCGTGGTGGCGGCGGACGCGGCGGAGGCGGGGCCGGTCAGGTGCCTGCGCCGCCACCGCGCTCCCTCCGCTCCGCGCGCCGCCGCAGCAGCTCCTTGCCGCTCCGGCGCGCGGCGGCGTCGCACAGGGCCGCCGCGAGCAGCGGGGCCGTGCGACGCCGGGCAAGGAGCAGCCGCTGGTTCGGCACCCGCTCCGGACGCCAGTGGTGCTTGTACGGCTCGTCGCCCCGCAGCAGGCTCAGCGTGCCGCGCCCCGGGGCGCGGGCGTGCTCGGCGCACGCCTCCAGCAGCATCACCGCCACGTCGGCCCTCCGCTCCCGCAGCCGGGGATGGGCGCCGTACAGGTAGCCGCCGGCCAGCCCGCGGGACAGCAGGGTCACGTCCACGGCCACCACCTCGTCGTCCATCCGGAACTCGGTGACCACCGCGTCCCCGGCCCGCACCATCGGTGCCACCGCCCGCACCAGGTGCTCGCGGAACCGGGGGCGCAGGTGCTCGCCGGTCACCCTCCGGCCCTGCCACTGCAGACGGTGCAGGTCGAGGAGGCGCCGCAGTGCCGCGTCCGCCTCGTCGGGGAGGACGGGGCGGCTCTTGACGCCGAGCGCGTCCAGCCGGCGCAGCTGGGCGCGGATCCGCTGCCTGGCCTTGGCCGAGGGCAGCCGGGCGACCAGCTCGTCCATCGGGAGGGCGGGAAGTTCCAGGCAGGGCGAGTCGGGCAGGCGTCGGCGGGGCCCGCGCCAGCGTTCCCAGACCCGTTCGGCGGCGGCGCCCGGCCGTACCTCGCGCAGGTCGACCAGCGCCGTGCGGGCCGCCGCGGCGAGCGCCCCGGTGAGCGCGGTCGCCGCGTCCGGGCCGCGCTCGTCGTCCAGCAGGACGTCCCCGTAGTCCGAGATCGCACCGCCCAGCGGCACCAGCGCGGGCACCGGGCGCGGTACGAGCGTCAGCGGCGCGGCGGCGGCCAGTTCGCGGCCGTCGTGGACCAGCACCAGCCGCAGCCGGCCGGCCGAGCCGTACGAACGCCACCAGGAGAGCAGCCAGGCATGGCTCTGGAACGGGGTGGCGGCGGCGCACCGCTCGTGCAGCCGCCGCCACCGCGGGGCCAGCGCCGCGAAGACGCGTTCGTCGGTGACCAGTTCGGTCGTGTATCCGGGCGGGAGCGCCCCGGGGCGCGGTCCGGCGTACGTCACAGCCGGCCGTGGACGTCGGCCGCCGGGGCGGGTCCGGGTACGGCGGCCGACGTGCGGCCGGGCTCCGGCGCCGTGCGGCGCGGCCGGACCAGCAGGGCCAGCCCGCCCAGCAGGCCCCCGGCGCTCGCGCCGACGAGCCCCGTCACCGCGGCGGACGCCGAGGACGCCCCGGTGGGCTCGGTGGCGCGGGCGAACTGCCGCAGCTCCACGTGGGTGTCGTCGGCGGAGGCCTCGGCGTGCCGGGTCAGGGCGCGGGCGACCGCGTTGGCCATGTCGGCGGCCTGCTCCGGGTCGGCTGAGGTGGCCGTCACCGAGACCATCGGCGCGTCCGGCGAGGTCGCGGTGCGGACGCTCTCCTCCAGGGTCGCCACCGGCACGTGGGCCCACATCTGCGCGTCGCCGAGGACCGCGAGCTGGGTGGCGACCCGGCCGTAGGCCTGAGCGAAGCCCAGCGCGGACGCCGGGTCGGACCGGTCGGTGGGCACGGCGACGACGTAACTGGTCGCCGTGTACTGGGCGGTGGCGGCCAGGCCGTACCCGGCGCCGACCAGCCCGCCCGCGAAGACGCCCGCCGCGAGGGCGGACCAGCGCGGGAGGGGACGCGGGCGGCGCAGGGCCCGGCGCAGGACGGCCCGGACGCGGCGCGGGCGGGCGGGGGCTCGGGCCCGGGCTCCGTCGCGGGCTCGGACGGGGACTGGGTGAGGGGCTCGGTCATGCGGAACTGACTCCCTGGGATGCCGGGGGCGGGGACAACGGATGCGTGAGGGTGCTCGCGTACACGTCCATCAGCCGGGCGGCGCTGCGGGTGACGCAGTAGTGGCGGGCCGCCCCGGGCACGGTGCGCGGGCCGGGGACGGTGCCGCCGGACGCGCGGACCTCGGCGACGGCTCGGGCGAACTCCGCGGCGCCGCCGCCGACCCGCCGTGCGGTGGGCGCGGACCCGGGGGGCAGGTCATCGATCGCCGGGCAGGACGCGTAGAGCACCGGCAGCCCGGACGCGAGCCCCTCCACGGCGGCCAGGCCGAAGGCCTCCTCCGGCGACGGCGACGCGAGGACGTCCATCGCGGCGGCGAGGGCGGGCAGGTCGGGGCCCGGGGAGCCGTCGGGCAGGTAGGGGCGTTCACCGGTGAGCAGGACGCGGTCGGCGACCCCGGCCTCGCGGGCGGTGCGGCGCAGCAGGTGCTCCTCGGGGCCGCCGCCGACCAGCAGCAGCCAGCAGTCGGCGGGGAGCAGGGCCAGGGCGCGGACCAGGACGTCGAAGCGTTTGCCCGCCGCCAGCCGGCCGACGCCGCCGACGACGTACGCGCCCTCGGGCAGGCCCAGGCGGCGCCGGGTGCGCAGGCGCCGGACCGGGTCGAAGCGGAAGCGGGCCACGTCGATGCCGTTGGGGACGACCTCGATGCGGGGCGCGGGCACGCCCCAGCGCCGCAGCCGCTCGGCGACGGTGGGGGAGACGGCGACCGTGGCGCTGCCGAGGCGCTCCCCGGCCAGGTACAGGGCGCGCACGCCCGGGGTGAGCGGGCGGCCCTCCATCTGGGAGTCGCCGAGGGAGTGCTCGGTGGCGACGACCGCGCGTACTCCGGCGAGGCGGGCGGCGACACGCCCGTAGAGGCAGGCGCGGTAGAGGTGGGTGTGGACGAGGTCGTAGCCGCCGGTGCGGATGAGGCGGGCGAGGCGGGGCAGCGCGGCCAGGTCGCGGTTGCCGGTCATACCGAGGTGGACGACGTTCACGCCGTCGGCGAGCAGCCCCTCGGCGACCGGGCCGGGGTTGGTGAGCGTCACGACGTCGCAGTCGACGGGGAGATGCCGCAGGAGCAGCCGCAGCTGCTGCTCGGCGCCGCCGACGCCGAGACCGGTGATGATGTGCAGTGCCTTCACGTCGGTCGCCTCCGGCGGATCGGATCCGTCATGTCAGACCCCCGCCGCGGCTCGGCGGCGCAGGCGGTGCAGCCGCGTCTTGAGCAGCAGCCGTACGGGAGTGTCGTTCTGCCCGACATGCACGCGGGGCAGGGCGTACGGGCCGGTCAGCGGGCCGGGGTCGATGGCGCAGGCGTAGCCGTACCCGGCGGCGCGCACGGCGTCGGCGGCGCGGGCGTCGACCGTGCCGTACGGGTAGCAGAACCCGGTGACCGCGCCGCCGGTCAACTCCGCGAGCAGGGTCCTGCTTCCGGTGGTCTCGGCGGTCAGCGTGGCGTCGTCCGCCGTGGTGAGGTCGACGTGGGTGAGACCGTGCGAGCCGATCTCGACGCCCTCGGCGGCGGCGCGGCGGATGCCGTCCGCGCTCAGCAGCGGCTTGCGCGGGCCCAGCGGGTCCCAGGCGTTCTCGCCGCCGAGCCGGCCCGGCAGGACGAAGAGGGTCGCCCCGCAGCCCCAGCGGCGCAGGCACGGCAGTGCGTGCTCGACGAAGTCGGCGTACCCGTCGTCGAAGGTCAGACCCACCAGGTCCCGGCCGCCGCCCCGGGCGCGGGCCGCCAGCAGCTCGGCGACCCCCACGCCGCGCAGTCCGCGCCGCCGCAGCCAGCCCAGCTGCGCGTCCAGCCGGTCGGGCGCGACCGTGACGCGGTAGGGGTCGTCCGCGCAGTCGCCGACGGAGTGGTACATCGCCACCCAGGGGACGGCGCCGGTGCCCGGGCGGCGCGGGCGGCGGGTGTCAGCGGTCGCGGCGGAAGGGGGACCGGAAGCGGAAACGGCCATGCGGATGCCTTCGTGTGACGGGGCGGACGGAGTCGGGGCGGGGGGAGTCGCGGCGGAGGAAGCGGACGGCGGACCGGGTGGGGCGGACCGGGGCGGGACCGGGGACCGGGACGCCCAGGGCCAGGCCGAGGAGGACGAAGACACCGCCGACGGTGGCGGCGCCGACGGCCAGCGAGACGCCGGGGCCGGCGACCCGGTCCGCGGCCAGCGCGCCCGCGCCGGTCGCCACCGCGGCCGCCAGCACCGGCCGGCCCAGGCTGCCCAGGACACGCCGGACCCGTACCGGCACGCTGCGCGGCCCCATCCCGGCGAGCAGCAGCGCGGCGGCGACGGTGATGCCGGCGGCGTTGGCGGCGGCGATGCCGCTCACGCCCCACGGGCCGACGGCCCCGGCACCGACGGCGGCGGTGACGGCGACGCCCGCGGCCATCGCGGCGAACGGGTACCAGGAGGCGCGGCCCGCCGAGAAGTAGGAGCGGGCCAGCGCGCCGACGACGGTCTGGCCGAGCAGCCCGAGGGCATACACCCGCATGACGCCCGCGGTCGCCGCCGTGTCCGCCGCCGTGAACGCGCCGCGCTGGAAGAGCAGGTGGACGATCAGCGGCGCACAGGCGACGACGACGGCCGCGCCCAGCAGCACCAGGCAGGCGGCCAGCGCCACGTCTCGCTCGACCCGGTCGCGCGCCCGTTCGGTGTCGCCGTCGGCCAGCGCGCGGGCGACCACCGGGAAGGTGACCGTGCACAGCATCAGGGACAGCGTCATCGGGATCTGGGCGACCTTCTGCGCGTAGTTCAGGTGCGAGATCGCCCCGGAGGGCAGCCCGGAGGCCAGGAAGCGCTCGATGAGGACCTG
This sequence comes from Streptomyces lienomycini, assembly GCF_027947595.1. Lineage (NCBI taxonomy): Bacteria > Bacillati > Actinomycetota > Actinomycetes > Kitasatosporales > Streptomycetaceae > Streptomyces > Streptomyces lienomycini. The sequence continues at coordinate 6,648,748 of NZ_CP116257.1, read as the reverse complement.
GGACTGGCGGCACAGGGCGAACAGCAGGACGGTGGCGAACAGGGCCGGCGCGAGGGACTGCTCGCGGCTCCTCGCGCTCGCCCGGTCGTCCGCGTTCGTCCGGTCGTCCGTGACCGTCTGGTTCTGCGGGTTCGTCCGGTCGTCCGTGAGCGTCTGGTTCCGCGTGTATCTCCGGTCGCCCGTGTGCGTCAGGTCGGCCACGGCCGTCCCGGCCTCAGCGGTCGCCCGGTCCTCGGCGGCCGTCCGGTCCTCGGGGCCCGGGGACCGCTCGCCGTCCGGCGTCGGGCGCCGCAACCGCCCGAGCAGCGAGGGCAACTGGGCCGCCACCATCAGGACCCCGCCCACCGCCACCCCGACCGCCGCCGAGCGCACCCCCCAGCGTCCGCCGAGCACGAACATCGCCGTGATGATGCCGGTGTTGTACGCCACGTAGATCGCCGCCGGTGCCAGGAACCGCCGGTGCGCGCGCAGTGCGGCGCTGCAGTACCCGGCGAGCCCGAAGCTGACGACGCAGGTGGCGGTGAGCCGGGTGCAGTCCACGGCGAGGGCGTGGTCGGGCAGCCCCGGCGCCAGGGCCCGCACCAGCACCGGCGCGGCGACGGCGACCAGCGCACCGGTCGCCGCGAAGGCCAGGGCCAGCCGGGGCAGGGTCGAGGCGACCAGCGCGCGGACCGGGTCTCGCGGGGCGCCCCGGGCGCGGCGGGCCAGGGCCAGGCTGAACATCGGGACCAGCGCGAAGGCCAGCCCGTCCTCGATCAGCAACGTCGCCGCGAACTCCGGCACCGTCCACGCCACCAGGAAGGCGTCCGTCTCGCTGCCCGCGCCGAACAGCGTGGCCAGCGCCTGGTCCCGGGCCAGCCCGAGCACCGACCCGGCCACCGACAGCACGGCCGTCACGAAGGCGGCGCGGGCCAGGAAACCCCGCGACGAACGACCCTCGGACGCCGGGACGACCGCGTCCGGCGCGGCCTCCCGGGCCGGGGGCACGGTCGTACCGCCCGCCCCTGGCGCCGTGCGCGGCTCGGCCGTCGTCACCGCTCCGCCACCCCCCGCGCGCCGGACCCCAGCGCCCACCAGGCCGCCAGCCCGAAGCAGACCGCCGTCAGCACGGTCGAGGGCCCGCCGATGTCCGCGTACGCGAAGTCGGTCAGCTGCCACACCAGCAGCCCGCAGGCGACCAGCGCGCAGTCCGGCACCGCTCCCCGCGCCCGGCGCACGCCACGGAGCCGGCGCAGGGCCAGTACCAGCAGCGCCAGCCAGCTCCCGGCGAGCGCGAGCAGCCCGATCAGCCCCTGCTCGGCCAGCACCAGCAGGTACATGTTGTGCGGGGACAGCAGCGGCTGCCTGCGGTACCCGGCACCTGCGCCGTCGGTCTCGCTGCCCGAGGACAGTGCCAGCGAGGCGTGCGCGTCGCGGTGCTCGGGGAACCCCTTCAGGCCCACGCCGGTCAACGGCCGCTCCCGCCACATGTCGCAGGCCGCCGCCCACATCGTGTACCGGTCGGTCACCGACTGGTCGGGGGCGGCGGTGACCTCGGTGATGCTGGCGACCCGTTCCTGGAGCATCGCCGTACCGACCCCGAACCCGCCCACCAGCACCACCGCGGCCGCGACCACGGCCGCCCCGACCGCCAGCGCCCGGCGCACCCCGGCCAGGAGCAACTGCACCGCGCACGTCACCGCCGTCGCGATCCACGCCCCGCGGCTGAACGACAGGGCGAGCGGCAGCAGCAGACCGAGCGCGCACCCGGCGGCGACCAGCCGGTGCCGCACCGGTGTCCGGCCCAGCGCCAGCCCGACCGCGCAGACCAGCCCCAAGGAGACCACGGTCGCCATGCCCATCACGTCCTGCGCCCCGAAGGTCCCCACCGCCCGGATCCGCTCGCCCTGGTAGGAGGCGCCGGTCCCGGTGACGTACTGGTGCACGCCGACCGCCCCCTGCCACACCGCGAGCCCCACCGTCGACCAGGTGAGCAGCCGCACGTCGGCCCGGTCGCGGACCAGGAGCAGCACGGCGGCCGGGACCAGGACGAAGACCTGGAGGTAGCGGCCCAGGCCGGTCAGCGCGGCCCCCGGCGAGACGGCGCCCACCGCGGCGACGGCCAGCCCGAGGACGGGCAGCCCGAGGACCACGGCGGCCGTACGGGTCAGGGGGCGCCGCCGGTCCCGCACCAGCCGCAGGGCGCAGTACAGCACCATCAGCGCGGAGACCGCGTCGGCCGGATGCGCGCCGCCCCCGGCGTCCGGGCCCAGCGGCAGGGCGAGCAGGGCGACGACCGCGACCACGGCCAGCACGGGCGGCAGCCGCCGCGGGTGCCCGGCGGTCCCCAGGGTCAGGGCGTGGCCGCTCACCGCGCTCAGCTCCCCGTGGGACGCACGAGCGCGACGGCCGTGCGCAGCAGGATGCAGACGTCCTGCCACAGCGACCAGTCGTCGATGTACGCGTTGTCGAAGCGGGCCCGGTCCTCGATCGAGGTGTCGCCCCGCAGCCCGTTGATCTGCGCCAGGCCCGTGATCCCGGCCGGCATCCGGTGGCGGGCCGCGTAACCGGGGTGGGAGCGGCTGAACTGGGCCACGAAGTACGGGCGTTCGGGGCGGGGGCCGACCAGGCTCATGTCGCCCCGGAAGACGTTCCACAGCTGGAGCAGTTCGTCCAGCGAGGTGCGCCGCAGGAAGCGGCAGAACCACGGCATCCGGCGTTCGTCCGCCACGCTCCACCGGGTCGCCGACTCGTGCTCGTCGGCCGGGCGGTGGGTGCGGAACTTCAGCAGCGTGAACGGCACGCCGTCCTTGCCGACGCGCTCCTGCCGGAACAGCACACCCGGACCGCCCACCACCCTCAGCACCGTCGCGCAGGCCAGCAGCAGGGGGCTCAGCAGCAGCAACAGCACCCCGGACAGCGTCAGGTCCAGCACCCGCTTGCCCGCGCCGCCCGGCCGCCGGGGGCCCGGGCCCAGACGCCGGCAGGGGAACCCGGCGACGCGGTGCCGTCCTCCCGCGGGGGAGGGGGTCTCCGCGTCCACCTCCCACACCGCGCAGCCCGCCCCGGCCAGCGCCCGCAGCAGCGCCGCCTGCCGGGTCCGAACGGCGGGGTCCACGGAGGGAGGCACGGAGGGGGCAGCGGACGGGGCGGCAGAGGGGGCGACGATCAGGACGTCCCGTACGCCGTTCTGCACGACCGCCCGCCGCGCCTCCTCGCCCGTGGAGAGCACGGGCAGGCCCGCGGCGCCGCCCGGTTCGTCGGTGACGACCCCGACCGGGCGGAGTCCGCAGCGCGGGTGGCGCAGCAGCGCCGAGGCCACGCGCTGCGCCGTCGCCGCCGGACCGACGACGAGGGCCGCGCGGGGGCGGCTCAGCAGCGCCGTACGGTGCCTGCGGTGCACGGCGGCCCGGCCGGCGCAGCCCGCCGCCGTGTGCAGCAGGAAGCCGAGGACCAGGGTGCGCACGGACAGCGCCTGCGGCGGGGAGTACGCCGCGACGAGCGCCGCCAGCGTCAGCCAGACCACCGCGACCCGGCCGCACAGGGCGGGCAGGTCGTCCAGCGCGCCGCACGGCCGCCGGGCCGGGTGCGGCCGGGGCGCAGCAGCAGCGAGGCCGCGACCAGCAGGGCCGCGAGCAGCGGCTGGTGGGGGCGCCGGTGAGGGCCAGTGAGCCCGGCAGGGCCGCCGTGCCGTCCGCGACGAGCAGCGGCAGCGGGGAGTCCGGCCGCGGCGCGGACGCCCGGCGGGCAGCCGGGGGTGCCGGTGCCGTCGCGCTGCGGCAGCACGGAGACGGGGGACGGGCCGAGTTCGCGCGACTGGCCGGCGGGGGAGGGGACGGTGCTTTCCGCGCTCACGGCTGGATGGACTCCCTGCACTCGATGGGCACGACGGCCGGCCGCCCCACACCTGCGGGCCTGTCGCCGGGGGAGGGACGAGGCGCGGCGGGCGCCTCGGTGGACGGAGCGCCGTGCGCGAGGGGCGTGGCCCCGGGGGCGGGACCGGCGGCCGGTGCGCGGTGTACGCCGCCGAGGAGGTCGCCGTACAGGGCCGTGACCGCCGCGGACGTGTGCCGCACGTCGTGTCCGGACCGGACGTGTGCGCGCCCCCGGCGGCCGAGCGACGCGCGCAGCGGCGTGTCGAGCAGCAGCGCGCTCACGGCGTCGGCCAGTGCCGCGGGATCCTCGGGCGGTACCAGGCAGTGCGGCACGAGAGCGGGCGGCAGGCCCTCGCGGGCACCGTCCACGTCGGTCACCACCACGGGCCGCCCGCACGCCATCGCCTCCAACGGGGCCAGCGCCATGCCCTCCCAGCGCGACGGCAGGACGACCAGGTCGGCGGCCCGGTACCAGACGGCGGCGTCCGCGACGGCGCCCGCGAACAGCACGGACGCCGGGGCCCGCGCGGCCAGCCGGGCACGGTCGGGGCCGTCGCCGACCAGGACCAGCCGGGCGCCGGGCACCCGCGCGAGGACCGGCTCCCACGCGTCCAGCAGGACGTCCTGCCCCTTCTGCCGGCACAGCCGCCCCACGCACACCACCAACGGGGCGTGCGGGGCGACGCCGTGGCGCTGCCGTACGCGGGCCGGGCCGGGGGAGGCACCGGGGCCTTCGGGGACGTCGGGCGCGTCGGGGAGGCCGGGGGCGTCCGGGGTGTTCGGGGCGTTGGGGACGTCCGGTGTGCCGGGGGCGTCGGTGTGGAAGCGGTCCAGGTCGACGCCGTTCGGGATGACCGTCGCGGGCCCGCGGATGCCGGCCCGCACGCCCCGCAGCCGCTCCGCCTCGCTCACGCACACCGTCCGCGCCGCCCACCGCGCCGCCCACCGCTCCCAGCCGAGGGCGAGGACCGCGGCGGGCCCGCCGACCGCCTCGAACGACCAGGCGTGCGGCTGGAACACGGTCGGGATCCGGCCCCGTACGGCGAGCCGCCCCGCGAGACCGGCCTTAGCGCTGTGGGCGTGCACCAGGTCGGGCCGTACGTCCTCGACCACGCGGGCGAGCCGGCGGACCTCCGGCACCAGGGCCGGGCCCGGCGAGCGCGTCGCGGACCAGTGCCGCACGTCGGCGCCCAGCGCACGCAGCCGCTCGGCCAGGCTCCCGTCCGGACAGGCGACCACGACGCCCAGCCCCGCGGTGAGCTGAGCCCGCGTCAGCTCCGTCACCACCCGGGCGACCCCGCCGTCCGCCGGCTGGGTGATGTGCAGAACCCGCGGCCGTAATCCGGTCGGTGGCAGGTGCATGCGCGTTTCCTCGCTCACGGAGAAGGCTCGGGACGGGAAATGCTGGTGCGAAGCGGCCCAAAAGGGATGTCTTGACCGGTGTGGGACTCTAACCGCTATCCCTACTGGTGCGGTGAAACCGGGTAAGTGTGTTGACTTTGTGAATGCCGGTTTCCGGGGAGATCACCCCTTTGGCGGCACAACTCGCGCGGGCGCCACGCGTTGACACTGCGCCGGGCAGCCGCCCGGATGTGTGTGACAACCCCCAAGGAGCACTTCTCCATGTCGCGTATCGCGAAGGGCCTGGCCCTGACCTCCGTCGCCGCCGCCGCGGTGGCGGGCACCGCCGGTGTCGCCGCCGCCGACGCCGGCGCGCAGGCCGCCGCCGCCCACTCCCCGGGCGTCCTGTCCGGCAACGTGGTGCAGGTCCCGGTCCACATCCCGGTCAACGTCTGCGGTAACACCATCGACATCATCGGCCTGCTGAACCCGGCGTTCGGCAACGAGTGCGAGAACGACTGACGTCGACCGGCAACTCCCCGCACCGGCCGTCCGTACCGCGGTTTCCTCCGCGAGCGGGCGGCCGGTTCGCGTTGCCGCACGGACGGCGGTGTGCTGCCCCGAATGGGGGGACCTGGCGCCGACACGGCGGACGCGTCTTGACAGGGTGTCCCACCAGGCAGGACGCGGGCCGGGTGAGAGGCGGGCGAGCATGCCGGGTCACCGCTCGGTTGCAGAGCGTCGGGGGCGCTTCCACGGTGGGCGAAAGATCCACGCACCACCGAAAGGAACCCCCATGCGTCTGCCCGCACGGCGAATCGCCACCACCGCACTCTGCGCCGGCCTCCTGACCGGCCTCTCCGGTCCGGCGGTGATGGCGGCCGACGGCGGCCCGGCCCGGGAACGCACCCACGCGGCGTCCCGCGCGCCGCTGCCCGACGCGGAGGAACTGCAGAGCCAGGTCGCCGACCTGGCCGGCCTGGGCGGGATGCTCACGCCGGTCACCGACATGCTCACCGCCGTCCTCAAGGCCGACAACGGCCAGCTCTCCGCCACGGACGCGGACAAGCTCTCCGCCGCCGTCAAGGACGCCCTCGCCAAGGCGGACGCGGCGAACCCGGCGGACACCGCGGACCCGGACGCCGACGACGCGGCGACCGCCCCGGGCACGACCACCCCGGCCCAGCCGCCGGCCGTGACCGCGCCGGAGGCCGGGACCGGCACCCCCGTCACCCTGCCGGCGCCCGTCACGGCGCAGGAGACCGACGGGACGGCGGCGGCGTCCGACCTGTCCGCGACCGCCCAGACCGCGCTGCAGAAGCAGATCGACGCCCTGGTCAAGGCCACCACCTCCGGCTCCGCCGAGCAGGTGAGCCCGGCCGTCGAGGACGTCATGACCGGCATCGTCAACGTCGTCGCCGCCACGCTCGTCGGCAACGGCCTGCCCGCCGCGGACCTGGCCGGCCTGCCCGGCGTACCGACCGCGCCGGAGGCCACCACCCCGGAGGCCACCGCGCCCGAGGCGGCCGCGCCGGAAGCCGCCGTACCGGCGAACCCGCTGCCGGCCGATCCCTCCTGACGCCCCGGGGCGTTCCGGGCCGTCGTACCTCCCCTCCCGGAGGCGCGGCGGCCCGTTCCTCGTTCTCGCGAGGCACCCTTCCGGCGGACAGGCTGCGCGGCCGGAGATCTCATATGTCTTCCGGACGGCGGAGTTTCCGGGTCCGGCGCAGGTCGTTAGGGAGGGCGTCAGCAATTCCTCCGGTGACACGCTCGCCGAAGAAAGGAACACGATGAAGTCCCTCAAGGCCGCCGCCGTCGTCGCCGGTTCCCTGGTAGCCGCCGGCTCCGCCGTGCCCGCGTTCGCCTACGACGCCGCCGACACCGCCGCTCTCACGCCCACCAGCCTCAACGGTGCCGTGAACGCGCTGACCGCGGAGCCCATCGACATCATGCCGCTCAAGCACCAGTCGGACGCGCTGGACACCGAGAACAAGGATTCCGTGCTGCACACGGTGAAGGGCGCGACCACCGAACTGAATTCCGCGAGCGGCCTGCTGGGCGGACTTCCGCTGGGCGGCTGAACAACCCCGCACCTCGTCGTCGTTCTCGTCGTTCTCGTCGTTCTCGTCGTTCTTCCAGCATTCTCGAAAGGGACCGTGCCTGTCATGAAGCCGACCACCAGACGAACCCTGGCCGCCGTCGTCACCGGTGTGGCCGCCGCTGTGGGCGGGTCCGCGACCCCGGCCGCCGCGGCCGGCGCGATCCCCGTGCCGGTGCCGCTGGGCGGCGCGGAGACGGCCCTCGGCATGGAGCTGCCCGAGGTGGCGGGCGAGCTGCCCGTGCCGACGGCCGGCGCCCCCGAGGGACCGCGGTACGTCGAGGGCCGGCTGCTGCCGGAGCGGACCCTGCCGCAGTTGCCGGTGCACGGCGGGCTGCCCGGCGCCGACCTGCGCCAGCCGCTGCCGCACCTGCTCGGCGACGACTTCGACCACGCCGGTGTCGACGCCCCCGCCGCCGGGCTGCGGACCCTGACGCCCGGCCTTTCCCTGGACGCCCCGCTCACCGCGCCGGACCCCGCGGCCCTCGGCCTGCCGGCACCCAAGCTCCCACAGGCCGGGGTACTGGCGCCGGTGGTCCGGACGGTTCCGGTGGCCGACCTGGGCGTCGGACCGGGGCTGTAGTCCGGCGCGACGACCCCGCCCGGCGAGACGGCCGTGCTCCGACTGGCCCTGCGAGCGGTGACCGTGGGGCCCGTCGTGCGGTTAGCGGTGCGGACCACCACCGGAACCGGACAAGGAGCGAGCCATGGTCGTCGACGCGGACAGGAACGCGGGCGCGCACGCGGCAACGAGAGACGCGGAGCACGAGCGCGGACGCGAGGTGGAGCGGGAGGGCGCGGCGGCGGGCGGGCCGGTGCCCGGTACCCGGCGGCAGCTGATGCGGGGGCTGCTCGCCCCGGCCCTCGCCGTCGGCCTGGCGCCCCTGGTCGCCGCCTCCGGGCCCACCCGGGCCGCGGAGGCCGCCGCCGGCAGGCCGGGGGCGGGGCGCGCACACCCCGGACCGCACACCGCCGAATCCATCGAATCCAGCGATTCCGCCGCAGCCGTCGATTCTCCTGGTTCCGCCGGGAGCGCCGCCGGCACTCGCGAGAGCACCACCTTCGACGAGACCTACCGCGGCCGGCGCATCCGCGGCATCCGTTCCGCCGCGGGACGGGCCGTCGGCGCCGGTACCTGGCACGTCACCGTGGACGGCCGACCGCTGCACCTGATGCGCCGGGCCGACGGCAGCTGGCTGAGCATGGTCGACCACTACCGCTCGTACGCCACCCCGCTGGACGCGGCCCGCGGCGCCGTCGACGAACTCGGCCCCGGCGAGCACCTGCGCGACACGCCGTCCACCGGCCACGACCAGCACTCCGGGGGGCGGCATGGCGTACACGCGTAAGGACGTCAGCACGCTGACCCGTACCGAGAAGCGACGGTTCGTGGGCGCGCTGCTGGAGATCAAACGGCGCGGCGAGTACGACGAGTTCGTGCGCACCCACATCGAGTACTACGTCTCCGACGGCGAGGACGGCCTGCGTACGGCGCACATGGCGCCGTCCTTCCTGCCCTGGCACCGCAGGTTCCTGCTGGACCTGGAGGAGGCGCTGCGCCGGGTCGACTCGTCGGTGACCGTGCCGTACTGGGACTGGACGAAGGACCGCACCGCCAGGTCGGTGCCCTGGACCGCCGACCTCCTCGGCGGCACCGGGCGGCGCTCCGACCACCGGGTCACCACCGGCCCCTTCGCCCACGCCGAGGGCAACTGGACCATCAAGGAGAACGTCACCGACACCGAGTACCTCACCCGGGACCTCGGACGCGCCGGCGACCCCGTCGACCTGCCCTCCAGGAGCGACCTGGAAGGGGCGCTGGACGACCCGGAGTACGACACGTCGCCCTACGACTCCACGGTCCGCAAGGGATTCCGCAACAAGCTGGAGGGGTGGGGCGCCGGCCGCGGCAGCGTCTCCTGGCGCAACCACAACCGCGTGCACCGCTGGGTCGGCGGGGCCATGGTCGGCGGCGCCTCCGTCAACGACCCGGTGTTCTGGCTGCACCACGCCTTCATCGACCTCCAGTGGTCCCGCTGGCAGGCCCGCCACCGCGGCGCCCGCTACCTGCCCGCCGAGCCGCCCGGCCGGGGCAGCGCGCAGCGCGGGCGGATCGTGGCACGGCACGAGAAGCTGCCGCCGTGGGACGTGACGCCGGACGAACTGGAGGACGTCGGCCGGATCTACCGGTACGCCTGAGCGGGGCGGGTACGGGAGGAGCCCCGGCCTGGAAGGCCGGGGCTCCTCGGGCGCCTGGGGGCTCAGCCGCCGTAGCCACCGCTCTTGTCGTCGTGGTCGTCGCCGTTTTCGCAGGCGTTGCCGAAGGCCGGGTTCAGCAGGCCGATCACGTCGATGGTGTTGCCGCAGACGTTGACCGGCACGTTCACCGGGACCTGGACGACGTTGCCGGACAGGACACCGGGCGAGCCGACGGCCGCACCCTGCGCGCCCGCGTCCGCCATGGCCAGGCCGGCGCCGCTGAGCGCCACGGCACCGGCGCCGAGGGCGACTCCGGCGGCCTTCGCGATGCGAGACATCACGTTCTCCTTCTGACTCGGGGAGCACGGTGGCAGGACGCGCCACCGCACTGCCGGTTCAACGCACTCGGTCGCGGCGGGACACGGGGGGAATGTGTGGATCACCCGTTTTGAACGGGGAGGGCCGGCAGCGGAAAACCATTCCCGTGCGCACCGGTGCGTCCACTAGCCTCCCGGCATGCCGAATGACCGATCCGACTCGTCCGCCGAGGCTCCCGAGCCGTCGTCCGAGCCGTCCGAGCCGTCCGAGCCGTCGTCCGAGCCGTCGTCCGGGCCCGCCGTGCCGTCCGCGCTGGCCGCGCTGCCCGCTCTCTTCGCCGAGGAGAGCCGCGTGCGGGCCTTCGCGGCCGTGGCCCTGGGCGCGGGCGACGCCGCGGGGTGGCCCTGGCGGCCGGCCTCTCCGCGAAGGAGACGGCCGGTGCGCTGCGCCGGCTGCGGGAGCAGGGCGTGGTGTCGTCCGGGGACGACGGCGGACTCGTCGTCGCACACGACCGTTTCCGGGAGCTGGCCCGCACCGGCCGGTCGGTGCGCGGGGCGGCCCCGGAACCCGCCGGGGGGAGCGGGGACGGCCCGGCCGACATGATCGTGCGGACCTTCGTCAGGGACGGGCGGCTGGTGCGCCTGCCCGCGCGCTGGACGCGCAAGAAGGTGGTGCTGCGGCACATCGCCGAACAGACCTTCGCGCCCGGCGTGGAGTATCCGGAGCGCACCGTCGACGAGAAGCTGCGGGCGTGGTGCGAGGACGGCGAGGTCGACCATGTGACGCTCCGGCGCCACCTGGTGGACTTCGGTCACCTGCGTCGGAGCGACGGCATCTACGCGCGCCCCGCGGACACCGCCCGCACGGGCACCGCCTGAGCGTCCCTACGACATGGTCGGTGCCGGTGACCCGGCCGGTCCCGGCACCGGGCCCTGGGAAGGGGCCGCCGGCACGGGCAGGCGCCGTACGGGGGAGCCCGCCAGGTAGGCCGCGATCGCCTCGACGGCCTGGCCGTAGTACGTGGCGTAGTTGGCGCGCGAGACATAGCCGAGGTGGGGCGTCGCGAGCAGCCGCGGGGCGCTGCGCATCGGATGACCGGCGGGCAGCGGCTCGATGTCGAAGACGTCCACGCCCGCGCCGGCGATACGGCCCTCGTGCAGCGCGGCGAGCAGCGCCCCCTGGTCGACGATCGCCGCGCGCGAGGTGTTGACCAGGTAGGCGGTCGGCTTGAGCAGGGCCAGTTCGGCGGGGCCCAGCAGCCCACGGGTGCGCTCGCCCAGTGCCAGGTGGACGGAGACGAAGTCGGCGGTCCTCAGCAGCTCTTCCTTGGACGGGGCCCGTTCGACACCGACCTCCTCGGCACGCTCCCGGGTGAGGTTCTGGCTCCAGGCGCTCACCCGCATGCCGAAGGCGAGGCCGACCCGCGCCACCCGGCCGCCGATCCTGCCCAGCCCCAGCAGTCCGAGTGTGCGGCCGTGCAGATCGGCGCCCACCGTCTGCTGCCAGGGCCCCGACCCGCGCAGTCCGTTGCCCTCCTGGACGATGCCGCGCGCCAGGCCGAGCAGCAGGGCCCAGGTCAGTTCGACGGGCGGGGTCGAGGAGGAGGCCGTACCGCAGACGGTGACGCCGTGCGCCTCGGCGGCGGCGTAGTCGATCACGCCGTTGCGCATGCCCGAGGCGACGATCAGCCGCAGCCGCGGCAACCGGGCGATCAGCGAGCCGGGGAAGGACACGCGCTCGCGCAGGGTGACCACGATGTCGACGTCGGCGAGCGCCGCGGCGAGGGTGTCCTCGTCGGCGAAATGCGTGTCGAAGGACACGACGTCCACCTCGCCCGCGACCGGGGACCAGTCGGCGATCTCGGTCGCCACCCGCTGGAAGTCGTCGAGCACCGCGCAGCGCAGTCGCACGTCGTCCGTTCCCTCCCACCAAACGGGCAGTGGCGCCCCCGGCAGGACTCGAACCTGCGGCCAAGCGCTTAGAAGGCGCCTGCTCTATCCACTGAGCTACGGGGGCCTGGTGTGGTGGCCTCGGTCGTACGGCCCGGGTGCGGGCCGGTCCGTGACGTCGCCGGGGACAAGGATAGGGCTCCCGGCTCCATGTCCCTGATGCTTCCCCTCCGTGGCTCGATGTGGAGGTTCGGTGAAGCGGTCCTGATAATCGCAGGCAGGTACGAATCGTGCATCGCTTTTGGCCTCCAGCGCATCGGGTGTTGTCCACTCGTTATGCCTGGCCCGTCCTCGCGCCCCAGTAGTCCCTTCCGTCCGGAGTGTCCGGTCGGCGCGCAGACATGCTCATCATGCTCATATGCTTCAGAATTCCCCTAAAATTGGGCATTCTTCCCATGTGGTGACCTTGGACGTACGGCCTCAGCTGCTCGACGCACTCTCCGCCCTGCGCGACCGTGTCGCGGCCGCACGCTTCCCGCTGCCCCTGGCGGGGGCGCCACGCGCGCGTGCCAACCGCGACGAACTGCTCGCACAGCTCGACGACTACCTGGTGCCCCGCCTGAAAGAGCCCGAAGCGCCGTTGCTTGCCGTGGTGGGCGGATCCACCGGCGCCGGGAAGTCGACCCTGGTGAACTCCCTCGTGGGCCGCCGGGTCAGCGAGGCGGGTGTGCTGCGGCCCACGACCCGTACGCCGGTCCTGGTCTGCCATCCGGAGGACCACCACTGGTTCAGCGGCATGCGGGTGCTGCCCGACCTCACGCGCGTGTGGGTGCCCCACCGGGACCCGGACGACGACCTGCTGCTGCCCGGCGAGAACCCCGCGCGCGTGCTGCGGGTCGAGACCGCCGACACCCTGCCGCCCGGCATCGCCCTGCTGGACGCACCCGACATCGACTCCCTCGTCGCCGACAACCGCGTCCTGGCCGCCGAACTGCTCTGCGCCGCCGACATCTGGGTGATGGTCACCACGGCCGCCCGGTACGCCGACGCGGTGCCCTGGCACCTGCTGCGCACCGCCAAGGAGTACGACGCCACCCTGGTCACCGTGCTCGACCGGGTGCCCCACCAGGTGGTGTCCGAGGTGTCGCGGCAGTACGGGGCACTGCTCACCAAGGCCGGGCTCGGCGACGTCCCCCGCTTCACGGTCCCCGAACTGCCCGAGTCGGCCTGGGGCGGTGGTCTGCTGCCGGCCAGCGCCGTGGCGCCGCTGCGGTCCTGGCTCGTCCACCGGGCCCAGGAACTCGAGGCCCGGCACCACGCCATGGCCCGCACCGCGCACGGCATCCTCGACTCGCTCAAGTCCCGGATGCCCGAGCTGGCCGGTGCCACCGCCGCGCAGTACGCCGCCGCGCTGCGGCTCACCGCCGCCGTCGAGGGCGCCTACGACGGCGAGCACGCGCGCGTGCGGGGGCGGTTGCAGGCGGGCGCCGTACTCGCCGGGGACGCGCTGAAGCGCTGGCGGGCCTTCCCCCTCGACTGCTCCCCGGAGGAACTGCTCGACTCGCTGGTGGAGAGCCTGAGCGCGCTGCTGCTGTGCGCCGTCACCGCCGCCGACGAACACGTCGACGAGGCCTGGCGGCGCGAACCGGCGGCGGCCGCCCCCGAACTCGCGGAGCGCGCTCCCGCGCCGGAGAGCGCCGAGCACCGCATCGGGATGGCCGTACGGCGGTGGCGGCGCGAGTTGGAGGAGTACGCCGAGGAGGAGGTGCGCGAGCTGGACCGCAACCTCGCGCCGGACCCCGGGGTGGTGGCCGGCCTGGTCGCCACCGTGCTCCTGGGCGGCCGGCGTGCCCGCGTCGCCGGGGAGCGGCTCGCCGAGCGGCTCGGCGCCCACGGCGCGCTGCGGCTGCGCGACCGGGGCGGGCGGCTGCTCGACGAGCACGTCGACCGGGTCCTGCACGTCGAGCGCGAGCGCAGACTCGCCCCGCTCGACGGGCTTGAGGTCCACCCCGAACCGCAGGCCGAGCTGATCGCCGCGCTGTCCGTACTGCAGAAGGAGAGGTGACCGGTGACCGCCGTCACTGACCAGGACCCCACCGAGCACACCGACCGCACGACGAAGGAGGCGGAACGCGCGGGCCGGGCCGACGAGTCGGCCCCACGGGACGAGCGGGGCGGCCCCGACGACCGGGAGGGGCGGGACGGCAGGGGGCCGGAGCGCTCCGCCGGGAAGGAGACCGACCGCGAGGACGCCGCGCACGCGCGCGTGCGGCGCTCGAAGCGGGCGGCGGACGGGGAGGCGCCGCCCCGCCGCGGCGACCGCGGGGGCAGGCGTGAGGGCCGGGCCGAGGACCAGCGGGAAGGCGGGCGGGAGGACAGGCGGGAAGGCGCGCGTGAGGGTCGGCGTATGCACCGTACCGAGGGCACGGCCGGTGGTTCGTCCGGTGCCGGTGCCGGTGCCGGAGCTGAGGCCGGGGGCGGCGAGGGTGCCTGGGGCGACGGGCTGATCGCGCGGCGGGTGGACGAGAACGGCGGGCCCGAGCAGTACGCCGTCCTGCCGAGCAGGCCCCCCGCCTCCTCGGCCGCCCTGATGCCGCTCGCCTACGACGGGAACCTCAGGTCCCGGCTGGACGCCCTGCGCGAACTGGTCGGGCTCTCCAGGACCCGGCTCGACAGCGGGACCCTCGCCGAGGCGGGCCGGGTCCTCGACGAGGCCGCCGCGCGCCGCAGACTCTCCGGGCAGCACACCGTCGTCGCCATCGCGGGCGCGACCGGCAGCGGCAAGTCGCAGCTGTTCAACACCCTCGCCGGGGTCACGATCTCCGAGACCGGCGTCCGCCGGCCGACCACCGCCGCCCCCATCGCGTGCAGTTGGAGCGACGGCGCGGCCAGCCTCCTCGACCGGCTCGGCATCCCGGGCCGGCTGCGCCGCCGTCCGCTCCAGCACCCGGACTCCGAGTCGCCGCTGCGCGGGCTGGTCCTGATCGACCTGCCCGACCACGACTCGGCTGCCGTGCAGCACCGCGAGCAGGTGGACCGCATCCTCGCGCTGGTCGATGCCGTCGTCTGGGTCGTCGACCCGGAGAAGTACGCCGACGCCGTACTCCACGAGCGCTACCTGCGGCCGATGGCGGGCCACGCCGAGATCACCTTCGTCGTCCTCAACCAGGTCGACCGGCTGCCCGGGGAAGCCGCCGAGCAGGTCCTCGACGACCTGCGGCGCCTGCTCGACGAGGACGGCATCGCGCTCGGCGAGCACGGCGAACCCGGCGCCACCGTGCTCGCCCTGTCCGCCCTCACCGGCGAAGGCGTCGGCGAACTGCGCGAGACACTCGGCCAGTTCGTCGCCGAGCGGCAGGCCCCGGCCCGCCGCATCGCCGCCGACGTGGACGCCGCCGCCCAGCGCCTGCGGCCGGTGTACGTCACCGGGCGGCGCACCGGGCTCAGCGAGGAGGCGCGGGAGGAGTTCGCGGACCGGCTCGCCGACGCGGTGGGCGCCACCGCGGCGGGCGAGGCCGCCGAAAGGGCCTGGCTGCGCAACGCCAACCGGGCCTGCGGCACCCCCTGGTTGCGGCTGTGGCGCTGGTACCACGACCGGCGTGACCCCGTCACCGGACGGCTGTCGTCGCGCGCCCAGGCGGACGAGGAGGCCACGGCCCGCCAGCGCGTGGAACAGGCGGTCCGTACGGTCTCGGACCGGGCGTCGGCCGGACTGCCCGCGCCGTGGGCGCAGGCGATGCGCGAGGCGGCCGTCCGCGGCGCGCACGGGCTGCCCGAGGCCCTCGACGAACTGACGGTGCGCACGGGGCTGCCGCCGGGCCGCCCGCCGCGCCCCGGCTGGTGGCCGGTGGCCGTCCTCGCCCAGGCGACCATGACGCTGCTCCAGGTGGTGGGCGGGCTGTGGCTGCTGGGCCAGATCATCGGCATCGTGCCGCCGAACCTGGGCGTGCCGGTGCTGCTGATGGTGGCGGGTATCGTCGGCGGCCCCCTCATCGAGTGGGGCTGCCGCCTGGCGGCGCGCGGACCCGCCAGACGCTACGGCCACGAGGCGGAACGCCTGCTGCGGGAGGCGGCCGCGGGGTGCGGCCGGGCCAGGGTGCTGGATCCGCTGGCGGCGGAGCTGCTGCGCTACCGGGAAGTGCGGGAGCAGTACGGGCGGGTCACGGGAACGGTGGTCACCGCGAGGTAGGGGGCGTCGGACGGCGACGCGGGCGCTCCGCGCGACGGCGGCCGCCCGTGCGGGTGACGCGGTTCTCCACAGGCGACGGGCCGGTCTACAGCCCCCGGCAGGCCGGCCCGAAGGCGGGCAGTCTGGCCTTCGCGGCGATCGCGAGCAACGCGGGCGCCGCGGACGCCGTACGGGAGGTGCCCGTACGGGAGGGAGGACTCGCGATGAACGAGACGATGATCTGCACCGTGGGCAACGTGGCCACCCAGCCGGTGTTCCGGGACCTGGCGAACGGGCCGTCGGCGCGCTTCCGGCTCGCCGTCACCGCGCGCTACTGGGACCGCGAGAAGAGCGCCTGGACCGACGGCCACACCAACTTCTTCACGGTGTGGGCCAACCGGCAGCTCGCCACCAACGCCTCGGCGTCGCTCGCGGTGGGCGACCCCGTCGTCGTCCAGGGCCGGCTGAAGGTGCGCACCGACGTGCGCGAGGGGCAGAGCAGGACGTCGGCCGACATCGACGCGGTGGCGATCGGCCACGATCTCGCGCGCGGCACGGCGGCGTTCCGGCGCACCGGCAGGGCGGAGACGTCGGCGTCCCCGCCCCAGCCGGAACCCAACTGGGAGACCCCGGCCGGGGAAGCGACGACCGGGGAGTCGGAGGCTGCGGAGTCGGAGGCCGGGGAGTCGCGGGCCCCGGCTCAGGAGCATCGGCCGGAGGTCGTCGCGGTGGCCTGACGTCGCTGATCCGCCGGAACCGGCCGAAGCGCGGCTTATCGCCGCATCCGCCCGGACGAACCCGGGTGGATTTGTCGATAAGCCCTGCTCAATGGCCCTCTCGGCGATAACGATTCCGATTCGGATCACCGTGCGGGCGACGATCACCGGCAAGCCCGGACCCGTACGTCCTTAGGATGCCGAACGAGCCCTGTGGGGCTGCTGATTTCGCTGGTGGGACCGTGCCCCCCACGCCAACGGGTCCTGCTCGAAGGGGAATTTGGTGTTTTCTTCGCTCGCTGAGCCGTCTCTGCCCGGTCGAGGGGCGGCGCGTCTCGCCGCCGCGGCGCTGGCGTCCGCGCTCGCCGTCGCCGGTGTGATGACCGGCGCGGCCCCGGCCGCCGCCCAGGACGGGGCACGCGGTCAGGGCGGGGCGACGGCCACCATAGGCGGCCTGAAGACACACGGCACCGCCGTCATCCACGGGGAGGACGGCGACCAGCAGGTCCCGGCCGGCCTGTTCGAGATGTCCGTCGAGGGCGGCGGCATGCTGCAGACGTACTGCGTCGACATCCAGAACCCGACGCAGAAGGACGCCAAGTACCAGGAGACGCCCTGGAGCGGGACGTCCCTGGGCACCAACAAGGACGCCGGACGCGTCCGCTGGATCCTGGCGAACAGCTACCCGCAGGTCAACGACCTCGCCGCGCTCGCCAAGAAGGCGGGAGTCCGCGGCGGGCTCACCGAGGAGGAGGCGGCGGCCGGCACGCAGGTCGCCATCTGGCGCTACTCGGACGACACGGACGTCGAGGCGGTCGACCCGCAGGCCGAGCGGCTCGCCGACTACCTGGAGAAGAACGCGCGCGGCCTTCTCGAGCCCGCGCCGTCCCTGGCCCTGGACCCGCCCGCCGTCTCGGGCCACCCCGGTGAGCGGATCGGCCCGGTGACGGTCCACACCAACGCCGGTGGCGCGACGGTCACGCCCCCGGTGGACGCCACCACCAACGGCGCCATACGGATCGTCGACAAGAAGGGTGAACCCGTCGCCCGGGTCACCGACGGCGCCCAGATCTTCTTCGACGTGCCCGAGGACGCGGAGGCCGGTACCGCCGAGCTGTCCGTCCAGGCGTCGACGACCGTGCCGGTCGGCCGCGCCTTCGCCTCCGAGAGCCGCAGCCAGACCCAGATCCTGGCCGGCTCCAGCGAGTCGACGGTCGCGGCGACGGCCACCGCCACCTGGGCCGCCGAGGGCGCGATACCCGCCCTGTCCGCGCAGAAGAACTGCGCCGAGGGCACCCTGGACATCACCGCGCTCAACAACGGCGACGAGCCCTTCACCTTCGAACTCCTGGACACCGAGTACACCATCGCGCCGGGCGAGACCCGGACGGTGCCGGTCCCGCTGCCGGAGGACCGGCCCTACGACTTCACCATCCGCGGCCCGGCCGGCTTCGAACAGCGCTTCACCGGCGTCCTCGACTGCCGCACCCAGAGCGCCGCCCTGGCGGACACCACCCACCCCCTCAGCGAACCGGCACCCACCCCGCCCGTCACCGCCCCCACCCACAACCCCGACCTCGCCGAAACCGGCAGCTCCGACGCCACCCCCCTGATCGGCGGCACGGCCATCGGCCTGGTGGTGATCGGCGGCGCGGTGCTGCTGTTCGTCCGCAGGAGGAACGAGTCGTAGCGGGACGACGGGACGACGAGACCCCGGTCAACCGACGGCACGCCCAGGGTTCGCCGTATGGCCGACGACGCCGACGACGCCCCGCTCTGTCCCGAGTGCGGGCAGCTACTGAAGTCGGGCGGTCTCGTGCTGGTCAAGAAGGACGACGACAGCCGGAGGGCTTGCCGATCCCTGTGGCGGTGCGCTGAGCGGCACACCTGGTGGCGGTGGGCGGACCGGCCGGAGGAGCCACTGGAAGTCTGCCCGGTTCCGGAGGCGTTCCGTTGACATCGACGGCGCCGAAGGCGGGCGTGGATCGCACTCTGAGGTGTGCTCAACTCGGCGCGACGGCATCGAGCCATCCGGCGAGCGCGCGGAAGTCGGCGCCACTGAGCCCCTTCGCAGGGTCGACCTGGTACAGCAGTGCAGGCCCAGGGTGGCCGGCCTCGACCCAGAGGCGGTCCATGGCGCTGATCTCGTCGTCGACCCAGATGAAGGGGCGGCCCGCGGCCCACTCGACCATGGGGGGAGTCTTCCAGTGGAGACCCCGCGCGGTTCCTTCCGCACCGGCGTCCGGCCACTCCAGCACCGGCAGCCTCGGCAGGCCGATGCGCGGGGCGACTACTTCGTTCGCCTCCTCCATCCAGGTCGTCGCCCACACGAGCTGGCAACCCAGAGCAATGAGGCGTGCTCCGATCCCGGGGTCGAGCCGGGCCAGCAACGGGTTCCCCCGAGCGACGGGCATCGAGGCGGCGGCATCGGCATCCGGCTGACCGGCCGACGACCCGAAAGGGATCAGGGGGCCGTCCACGTCGAGGAAGAGGAGGGGGCGCTCCGATGTGCTGGTCACGGCCGCACCGTAGCCCGGCGTGGTGGGGGCGCCGCACCAGCGGGCTGGGCGCCCCTGGGCCGCACGAGGGGGCCCGCGGCCGGCCCGCGGCGGCCGACGGTGGCGGGCGGGGTTGCGGGGACCCCCGGAAAGGCCAGGTCAGAGCCCCCGCAGGGAACGCGTTTCCGCCCAGGGCTGGCCGTGCGGCAAGATGGGGTGTATCTGCCCACTGCCTGATCAAGCTGCCGGACGGTTTCTCTTGGCTGAGTACATTTACACCATGCGCAAGGCGCGCAAGGCGCACGGCGACAAGGTGATCCTTGACGACGTCACCCTGAGCTTCCTGCCCGGCGCGAAGATCGGTGTGGTCGGTCCGAACGGTGCCGGTAAGTCGACCGTTCTGAAGATCATGGCGGGGCTCGAGCAGCCCTCGAACGGGGACGCCTTCCTGTCCCCGGGCTACACCGTGGGCATCCTGCTGCAGGAGCCCCCGCTGAACGAGGAGAAGACCGTCCTGGAGAACGTCCAGGAGGGTGTCGCCGAGGTCAAGGGCAAGCTCGACCGGTTCAACGAGATCGCCGAGCAGATGGCGACCGACTACTCGGACGCGCTGCTCGAGGAGATGGGCAAGCTCCAGGAGGAGCTGGACCACGCCAACGCGTGGGACCTCGACGCCCAGCTCGAGCAGGCCATGGACGCGCTGGGCTGCCCGCCCGGCGACTGGGCCGTGGTGAACCTCTCCGGTGGTGAGAAGCGGCGCGTGGCGCTGTGCAAGCTGCTGCTCGAGGCCCCGGACCTGCTGCTCCTCGACGAGCCGACCAACCACCTCGACGCCGAGTCCGTCAACTGGCTGGAGCAGCACCTCGCCAAGTACGAGGGCACCGTCGTGGCCGTGACCCACGACCGGTACTTCCTGGACAACGTCGCGGGCTGGATCTGCGAGGTCGACCGCGGCCGCCTGCACGGCTACGAGGGCAACTACTCCAAGTACCTGGAGACCAAGGCCACCCGCCTCAAGGTCGAGGGCCAGAAGGACGCCAAGCGGCAGAAGCGCCTCAAGGACGAGCTGGACTGGGTGCGCTCCAACGCCAAGGGCCGCCAGGCCAAGTCCAAGGCCCGCCTCGCGCGCTACGAGGAGATGGCGGCCGAGGCCGACAAGATGCGCAAGCTGGACTTCGAGGAGATCCAGATCCCGCCGGGCCCGCGCCTGGGCAACGTCGTCGTCGAGGTGAACAACCTCAGCAAGGCGTTCGGGGACAAGGTCCTCATCGACGACCTCTCCTTCACGCTGCCGCGCAACGGGATCGTCGGGGTCATCGGCCCCAACGGTGCGGGCAAGACCACCCTGTTCAAGATGATCCAGGGCTTCGAGGAGCCGGACTCCGGCACCATCAAGGTCGGCGACACCGTCAAGATCTCCTACGTCGACCAGAGCCGCGAGAACATCGACCCCAAGAAGTCGCTGTGGGCCGTGGTGAGCGACGAGCTGGACTACATCAACGTCGGGCAGGTCGAGATGCCCTCCCGCGCCTACGTCTCCGCCTTCGGGTTCAAGGGGCCGGACCAGCAGAAGGCCGCCGGCGTCCTCTCCGGCGGCGAGCGCAACCGGCTGAACCTGGCGCTCACCCTCAAGCAGGGCGGCAACCTGCTGCTCCTCGACGAGCCGACCAACGACCTCGACGTCGAGACCCTCTCCAGCCTGGAGAACGCGCTGCTCGAGTTCCCCGGGTGCGCCGTGGTCGTCTCCCACGACCGGTGGTTCCTGGACCGGGTCGCCACCCACATCCTCGCCTACGAGGGCGAGTCCAAGTGGTTCTGGTTCGAGGGCAACTTCGAGTCCTACGAGAAGAACAAGGTCGAGCGGCTCGGCGCGGACGCCGCCCGTCCGCACCGCGCCACCTACAAGAAGCTGACCCGGGGCTGATCTTGCGGCACATCTACCGCTGCCCACTGCGCTGGGCGGACATGGACGCGTACGGCCACGTCAACAACGTGGTCTTCCTCCGCTACCTGGAGGAGGCCCGTATCGACTTCCTGTTCCGCCCGGAGAAGGACTTCAAGCAGGGGTCCGTGGTGGCACGCCATGAGATCGACTACAAGCGGCAGCTCGTCCACCGGCACCACCCGGTCGACGTCGAGCTGTGGGTCACGGAGATCAGGGCCGCCTCCTTCACCCTCACCTACGAGGTCAGGGACGGGGACGTCGTCTACGTCCGGGCCTCCACGGTGATCGTGCCGTTCGACTTCGAGGCGCAGCGGCCCCGGCGGCTCACCGCCGAGGAGCGGGAGTTCCTCCAGGAGTACACGGACGCCAAGGAGGGGGCCGTCGCCGCATGACGGTGCTCCATCTCGCCGACGAGGGGGAGGCCGCGGACCTCGCGGCCTTCCTCTCCCGGCTGCTGCACTACGACCGCTCGGCCGCGGTGCGCCTCCAGGCGGCCGGCACCGCCCTCGCCGTGTTCGGACGGCCGCCCTCCTTCGAGGTGCTGGCCGTGCGCGCGGTGCGGCTGGCCAAGCCGTACGAGAACGGGCTCGACGTCACCCTGGACGTGACCGTCTCCGCCGGTGAGCTGCTCGAGGCCGTGGACGAGCGGGCGGTGACCGCCGGGGTCCCGGGCGCCGTCACCGGGCCGCCGTGGGCCGGGGTGCTGCCGCCGCGCGGCGGCTGGCGGGCCGAGCCGGGGCTGCCCGCCCCGGACGCCCTGGGCGCGCTGGTCGCCGCCGCGGTCGCGGAGTTCCGTACCCGCACGGAGGAGTTGGCGCCCGACGCCCGTACGCGGGCCGAACTGGACCGGATCGGCCGGGACATCTGGTCCCGGACGGTCGGGGGCACCGGGCTGCCGGTGCGTGCCGTGCACGCGGCCCAGTCGCTCGGCTTCCTGCGGCCGCCCGGCGCTTCGGGCACCCGCGAGGACGCGGCGAAGCTGTTCTCCTCCGGTGCGTGGCTGCGGCTGCGCACGCCCTTCGGGTCCGTCGCCCTGCGGCGGGCGGGGACCGGAGCCCTGGGCCTCAGCATGCGCTGAGCCCGACCGGCCTGGGCCCGACCGGCCTGGGTCCGTTCGGCCTGGGCCCGACCGGCCTGGGGCCGGCCGGTCAGTCGCGGGTGTGGGTGTCGCTGTCGTCCGGGCGTACGGCGATGTGGTCCGACTCCAGTTCCAGGGCGACGCGGTCGCGCATGCCCAGGGCCGCGGTGTAGTCGGCGGGCAGCTGGAGCCGGCCGGCCCGGTCGAGCATGGCGTACTCGCGGGCCACCACCGTCTCGTGGCCGGTCTCGGCGTCCACCTCGCTGCGCCGCAGCACCTCCGTGGAGGTGCGGCCGTCGCGGATGGCGACGGTGCGGCGGACCTCACCGGCCACCGCCTGGTCGTGGGTGACGATGACGATGGTGGTGCCCAACTGCTCGTTCGCCGTGCGGAAGGCGGCGAAGATCTGTTCCGCGGTGTGGGAGTCCAGTTCGCCCGTCGGCTCGTCGGCGAGCAGCACCGAGGGGCCGCCCGCCAGGGCCACGGCGATGGCGACCCGCTGCTGCTGCCCGCCGGACAACTGCTGCGGGCGCCGGTCGCGGCAGTCGGCGACGTCCATCAGGTCCAGCAGCTCCAGCGCGCGTTCGGCGCGTGCCGCCCGGCGCCCACCGGTCCCGGCCAACTGCATGGGCAGGGCCACGTTCTGGGCGGCCGTCAGATACGGCATGAGGTTGCGGGACGTCTGCTGCCACACGAAGCCAACCACCGTGCGGCGGTAGGCCAGGCGGTCCTTCGCCGTCATCGCCAGCAGGTCGCGCCCCGCGACCCGGGCCGCTCCGGCGGTCGGGGTGTCCAGGCCGGCCAGGATGTTCATCAGCGTCGACTTGCCGCTGCCCGAGGCGCCGACCAGAGCCATCAGCTCGCCCTCGCGGACCAGCAGGTCGAGCCCCTGGAGGGCCTGCACCTCCACGCCGTCCGCGCTGAAGATCCGGACCAGGCGGTCGCAGGTGATCAGGGCGTCGTGGCCGTAGGCGGGCCGGTCCCGGGACGCGGTGGCGCGGTCGGCCAGTTCGGCGAGGGTGGGGTCGGTCGTCATCGGGATCTCCTCCGTGTCTCCGGTCGGGCCTTCACCGCGCGTCGCCCGCCCGGAGCTCCGCGACCGCCCCGCGCCGGCCCGACCACCACGCCTGGAGCGCCGCCACCCCCACCGCCAGCACCAGCACCGCCACCGCCGGAACGGCCAGCGACCACGGGTCGGCGCGCAGTTCGGCACGCCCCACCGGGGACGCCGTCGTCGACAGCGCGATGGTCGTCAGGTCGACGCCGGGGGCGAGGAGCCGTACGGCCGCCCAGCCGGTCAGGATGCCGCCCAGCGCGGCGGGCAGCGCCTGCGGGAGGGACTCCAGGACGAGCAGACGGCGGCCCTGGGCGCGGGTGAGGCCCATGGTGCGCAGCCGGGCGAGGAGCGCGGCGCGTTCCGCGGCGGTGCCCGCCAGCGACAGCAGCAGGGCCAGGGCGGCGTAACCGGCGCCGGCGGCCACGGCGGCCGTGTAGATCCGCTCGGCGCCGGTCTGCAGCGGCGAGTCCACGTACGTGCCGCGTTCCTCGGCCCGCAGGTGGACGGTGCCGGCGTCGTCCACCGCCCGGCGCAGCGCGCCCCCGTCCAGGTCGTCGCCGCTCAGCAGCAGCACGTTGGGCGGCGCGGCCCCGGCGGACAGCCCGGCCCGGTCCACGACGAGGAAGTCGTCGCCGTACACGGCCGGGGTGTCCTCGCGGACCAGCACGATCCGCAGCGTGGCGACGCTGCCGTCGGCCAGGCGCATCCCGAACGGCTCGTCGCCGAACCGTTCGGCGACCGCGGGGGAGGCCAGCGCCGGCAGTACGGCGTCCTCGGAGCCGCCCTCGGCGCCGTCCGGCCGGGTCAGCCGCCCACCGGGGAACGCGCCGAGACCCGTCCGCGCGGCCAGCGCCGCGTAGGCGTCCGGGTCCACGCCCGCGACCGGCAGCGACTGGCGGCCGTTCGGTGTCCCGGCCTGGTAGTCGATGCCGACCTCGGTGACCTCCCGCGCCCCGGACGCCCCGCGGAGCCGGTCGGACAGGCCGGAGGGCAGCGCGTCGTCCGCCTCCACCCGGGCGTCGGCGCCGACGGCGAGCAGCGCGGCACGGTCGCGGGCGTCGGCCACGCCGCTGAGGACCGACCCGCCGAACGCCGCCACGGTGAACGCGGTCAGCAGCGCGAGCAGGGGCAGTACGGCGGAGGCGGAGGTACGGCCGGCCCGGGCCAGCGCGAGATGCCCGACGGCGCCCCGCAGCCGCCGGGCCGGACGGGCCAGCGCGCGCAGCGGCAGCGGGTACAGGCGCACCAGCACCAGCGCGGCGATCACCCCCACCAGGACCGGGGCCAGCGCCACCAGGTCGCCGGCGCCCTCCGTCGCCCCGCGCCGGCGCAGCGTCTCCACGGCGCCCAGCGCGAGGACCACGACCGTCAGCTCGGCGACCGTACGGCGCCGGGAGGCCCGCGCCGACGCCACGTCCCGCCGTCCGCCGTGGACGCGTACGGTGCGGTGCGCGGCGGCCGCGCGCAGCGGCAGCGCGAGGCAGGCGACGGCGGTGACCGCGGCGGCGGCCCAGAGCGCGGGCCACAGCCGGGCGCCGGGCAGCGCGAGCAGGGCCGCGCCGAACCCGAGCGCGCCCGCGGGCACGGCCACCACCGCCGTCTCGGCCAGCAGCCGTCCCGTCAGACCCCGTACGGAGGCGCCGCGGGCCCGCAGCAGGGCCAGTTCGGTGCGGCGCCGGCCGGCGGCCAGGCCGCCCGCCATCAGCAGGACCACCGCGGCGACGGTGCCCGCCCCGGACGCGGCGACGACGACCAGCGGGCCGATGTCGCCGCGCAGTCGCCCGTACGCGGTGAAGACGTCGTCGAGACCGGTCGTGACCTCCGCCATGGGGTCGATCGCCGTGCGCAGCCGCTCCAGGCCGGGCCCGGACTCCAGGGAGGCCACGGCGGAACCGAGTCCGTCGAGGTCGCGGCTGCGCACCGAGCCGGTGTCGGTCGCCAGGTGCCAGTAGCGGCCCACCTGGGCGGTGCCGAGCAGTGCGGGGCCCGCCTCGGGCGCGAGCAGCAGGCCGCCGACCCAGTAGGTGGGGCTCGGGGCGCCGGGCGGGGCGGGCGTGCGCCGCAAGGAGGGGGTGCGCAGCACGGAGTCGACGGACCAGTAGGCGCTGTCGGGCCGCTCGGGCGTGACGATGCCGGTGACGTGGACGGTCAGGGCGCGCTGGGCCGGCAGGTGGAGGACCGAACCCACCTCGATGTGCAGCGCGCGGGCCGTCTCCTCGGTCACCGCGGCCTCCACGTCGGCGGTCGTGAAGTCCGTCCGCCCGCCCGCGACCCGGGGCAGCCGGCCGGACGTCGGCCGGGCATGGTCGGCGAGCCCCTCCTGGGCCGCGAGGACCATCTCCGCGGGCAGCCCGTCGGGCCGCGGCAGCCACTTCTCCGGCGCGGGCAGGCTGTCGGTGACGCGGACGCCGTACGACGACTGCCTCTCGTCGACGACGAGGGGGCGTTCGACGCTGCCGAGGACGGACCGGTAGGCGTCGGCGAGGCTCTCGGGTCGGACGCTGTCCTCGGCCTCGGCGACGCTCCCCCCGAGGACGGGGTCGGCGTCCACCCGCACGCTGCGTTCGCCGGTCGACGCCCGCTCGACGGCCCGGCGCAGACCGGCGTCCGTGTACCGGTCCAGTGCCCGGGGGAACGCGGCGGCCAGACACGCGGTCAGCGCCACCAGTACCGCCAGCGCGACGGCGGCGCTGGGTGCGGCGCGCAGCCGGGTGCGTACCCAGGGGGCGGTCACGCGGTTCACCGTCCGGCACCTCCGTGCTCCTTGAGGGTCACCGTCGTGTCCGTGCGGCGCAGCGCCAGCGCCGCCGTGACCAGCAGCGGAACGATGGCCATACCGGCCACCAGCAGGGCGGTCCGGTCGACCGGCAGCACCACGTGGACGTCCGGGACGGGCCGGGCGGCCTGCGGGGTCAGGACGGTCAGCGGGATCACCGCCCGGGTCAGGACCGCCCCCAGGGCGGCGCCGGTCAGCAGCGCCAGGCAGGTCAGCACGCCCTGCTCGACGGCGACCGTGCGGGCCAGCCGGCGGCGCGAGGCGCCCAGCGCGCGCAGGACGGAGAACTCGGCGCCGCGCTCGCGCAGCGACCCCGCCGCGCTCACCGTGAAGCCGACCGCCGCCAGCGCCGCCGCCACCAGCGTCGCCGCCGCGAACGCCGCCCCGGGACCAGCGCCGAACGGGTCGTCACGCAGCCGCTCGGCGACCTCGTCGCGGACCAGGACCTGGGCGGGCGCGGTGTCCGGGAACGCCCGCAGACCCGCCGCGGCCTCGTCGGTCCTCCCCGGCCCGGGCCGCAGCCACCACTCGGTGGGCGCCAGGGCGGTGCCGTACTCGCTCTGCAACATCCCGTTCACCGCCCGCAGGTCCACCAGCAGCGCCCCGCCGGACCGCGCGGGGGCGCTCTCGGGCGCGGTGCCCGGCAGTTCGCGCACGGCGCGCACGATCCGCACCGGCACGTCGTGGGCGCCGATCGCCACCGTGACGCGCTGCCCGGCGCGGGCGCCCACGGAGTCCAGGAACCGGTCGGTGGCGACGGCGGTCACCTCGGCCGGCGCGGGCCGCGCGACCCGCAGCCGCACGGTCAGCGTGGTGATCTGCGGGTTGAGCGAGACGCCCGTGCGGTACTGGACGGCGAGCGGCCGCGAGCCCAGCACACGCGGAGCGGACGGGGCACCGTCCGCCTCCGGCGCGGTCGACGCGGGCGACAGTTCCGTCGCGGCGGCCCAGGCGTCGGGCAGCGGCACCCGCCGCGCGGTCCCGTCGGCGGACGTCGCCGTCACCTGCCGTACGGTCAGGCGCTGTTCCTCGCTGCGGCCCGTGGGCTGGATCACCGTGAACTCGACGCCGGTCAGGGTGAACGGGCCGCCGGAGACGTCCGCGCCGAGGGTGTGCTCCCGGCCGTCGGCGGCCAGTGAACCGGCCCGCAGCCGGTAGGGCGTGCCCCAGCGGTCCTCGACGGTGACCGTCACGTCCGCCGACCGGTAGTCGGCGGAGGCGGAGGCCGAGGTGGCGTCGCGGTTCGCGGAGTCGCGGTCCGCGGAGCCCGGGTCGGTGTCCGGGACGGTGAGGGTGGCCGTCAGCGCGAGCCCGACCGTGCCGGCCGGGATCTGCGTGCCCTTCGACGCCTGCTCGGGCGCCATGCCGGCCAGCAGCTCCCGCGGGGACGCGTCGGCCAGGTCCGGCCGCATCAGCATCATGCCCGCCGCCCGCGAGGTGTCCAGCGCGAGCACCGTCGCCGTCCGGTCCCCGGACAACGACACCTCGGACCGGGCCGCGGGTGCGACCTCCCGCACGCCCTCGACGCCCGCGATCCGGTCGGTACGGCCCGCCTCCACCGTGCCGGACGCCTGCACCCGGATCGGCGCTCCCGTACGGAAGTCGGCCTGGTCGTCCTGCGAACGGGACCAGGACGCGCCCTGCCCGACCGCCATCGTGCCGAGCGCCACCGCGAGCACCAGCAGCAGCACGGGGCCCGCCCCGCGCATCGGACGCCGGCTCAGCTGCCAGCCCGCCAGCGCCGCGCCAGCCCGCGTCCGCTCGCCGCCCGGCGCTCCGCGAGCCGCGCCACCAGCGGCAGCAACCGCAGCGCCAGGACCGTACCGGCCAGCAGGGCCAGCGTGGGTGTCGCCACGAACAGCGGATCGATCCCCAGGGTGCCCGCGTCCCGGGCCCCGCCCGTCGCGTCGGCGGAGGTCTGCCGGTCCAGCTGCCAGTAGGCGATGCCCGCGACCACCAGCAGGCCCACGTCCGCACCGGCGCGCAACCAGCCGGGCAGTGCCCGGGTCCGGCCGCGGGCCTCGGACGCCGGGGCCAGCGCGGGCAGTGCCACGGCCAGCGTGCAGCCGAGGGCCGCCAGTGCCGTCACCAGCCACACCGTGCCGCTGCCGCCGGCCGACGGCTCCCAGCCGAGCCCGATCCGGGCAGGCGCCCCCGCCCGGCCAGCAGCCGGATCAGCGGCCCCGCGAGGAGCGGCGCGCAGACCACCGCGGGCACCGCCAGCAGCAGCGCCTCCAGCGCGGACCCCGCCGCCAGCCGGGCCCGGGAGGCACCGCGCGCCCGCAGCAGCCGCAGCTCGCCCGCGCGCTCCACGCTCAGCAGCCGTGCCACCAGCAGCAGCGCGCCGCCCGCGAGCAGGGCGAGTTGCAGCGCGATGACCAGAAGGGTGGAGCGGGAGACCACCAGCGAGCGGTCGAGGCGGTCCAGGATCGCCGGCAGCTCGGTCGTCGCCGCCGTGGAACCGCTGAGGACCCGCTGCTCGCGCAGCCAGGCCAGGCCGTCCCGCGCCGCCTCGGCCAGGGCGTCCGTCCGCCCGGTCGTCAGCGACGCGTAGTCCGCCGTCACCAGCCACCCGGACGACCCCGCGCTGACCCGGCCCCCGGACAGCGCGCCGGGCGGGGCGAGCAGCGGCCCGTACGTCGTGAAGCCGCCCTCCTCGAGGCCGCGCCCGTCCAGGTCGTCGAGGCGCCAGTACGGTGCCCCGGCGTCGGCCGGCCGGTACAGGCCGCTCACCACGACGCGGACGGCCGGGCCGTCGAGCCGGTCGGTGAGCGTGAGGCGGTCGCCCGGCCGGACGCCGACGCGCTCGGCGGCGGCCACCGGCACCGCCACCTCCACCGTCCCGCCCGCCGAGCCGTCGCCCCCGGTCGGCAAGCGTCCCTCGTCGACGCGGACCTGCGAGGGGTCGAGCGCCGCGAAGTACGTCAGATCGGGGTCGTCGGACCGCTCGGTCGCGGAACGCAGCGAGCCGGGCAGCGCGTACGGGCCCGACCGCATCAGGGTCCGCACCGTGCGCGGCAGCCCGTCGAAGGTCTTCGCGGCGCCCTCGCGCACGGTGGCGTCGGCGGCCGACCGCTGTTCGGCCGGCACGTCCGCCTTCACGATCAGCGCGGCGTCCGCCCCGGTGCGCGAGTCGGCGAGGGCGTGGCGCAGGGCCGCGTCGCCGACGGCGCCCGAGTAGGCGGTCAGCGTGGCCAGGACCGTCGTGGTCAGCAGGACGGTGAGCAGGGCCGCGGCCAGCAGCAGGCGGTGCGCCCGCGCACGCAGCAGCACGAACCCCATGAGCCCCCCGTACCCCGCCACCCGGCCCCCCGCCGCTGTTGTCCAGACCTCTCCGGGATGTTGTCAGAGGAGGAGGTACGGAAGTAACCGCCCGGGGCTCGGGCTTGACCGGATTGTGACCGGAATCCGGCGTCGGCTGACCGGAATCCGTGCGTCGGCGGGGGTTATGTCCGGGTCAGCCAGGCGTGTTGATCATCGAGGCCGCCGCGTACGTGAGGTACTTCCACAGCGTCTGCTCGTGCTCCTCGGACAGCCCCAGCTCGTCGAGCGCGACCCGCATGTGCTTCAGCCAGGCGTCGTGCGCGGCCCGGTCGACGACGAAGGGGGCGTGCCGCATCCGCAGCCGCGGGTGGCCCCGGTTGTCGCTGTACGTCGTCGGGCCGCCCCAGTACTGCATGAGGAACAGCGCGAACCGGTCCTCGGCCGGGCCCAGGTCCTCCTCCGGGTACATCGGCCGCAGGATCGGATCCTCGGCGACCCCCTCGTAGAAGCGGTGGACGAGCCGGCGGAAGGTCTCCTCCCCGCCGACCTGCTCGTAGAAGGTCTGCTCCTGAAGCGTGCCGCGCCGAATCTCGTTCACGCCGTCCATGGTCTCAGACACGGGGGCATAGGACTCAAGACCTAGGACCGCCCCGGAAGCCTGCCCGTCCGCCGCCCGGACCGTACTGTGGAGACATGGGCGGGCACCAGGACCTGGACGGCCTCGCCGCCTCCGCTCGGGCGGAGCTGGTGCGGGAGATCGAGCTGAGCGGCGCCTGGACGGCCGACCCGGTGTGGCGGGAGGCGTTCCGGGCGGTCCCGCGCCACCTCTTCGTGCCGTACTACTACGTCGGCGTCCGGGGCGGCTACGAACGCCGCTGGGGCGAGGACCCCGACCGGGGCGCCCGCGAGCGCTGGGTGCGCGGCGCGTACGCCGACGCCCCGCTGGCGACCAGGATCCGCGACGGCGAACTGCTCTCCTCCAGCAGCCAGCCCTCGCTGATGGCGATGATGCTGGTGGAGCTGGACGTGCGGGAGGGCGACCGGGTCCTGGAGATCGGCGCCGGCACCGGCTACAACGCCGCCCTGCTCGCCCACCGGCTCGGCGACGACGCCCTGGTCACCACCGTCGACCTGGACCCCGAGATCACCGAGTCGGCGCGGAGGCACCTGGACACCGCCGGGTACCACCCGGCCGTCGTCACCGGCGACGGCGCCCGCGGCGTGCCCGAGCGCGCCCCCTACGACCGGATCCTCGCCACCTGCGCGCTGCCCTCGGTGCCGCGCGCCTGGCTGACGCAGTGCCGCCCCGGCGGGCGGATCCTCACCCCGCTCGCCACCGGCCTCGCCGTCCTCACCGTCCGCGACGCCACGCACGCCGAGGGGCGCTTCCTGCCCACGCCCGCCTACTTCGTGCCGCTGCGCGGCGCGGACGGCCCGGAGCCCGAGACCCCGGGCCTGGGCGGGGTGCCGCGCCGGGCCCGGCAGGACGACCTGTTCCGTTTCCTGCTCGCGCTGAGCCGGGGCGGCCTCGATCCGCAGGAGGCGTACGCGCTGTGGGAGCGCGAGGAGGCCCCGCGCCGCGAGCGCTACGGCATCACCGTCAGCGGCGAACGGGCCTGGGCGTGGCTGGACGACCCCGAGGGCCCGTACGCCTGGCCGCTCGCCTGACGGAGACCGCCTCCCGCGCTATCCGCGGCGGATCGTGATCGTCGTCCAGGCGCCCACGTGCACCCGGTCGCCGTCCTGGAGCGGCACCGGCACGAAGGGCTGGATCGGCTCCTCGCCGCCGTTGACGGTCGTGCCGTTCGTCGAGTTCTGGTCGACGACCGCCCAGCCGCCGTCCGGCTGCTGCACCAGCATCGCGTGCTGGTGCGAGACGCCGGGATCCTCCGGCGGGACGGCCAGATCGATGTCCGGGGTGTCACCGGTGGAGTGCCGGCGCCGGCCGATGGTGATCTGGTTGCCGGTGAGCGTGCGCTGCTGCTCGGGCGAGTACGCGGGCAGGTTCAGGCCCGCGGCCTCGGGACCGGAGCGGTGCATCATCGCCATGAAGTACTCGCGGTCCGGACCGATCGTCGCCGACCAGGTCGCGGGCTGCGCCGACTGGTGCGGGAAGCCCTGGCCGGGCGGGGCCTGGGTGGCGCCGGGCTGCGGGTAGCCGTAACCGCCGCCGCCCTGGGCCTGGCCCGGGCGGTTCGGGCCGCCGGGGCCGCCCTGTCCACCCGGTCCGGTGGACGACGGCGGGGAGATCATCCAGTCGTCGTCACCGCCGCCGAAGGCCGGGCCGCCCTGCTGCGGGCGGTTGGTCTCCTGCGGGAAGGCGGGCGGGGCCGACGGACCGGCCTGGTACCCCTGCGGAGCGCCACCGGGCGCACCGGGCGGGGGCGGAACGGGCCCGGGCGGAGGCGGAACCGGACGCGACGGATCGCCGCCGAACGCGGGCGGGGCCGGGGGCCGGACGGACCGCCCGGACCACCCGGGCCCTGGGGTCCGCCTGGGCCACCGGGGCCGCCCGGACCACCCGGGCCCTGGGGTCCACCCGGGCCACCGAAGCCGCCGGGACCGCCAGGGGCGGCGGGGTTGCCGGGTCCGCTGGGGCCACCGGGGCCACCGAAGCCGCCGGGGCCGCCAGGGCCGTTGGGCCCGTCCTGGCCACCGAAGCCGCCGGGGCGGCCGGGCCCACCAGGCCCGTCAGGGCCCCCGAAACCACTGGGTCCCTCGGGGCCGCCGGGTCGGCCGGGTCCGTTGGGACCACCAGGACCGCCGAAGCCACCGGGTCCGTTGGGACCCCCAGCACTACCGGGACCCCCGGGACCGCCGAATCCACCGGGGCCGCCAGGGCTGTCGGGTCCGTCCTGGCCGCCGAAGCCGCCGGGACCGCCCGGGCCACCGCGTCCGTCAGGCCCCCCGGGGCCGCCCGGGCCGCCGGGTCGGCCGGGTCCGTTGGGACCACCAGGATTGCCGAAACCACCGGGTCCGTTGGGGCCCCCGGGACCGCCGAATCCACCGGGGCCGCCAGGGCTGTCGGGTCCGTCCTGGCCGCCGAAGCCGCCGGGACCGCCCGGGCCGCGGGAGCCGCCGGGACCCTCGGGGCCGCCCGGGCCGCCGGGGCCGCCAGGTCCGCCGAAACCGCCAGGTCCGCCGGGTCCGTCAGGACCTCCGGGGCTACCGAAGCCACCGGGGCCGTTGGGCCCGCCGGGACCGTCCTGGCCGCCGAAGCCGCCGCCCGGTCCGCCCCGGCCCGACGGGTCGCCGCCGAAGGGCGGGCCCGGGGGGATCGGTTCGGCGGGGCGGTTCATCTGGGACGGGCGCGAGCCCTGGTAGTCGTACGAGTCGCCGCCGCCGTACGACGGACCGCCCGGCGGCTGCTGGAAGTGCGGTGCCGGACCCCCGGACGCCGGTGGGCGCGGGGCGGCCGGGGTGTACGAGGTGGCCGTGTTGGTCAGGAAGTTCCACCGGCACTCCTCGCAGAACGGCGCACCGCCCTCACGCGGCGTGCGGCACTGCGGGCACAACTGCGGCTCGGCGCCCGGACCACCGGGACCGCCGCCGGGGCCACCCGGGCCGGCGGGCGGCGGGAAACCGTAGCCGCCGCCGGGGGGCGGGGGCGGCGGAGGGGGCGGCACGGCACCGGCCATGCGGTGACCACAGACCTCGCACCAGTCGTCGGAACCCGACTGGTGTCCGTTCGGGCAGGTCGGCATGTCGGGGCTTCCCTCTCTTGCGGGCGTGTCGCGCGGTTGGCGTGCTGCGTCACTTCTTCACACGAACGGTCTTCGTCGACCGGGTCTCGAGAGTCATCTCGTCGGCCTCCTCGACCTTCGCTTTCAGTCGCACAGTACCTGCCGCCGCGTCCACCACGTCCACCACCTTGGCGAGCAGTTTCGCGGTATCGGCGTTTCCGGAGACTCCGGCGAGCTGAACCGCACGACCCAGTTTGGCCGTTGCTCCGTCGATGTCCCCCGCTTTGCGAAGATCCATACCCTGTTGGATGACTTGTGCCAGTTCGGCCTGCCCGGTGTAGTGGGCCACTTGCGGGTTGATGGACGTGGACGCGGTCATGTCGTCGGTCCACACGGCCCGTACGAGACCCTGCGCGCCGAGGTTGCGGACGCCGTCCCCGGGTTCCGGCACGACCAGGGAGACGCGGGCGGCCAGCATCTCCTGGCCGAGGCCGGCCGCCGGTACCTCCACGCACACGTGGTAGTCGCGGGACTCGTCGCCCCAGGAACCGAGGGGGTAGTCACCGGCCCGCGGCCCCGCCTCCGTGCGGCGGCCGGTCAACTCCTCGACCGTCGGGGCGACCTGCTTGACGAACCTCACCGTCGTGCCGACCGGGGTCCACAGGCGCAGCGCGACGTCCGCGACCTCCTTGCCCATGGCCTCCTCCATCATCCGCGTGAAGTCGTCGGCCAGGCCCGCCGGATCGGCGACGATGTCCGCGGTGCCGAGCAGGGCGGAGGCGATCCCTGTGACTTCTTTCACTTCCCAGTCGGTGCCCACGCCGCGGGCGTCGCAGGTGAAACGCCCGGCGCAGGCGTCGAGTGCGGCCCCGAGGTCCTCGGGCGACTCGTGCTCGTTGCGGCCGTCGGTGAGCAGGATGCCGTGCCGGATGGCGACGTCCGCGGTGGCCAGCAGCCGGTCGGCCAGCCGCAGCCAGGTGCCGATGGCGGTGCCGCCACCCGCGCTCAGCCGGCGCAGTGCCTGCTTGGCCTGCTCGCGGGTGGCGGGGTCGGCGATCGCCAGCCCGCCGCCGCCCGGGTAGACCTCCTTGGCCACATGGGTGCCCGCCACGACCGTGAAGTGCACGCCGTCGCGCAGGGTGTCGATCGCCGCGGCCGTGGCGTCGCGGGCGTTGCGCATCTTGGTCGGCGGGTAGTCCATCGAGCCCGAGCAGTCGACCAGCAGCGCGACGGCCGCGGACGGACCCCGGCCGGGCGCGTACAGGTGGGGCGCGGCGACCGCGCTCCCGATCGTGCCGCCGCCGGTCGCGGTGACCGTGACGACGGCGTTGACCTCACGGCCGCCCTCGGGCAGGTACTCGTTCTGGTAGACGTCCACCGCGAACTGCGGCACGTTCGACTTCGAGAAATTGGCCATGCCGGATCGCATCCCCCTCTACGTCCCCACAGCGGTGGGGTGTCGGCTGTGCTGGCGCGCACCGCCCCCTGCGGTCCGCGAGGCCGCCCCTCGCCCGTACCCGTGTTCGTGCCGTGCCCGTACCCGTGCGGGGCCCTCAGGCCGATCCTGCCCCCTGCGGAGGGGCCGGGAACGGCAGGAGGGCCACTGTTACGTTGTCGTGGCCCCCGCCGTCCAGGGCGTGGCCGACCAGAACACGGGCACCGTGCAACGGCCGTTCGGCGGCGTCCAGGGGGACGGCCTCGGCCATCTCGTGGGCGGACTCGGCGTAGTTCCACAGGCCGTCCGTGCAGACCACGACCACGCCGGGGCGGTCCGGCTTGAACGACGCGGTGTGCGGCTCCAGTTCGTAGGCGTCGGCGCCGAGCCACCCGGTGATGGCGTGGGCGCGCTCGTCGGCGTAGGCCTCGGCCTCGTTCATCAGGCCCGCTGCGACCATCTGCGCGGCCCACGAGTCGTCCTCGGTGAGCCGGGCGGGCGGGGTGGCGCGGTCGGACGGCACCCAGTAGACGCGGCTGTCGCCGACCCAGCCGACGACCAGCAGCCCGGCGGTGACCACCGCGCCGACCAGGGTGCAGGCGGGCGCGTTCTGGTGCGGGGCCTGCTCGCGGACGGTCGCGGGTTCGTCGGCCAGCGCGTTGACCGCGTGCGAGGCGGCGAGGATGGCGTCGTGCATGGCCTGCTGGGGGTGCGTGCCGCGCGGCAGGGCACCGAGCAGCGACTGGCCGGCCGCCCGGGACGCGGCGAGGGACGCGTCGTCGGGGCGCGTCGCGGAGGACACACCGTCGCAGACGATCGCCACGCTCGCGGGCACGCCGTCGGGCAGCGCCGTGCAGGCGACGGAGAACGCGTCCTCGTTGCGGTGGTGGCGCAGACCCCGGTCGCTGACGGCGGCCACCGGCCCCGACTCCTGCTCCATGTGGTCGCGTTCGCGGGGCTGGGCGTGCCCGCAGTTCTCGCAGTAGCCGTCGTCGTCGACGCGGCCCGCGCGGCAGGCCACGCACACCTTCTCGACCGCGGCCGTCGCGTCCTGCTCGGCGGCCGGTCGCGGGTCGGGCGCCTGCAACGGGTACTCCTCGGGTTCGCCGGGCCGGTCGAACCGCACACCGGGAGCGGGCTCCCCGGATGCGGCGGGCTCCCCGGGCGCGGCAGCGGGGGGCGGCGGCAGCGGGGAGCCGCCCGAGTCGGTGCCCGGCAGTTCGGCCGC
Organism: Streptomyces lienomycini; assembly: GCF_027947595.1. Taxonomy (NCBI): domain Bacteria; kingdom Bacillati; phylum Actinomycetota; class Actinomycetes; order Kitasatosporales; family Streptomycetaceae; genus Streptomyces; species Streptomyces lienomycini. The sequence goes on along the minus strand of NZ_CP116257.1, from coordinate 6,613,201 downwards.
CGCGTGTACCGGGGCGGGATGGCCGCGGCCGTCCGAGTCCCGGGCCGCGGGCCAGTCCGCGCCGTCCGGCGGGGGCGCCGGCGCCACGCCGTTCAAGGCGATGGTCGGGCTGTCCTCGGGCCGCGCGGGCACGACGGACAGGTCGTATCCGCACGCACCGCAGTACCGGTCTCCCGGCTCGAGGGGCTCCTCGCAGCTCGGGCACCTCGACACAGCGGCCTGCTGGGGCTTTTGCGACATCAACTACACCCACGTCCGGGGGCGGTAACGATTGGCACGTTCCACCAGGTCGATCCTCTCCTCGCCGTCCCGCGCCAGCCGGGCCAGCGTGCGGTACGAACGCTCCAGGCCGAAGCGCAGGCCGCGTTCGTCCAGGTCCCTGCCGAGCAGCGTCCGTCCTCCGGCGGCGGGAGGGACGGAACCCCGGCCTCCGGAGAGTACCCAGTCCAGCGCGCAACCGAGGACCTCGGCCGACAGTCGCTCACGCCGTGCCGGATCCAGACCGTACACGTCCAGCGCCTCGACCTGCCCCGCGGCGGCGACCAGATCGTCCAGGAACGCCAGATCGCCCGCGGCCGCGCTGCGCCGCCGCAACCGCGCCCGCACCGCCGCCACGCGCGCGGCCGTGCAGTGCACCGACGACTCCGGCACCGACTCCAGCGTCCGAACGGCACCGGCCCGGTCCCCGCCCGCCAGCTGGACCCTGGCCAGCCCGAACGCGGCGCTCACATGGCTCGGGTCCGACGACCACACCAGCCCGTAGTACTCGGCGGCGTTGTCGAGCTGCCCCAGGACCTCCGCGCACAGGCCGAGCGCCAGCTTGGCCGCGATCTCGCCCGGGAAGGCGTCGTAGATCGCGTCGAAGGCCAGCGCGGCGTCCTCGTGGGAGCCGGTCACCAGCGCCGCCAGCCCGCGGTACCAGACCACCCGCCAGTCGTCGGGCCGTTCCTCCTCCAGCGTCGCCAGGGCCCCCAGAGCGCCGGACGCGTCGCCGTTCTCCAGCCGGGCCCTGATCTGCCGCAGCCGCGTCTCGGCCGACGGCGCGGGCGCGGCGGCCAGCGCGGTCAGCAGCTCGCCCGGCGCGGACGCCACGAGACCCGCCAGGAAGCCCGCGTTGGGGTCGCCTGCGTCCACCCGGGGGACCGGCAGCGCCAGCGCGGCGGTCGGCGCGTCGGCGGACTTGACCAGGCCCGAGGTCCCGGCGCCGAGAGCACCGACCGTGCTCACCGCCCCGGGCAGCGAGACGCTCGCACCCCCGACCGCTCCGCCGGGAGTCCCCGCCGCACCGGCGCCTCCGTCCGGCCCGCCGCCCGCGACGGTCCCGCCCGGCGCCCCCACGGCCGGCCCCGCCCCACCCGGCGGGCCCGCGCCCGCGGGCAGCGCGCCCGCGCCCCGACCCGTGCCGCGCCCCGCGCCGCCTCCGCCCCTCCGGGCCGCTCTGGCGCCCAGCGGGGACACCTCGCCGTCGAGGCGCGGGAACAACTCCGTGTCCGTCACCCGGACCTCGGGCCCGAACAGCGTGGAGACGGCGGGCCGGGCGCGGCCCGTCTGGAGCGAGACCACCTCGCGCAGCACACCCGTCAGCTGCTCCGCCATCTCCTGCGCGGAGCCGAACCTGCGGGCCGGATCGGGGTCGGTGGCCCGCACCAGCAGCCGGTAGTACGACTCGTACCGCCGGAAGACGTCGATGTGGTCGGGATCGGGCAGCGAGTCCGCGTAGACGGTGGTGTAGCCCTGGAAGTCGAACGACAGCACGGCGAGGGTGCGCCCGACGGTGTACAGGTCGGACGCCACCGACGGGCCGACGTCGGCGACCTCCGGGGCCTGGTAGCCCACCGTGCCGTAGATGGCCGACTCGTCGTCGTCCATGCGGCGGACCGCGCCCATGTCGATGAGCTTGAGCTGGTCCTCGGTCTGGATGGCGTTGTCGACCTTGAAGTCGCAGTACAGCAGCTTGCGGCTGTGCAGATGGGCGAGCGCCTCCAGCGCCTCGATGCCGTAGGCGCAGGCCTGTTCGACCGGCAGCGGGTCGCGCCGTCCCTCCGGGGAACGCCGGGCGTTGGCGATCTCCTTGAGCGACTTGCCGCCGACGTACTCCATCACTATGTAGCCGTCGAGGGAGCCGGTGCGCTGGTCGAGGTGCTCGACGAAGTTGTAGATCCGCACGATGTTGGCGTGCTCGATCTCGGCGAGGAACCGCCGCTCGGAGATCGCCGCCGCCATCGCGTCCTGGTCGCCCGTGTCCAGCAGACCCTTGAGGACCACCCAGCGGTCGGAGACCGCCCTGTCGACGGCGAGGTAGATCCAGCCGAGCCCGCCGTGCGCGAGACAGCCCACCACCTCGTACTGGCCGTGCACGACGTCCCCGGCCTTCAGCTTGGGCACGAACGAGTACGGGTGGCCGCACTTGGTGCAGAAACCCTCCGTGCGGCCCGGCCGCTCCCCGCGCGCCCGCCCGACCGGCGCCGAGCAGTCCGAGCGCGAGCAGAACCGCTTGCGCTCCGGCACCTCGGGGCGGTCCATGACCATCTCGTGCGGGTCCGGCCGCGGCACCGCCGGCACCTCGACGAGACCGACGCCGAGACGCCCGCGCCCCGTGGAACCGGCACCCGAACCGGAGCTGCGCACCGACACCGAACGCCCCGTGGCGCGGCCCGACACGGCCCGGGAGAGCCGGCCCGACACCGAGCGCCGGGACCTCGACGAACGCGACGAACGCGACGACTGCGAGGACGCACGCGAGCCGCGGGCACTGGAACGGGAACCGCCGCCGCCCGAACCGCCGCCGCCCGAACCGCCGCGTGAACCGCGGGAGCCCCGGCCGCCGCTCCCGGTGACGCCGGTCGGCGTCGAGCCCAGCGCGCCGCCGGCCGCGACGACCGGCGCGAGACCGCAGGTGTCGCAGTACAGTTCGCCGCCGCCCATGTCCTCGTAGGCCCCGCCGCAGCCGGGACGCTGACACGTCCGTCCTGCCTCACTCATGACGCTGCCTCCCCCTCCTCGCTCCCGCGCCGGTCCTCGCTCCCGCGCTGGTCCTCGCTCCCGCGCCGGTGGGTGCTCATGTGCCGGGCCCCGTCCGGTCCACCGGCCCGCCCTGGCCGGGCACGCGCGGTGCGGCGCCCAGCAGTTCGGCGGCCGCCCGCTGGTAGCGCAGGACGGCCTGCTCGGCGACGCGCAGGTCGCAGGGCGCGCTCCACAGCATGCGGCGTGCCTTCTCGTACTTCTCGGCCAGCTCCGGGTCCTCGGCGTGGCCCAGCCGGGCCATCTTCGCCTTGTACGCGTCGAGCCGGCCACGCAGCTCGGCCCGGACCGCGAGCGGCGCGGTGACCGCCGTCAACGACTCGCGGGCACGCAGCAGTTCGTCCTCCGCCTTCTCCTCCAGGGACTCCAGGAGCGGCGACAGCCGGTGCCACTGCGCGTGCCTGCGGTACTCGGCGGCCGCCGCGAGCTGCTCCTGGAGCACGATCGGCGGTCCGCCGACGACCGGCACCTCCGTCGCGGCGATCTTCGCCAGCACCTCGCCGCGCGCGGTGCGTGCCTCGGCGAGCGTGCGGTCCGCGCGCGAGAGCACGTCCCGCAGCCGGACGATCCGCTGCTCGGCGTCCTGGCGCACGGCCAGCACCGCGTCGATCTCGCGGCGCACCTCCTCCAGGGCGCGCGCCTCCCGGTCGTACACCGTGGTGTCGGGACGGCCGCCGCCCGGAGCCGAACTGCCCCGGGCCGGCGACCAGAACGCCAGCGGGTCGGACACCACGCGCTCGCGCAGCCTCGTCAGGGTGCGCGTGATCCGCTCCAGGTCGTCCCCGGACGGGTGCTCGCCGGGGCGCACGCCCACGGAGTGCGCGAGCCTGCGGGTGCGCTGGAGCTCGGCGGCGAGTAAATCGATGCGGGCGGGCAGCGCCGACCACACCGCGTCGGCGGCGACCACCATGTCCAGGGAGGTCGCGTAGAGCTGGTTCATCCGCTCCACCAGCGTCGCCAGCGTGTACCGCTCGCTGAGCCGGCCCGGACCGCCGTGCGCCGTCGGGGCGTTGGCCGTGGCGACGGTGCTCCCGGCCAGCGTGACGGCGTCGCCGCGCAGCAGCTCCGTCAGCTCGGCCAGGTCCTCGCGGCTGGACCAGCGGCGCCGGGAGCGGATCTCCCGGGCGGTGCGCAGGGCGCCCGTGTACGCGTCGAAGCAGGTCCACAGCAGCGTGATGGACGCCTCGGCGGCGGCCCAGCGTTCGACGGTGACGCCGGTCAGCTCGGCGCCCTCGAGGAGTCTGCGGCCCGCGTGGTCCTGGAGGGCGAGGAGCGAGGTCTCGATCGCCTCGTGCTCCGCGCCGAGCCGCGCCAGCGCACGGTCCACCTCGTCCCGGTCCATCACCGGCCCGGTGGGTCCCGTGTCGCCCATCGATCACCTCTCGCTGTCGCGGACTTGCGTGTGTGCTCTTCGCCTGCGGTGCGGCCGTCGGTCAGCTCTCGCGCAGATACCGCGCCGGTGTCGGCGGCTGCGACCTCCCCGCGTCGCCGCCCATGGTCTGCGACAGCCACTCGTCGTACGAGTGCTGCCACCCCCCGGCCCGGTCCGCGCGCCACTCCTCGATGATCCGGTTGACCCGGCGTACCAGATCGTCGGCGTCCTTCTTCATCGCCACGCCGTAGTACTCGGTCGTGAAGTCGTCGCCCTTCAGCTCGACCGTCGGGTCCTGCGCGGCCTGGCTCGCGGCGAGGGCGCCGTCGGTGACGACCGCGTCGACCTCGCCGAGCTGGAGCCGCACCAGGCAGTCCAGTTGGTTGGGCACGGTGGTGCCGAGGTCCGCGTCGGCGGCGAGCCTGCCGTCCTTCTGGTCCCGCTCCAGCGTGCTCAGCGCCGTGGAGCCCGCCGCCGTGCAGATCCTCCGGCCCGCCAGCGAGCCGTCGTACCCGGTGATGTCCGAGGACTTGGGGGCCAGCAGTTGCTGGCCGGTCCTGAAGTACGGGGCGGAGAACGCCACGTCCTCCACCCGCTCGCAGGTGATGGTCATCGTGCGCACCACCATGTCGACCCGGCCGTCCCGGATCGCGGGGATGCGCTGGTCGGTGGGGATCGCCTTGAACTGCACGGCCTTCTCGTCGCCGAGTATGTCCTTGGCGATCCGGCGCACCAGGTCGATGTCGAAGCCCTCCAGTTGGGCGCCCCCGCCGCTGTTCGGGTCGCGGTAGCCCCAGTGGTAGCTGTTCTGGTCGACGCCGACGATCAGTTTGCGCTTCTCGCCCGCGCGGGCCCGGATCGCGTCGATGGTGGGGCCGTCGGCCCCGGACGGGGTCAGCGTCTGCGCCTCGGGCGCGGTGCACTCCCGCGCGGCCCGTGTCTGGCTGCCGTGGGCGACGCCTGGGCCGCCGCCGTCCGTGCCGCCGCCCTCGCCGTGCGAGCGGACCACGGGCAGGAGCAGGGCGGACAGCACCGCGAGGACGCAGGCGAAGGCCATCGCCCCCACCCCGCCCCAGCCCTTCAGGCCGGTCCGCAGCCCTCGCGCCCGCATCCTCGCGCCCTCTTCCACGGGTACCCCTTCCCACCTGCGGCCCGCCGGGCCCGCGCCCCGTCTCACCGGTACTCCGAGAGCCTGCGGCCGATGCCCAGCAGCGCGCCGGCCACGCCCAGCCCGGCGAGCACTCCGGCACCCTGCGGCAGGTACCCCATGGCGTCCAGGCCGTCGCCCGCCGCCTGCTCGAACTCGCCCCGCTCGTGTTCGAGGGCGGTGGCGAGAGCGGCGTCGACGCCGTCGAAGCACTCGACCGTGGCGCCGTCACCGCCGATCACCAGGTCCAGCGCCTGCTGGTAGTTGCCGTTCTCGTCCTGCTCACGGGCTGAGGTGTGACGCTTCTTCCACTCCTCCATGTCGCCGTTCGCCGTGTCGACGGGCCGTGCGCCGGTCCGGTCGTCGGCGAGCCGCTCCGCCTCGGCCAGGGCCTTGCCGAGGACGTCCATGTTCTTCCCGTACGCCACGTCGTAGGCGTCGTACGTCCTGCCGTCGACCTCGGTGGTCTCCGCGCCGCGGGAGACCAGGGTCAGGTTCTCGTTGCCCCGGGCCTTGAGGGAGGCGATGCGGGCCTCGTTCAGCGTGTTGAGGGAGCGCACGCCGTGCTCGTAGGAGTCGGCGAGGTTCGACCGGGCGACGCCGTGGCCGACGACCAGCCACAGCAGCACGATCGCGGCGGCGGCCGTGGTGGCGACCAGGCCGCGGTTCAGGACCCGGTTGGTGCGCCGGTAGTCGCGGTGCTGGGCCCAGGCCAGCGCGGCGAGCAGGACGACGCCCAGGGCGATCGCCGCCCACGGGTAGGGCTTGGCGTCGCCGTAGTCGGCGCTCAGCCGCTGGTTCTCCTTCTTGTACAGGTCCTCCGCCGCCGGGAGCATCTCCTGCTGCATCTTCTCGTTGGCGTAGCGCAGATAGGCGCCGCCGACCGGGAAGCCCTGCCGGTTGTAGGTGCGGGCGCGCTCGACGAGGCCCTTGTACTCGGGCAGCAGGCGGTTGAGGTGGGCGATGGTCGTCGCGGCCGGGGACTTCGGGTCGGAGTTGGCGGCGGCCGTCACGAGCCCCTCGGCGGCGGCGCCCATCCCGTTCTCGTACCGCTCACGGGAGTCCTTCGTCTCCTGGCCGCCGGCGAGGAAGCCGCTGGAGGCAGCGGTGTTGGCCTCGGCGAGGGAGCGGTAGATACCGGCCGCGGCCGAGCTGAGGGGCTGGCTCCGGTTCAGTACGTCGTCGGCCGCCGCGGACCGCTCGTTCATCTGCCAGGCGGTGACGGTGCCGAAGGCGACGACGAGGACGGCGAGCAGCGCGCCGATGATGCGCAGCCGCCCCGGTTCGGTGACCGCCGCCGCGCGCAGCCGGTCCACGCCCTCGGCGAAGGCGGTGCGGCGGGGCTCCGCCGGTGCGGGAGGCGGGGACTGCGGCGGCACGGCGAGCGCGCCGCCCGGCCGCTGCGGCGGCACGGCGGGCGGGGCGGGCACGCGGGTGCCGGGCGGCTTCGCCGCGCCGCCCCTGTGCGGTTGAGTCACTGCCGACCTCCCCCATGGTCATCCGTCGCCGCAAGTATCGCTGCCCGCACCGACATCCGCACCGGCCTTCACCCGATCTTGATGCGCTCCCGGTGCAACGCACCACCCCTGCCCATGAATACGCCACGGGAACCGGTTCGGTTCCCCGGACCGGGTCCGGGGAACCGGCATCCCTTGCGGTTCAGGCGGTGAAGTGCGCCCGTACCCGCGCGTCGGCCCCGGGGGCCGCGTCCACGTGGTCGAGACCCAGCAGCACCGCGCCCAGCACCGGCCGGGCGGTCACCACCCGGGGTACGGCCTTGGGCGCGCGGGCGGCCAGCAGCTCCCGTATCCGGTCGTCGAGTCGCGGATGCCGTGCCGCCAGCACACTGCCGCCCAGCAGGACCGGCGCGGGTTCGGCCAGCAGGTCGAGGCGGGTCAGCGCGACCGTGGCCATGGCCACCACCTCGTCGGCCTGCCGGTCCACGATCGACCGGGCCAGCGGGTCGCCGCCGGCCGCCGTGGCGAACAGCACCGGGGCCAGCTCGTGGCGCCGGACGGGCTCGATGTGCCGCAGGTGCAGGGCCTCGATCAGGGCGTACATCGTGCCGAGTCCGAAGTGCGCCGGCAGCGTGCGGGCCAGTTCCGTCGGCCCGCCGCGGCCGTCCTCCGCGCGCGCGGCGTGCCACAGCGCCTCCTCGGCCAGCCCCCAGCCGCCGCCCCAGTCGCCGGAGATGCGGCCGATGGCGGGGAAGCGGGCGGTGCGGCCGTCCGGGCGCATGCCCACGCAGTTGACGCCGGCCCCGCACACGACGGCGACGCCGAGGGGCTCGGAGACACCGGCCCGCAGGATCGCGAAGGTGTCGTTGCGCACGTCGACCCGCGCGCCCCACGCGCGCGCGTGCAGCGCGGCGGCCAACTGCTCCTCCTCCACGGGCAGGTCGGCGTTGGCCAGGCACGCCGACACGTGGTCGACGGAGGTGACCCCGGCCGCGTCGAAGGCCCGCGTCACCGCCTCCGCGAGGGCGTCCACGGCCCGCTCGACCCCCACGGCGGGCGGCCGGAAGGCCCCGCCGCGCGCCGTGGCGAGGACCTCCCCGTCGGCCGCCACCACGGCCACGTCGGTCTTGCTGTTGCCCGCGTCGACGGCGAGGACGCTTGCGCTCAGGCCCACGCCAGGTGCTCCCGGTTGTGCGCGATCAGCCGGTCGGTGAGCTGCTCGGCGTAGGCGTACTGGCCGACGAGCGGGTGGGCGAGCAGTGCCCGGAAGACCCGGTCCCGCCCGCCGCGCAGGGCCGCGTCCAGCGCGAGGTCCTCGTACGCGGTGACGTTCGCCATCAGCCCCGCGTACAGCGGGTCGACGTCCGCCACCGGCAGCGGGGAGGCGCCCTTGGCGCCCACCGCCGCCGGGACCTCGATCACCGCGTCGTCGGGGAGGAAGGGCAGCGTGCCCCGGTTGTGGGTGTTCACCACCTGGTACGGGGAGCCCGTGCCGCCGAGCAGGGCGGACGCGAGGTCCACGGCAGCCTCGGAGTAGTAGGCGCCGCCGCGCTTGGCGAGCAGCGCGGGCTTCTCGTCCAGGGCCGGGTCGCCGTACATCTCGAGGAGCTGCCGTTCCATCTCCGCGACCTCGGCGGCCCGGGACGGCTTGGTGCGCAGCTCGTCGACGACCTCGTCGTGGGCGTAGTAGTAGCGCAGGTAGTAGGAGGGGACGACGCCCAGGCGGTCCAGCAGCGGCCGGGGCAGGCGCAGGTCGGCGGCGACCGCGTCCCCGTGCTCGGCCAGCAGCCGGGGCAGCACGTCCTCGCCCTCGGGGCCGCCGAGCCGTACGGCGGTCTCCCAGGTGAGGTGGTTGAGGCCGACGTGGTCCAGGTGGACGTCGGCGGGGGCCACCCGCAGCAGCGCGGCGAACTTGCGCTGCAGCCCGATCGCCACGTTGCACAGCCCGATCGCCCGGTGCCCGGCCTGGAGCAGGGCGCGGGTGACGATGCCGACCGGGTTGGTGAAGTCGATGATCCAGGCGTCCGGGTTGGCCCGGCGCACCCGCTCGGCGATGTCCAGGACCACCGGCACGGTGCGCAGCGCCTTGGCGAGCCCGCCCGCGCCGGTCGTCTCCTGGCCGACGCAGCCGCACTCCAGCGGCCAGGTCTCGTCCTGCTGCCTGGCGGCCTGGCCGCCGACCCGCAGCTGGAGCAGGACGGCGTCGGCGCCGTCGACGGCCGCGTCCAGGTCGGAGGTGGTGACCACGCGGCCACCGTGCCCCTGCCGGGCGAAGATGCGGCGGGCGAGGCCGCCCACCAGCTCCAGCCGGTCCGCCGCCGGGTCGACCAGGATCAGCTCCTCGACGGGCAGCGTGTCCCGCAACCGGGCGAAGCCGTCGATCAGTTCGGGTGTGTAGGTCGAACCGCCGCCGACCACGGTGAGTTTCATGAAGTCATCAACCCTTTACTCCGGTCAGTGTGACGCCCTCGACGAACGCCTTCTGCGCGAAGAAGAACACGAGGATCACGGGGGCCATGACCAGCACGGTCGCGGCCATGGTGAGGTTCCAGTCGGTGTGGTGGGCGCCCTTGAAGGACTCCAGGCCGTAGGAGAGCGTCCAGGCGCCGGGGTTCTCGGAGGCGTAGATCTGGGGGCCGAAGTAGTCGTTCCAGGCGTAGAAGAACTGGAAGAGGGCCACGGCGGCGATCCCCGGCTTGGCCATCGGCAGGACGACTTTCAGCAGGGTGCGCAGCTCCCCGCAGCCGTCGACCTTCGCCGCGTCGAGGTACTCGTCCGGGATGGTCAGCAGGAACTGGCGCAGCAGGAAGATGGAGAAGGCGTCGCCGAAGGCCATCGGGATGATCAGCGGCCACAGGGTGCCGGACAGGTCGAGCTGCTTCGCCCAGAACAGGTACATCGGGATGATGATCACCTGCGGGGGCAGCATCATCGTCGAGATCACCAGCATCAGCGACAGGTGCCGGCCCCGGAAGCGGAACTTGGCGAGCGCGTACGCCACCGGGACCGACGACGCCACCGTCAGGACGGTGCCGAGACCCGCGTACAGCAGCGTGTTCTTCCACCAGGTGAGGAAGCCGGGCGTGTCCAGGACGGCGCGGTAGTTGCCCCACTCCCAGGTGTGCGGCCACAGATCCCGGGTGAGGGCCTGCTGGTCGCTCATCAGCGAGGTGAGGACCACGAAGACGAACGGCAGGGTGAAGAAGAGGGCGGCGGCCACGCCGAGGGAGTGGACGGCGATCCAGTGCAGCAGGACGCGCCGGCGGGCGGTGCGCTCCTCGGCGGGCGGCGGACTGCCGGCCGCGACGGGCCGGGCCGGCACCTGGGCCGTCGGTACCTGGGTGGTCATCGGTCACCTGCCTGGAGAAGTCCGCCCCGGCGGCGCATCAGCAGCGCCGTGAACGCCATGGCCAGCGCGAACAGCACGAGCGCGACCACACAGGCGGAGCCGTAGTCGAAGCGCTGGAAGCCGAGGTTGTAGACGAGCTGGGGGAGGGTGAGGGTCGACTTGTCGGGATAGCCGGGTTCGAAGGACTGGCCGGAGCCGCCGATGATCCCGGAGGCGACCTTCCCGGCGACCAGCGGCTGCGTGTAGTACTGCATGGTCTGGATGACGCCCGTGACCACGGCGAACAGCACGATCGGCGAGATGTTCGGCAGCGTCACGAACCGGAACCGCTGCCATGCGGACGCCCCGTCCAGCTCGGCCGCCTCGTACTGCTCCTTCGGCACGTCGAGCAGCGCCGCCATGAAGATCACCATGAGGTCGCCCACGCCCCACACGGCGAGCGCGGTCAGCGCCGGCTTGGACCAGGCGGAGTCCGTGAACCAGCCGGGCGCCGGTACCCCGAGCCCCTCCAGGACCGAGTTGACCGGTCCCGTACCGGGGTTGAGGAGGAAGACGAAGGCCAGCGTCGCGGCGACGGGCGGGGCGAGGTAGGGCAGGTAGAAGAGGGTCCGGAAGACCCCGGCCCCCGTCCTGATCCTCGTGATGAGCAGCCCGACCCCGAGCCCGAACACCACCCGGCAGGTCACCATCACCAGGACCAGCCAGAGGGTGTTGCGCAGGGCCGGCCAGAACAGCGGGTAGTCCTGGAAGACGTACGCCCAGTTCTCCAGGCCCCGGAACTCCGGGACGCCGAAGCCGTCGTACTTCATCAGCGAGAAGTACACGGTGGACACCAGGGGGTAGGCGAAGAAGACGCCGAAACCGACGAGCCAGGGCGACATGAAGGCCGCCGTCCGAAGCGCCGAGGAACGTCGCTTCGCGCGGAGCGTGTTGGTGGCCATGGACCGCTACTTCGTCTGCTCGATGTCGCGGTCGATCTGCGCGGCGGCCTTCTCCAGTCCCGCCTTGAGGTCCGTCACCTTGCCGGACTCGTACTGGTAGCCGAAGTCCTGGAGCGTCAGCTGGTAGGTGGCGCCGTTGACGGAGGCCGGCGGGGAGTTCGACCCGGGGTGCTGGGCGATGTCCAGGAAGGTCTTGAACTCCGGGTCGGTCTCGAGGTCGGGCGACTTCAGGGCCGGGAAGGTGGAGGGCACGTTGCGGATGGCGTTGGCGAAGGCGACGACGGCCCCGGTGTCGGTCGTCATGTACTTCACCAGCTCCCACGCGGCGTTCTGCTTCTCGCTGTGCGGGGCGATGCCCATGACGGTCCCGGAGAGGAAGCCCTTGCCGTACTCGGCCACCTCGTCGTCGGCGACGGGCATCGGCGCGGTGCCGATCCGGAAGTCGACCCCGGCGTCCTTCGCCATGCCGAGCCGCCACTCGCCGTCGAGCTGCATGGCGACCTGGCCGGTCTGGAAGGGGTGCTTGGCGCCCCACTCGTCGCCGAAGGTGTTGCGGTACTTCTCCAGCTTCCCGAAGCCGCCGAGGTCGTCGACGAGCTTCTTCTGGTAGGTGAACATCTCGGCGAACGCCGGGTCCTCGGCGACGCTGGACGTGCCGTCCTCACCGAAGTAGGCGTGGTCCCACTGGGACATGTAGTGGTCGACGACGGTCTCGTAGCCGTGGTAGTTCGGCATGAAGCCGAGTTGCTCGTACGAGTCGCCCTTGGACTTCGTCAGCTTCTTCGCCACCTCGGCGAACTCGGACCAGGTCTTCGGCGGAGCCTTGATCCCGGCCGCCTCGAAGGCGTCCTTGTTGTAGTAGAGGCCGTAGGCGTCGCCGAGCAGGGGCAGGGCGCAGCGCGTCCCCTCGAACTGCGTGTACTCCAGCATCGGCTTCGGGATGAGCGCTTCCAGGTCGAGCTTCGACTTCTCGACGAACGGCTTCAGGTCGAGGAAGGCGCCCGACGAGCAGAACTTGCCGATGTTGGAGGTGGTGAACGAGGACACCACGTCCGGTCCGTTCGAACCGCCCGCGCGCAGCGCCTGGTTGAGCTTGTCGTCATTGATGTTGCCGACGACCTTCACCTTGATGTTGGGGTGCGCCTTCTCGAAGCGGTCCACGTTCGCCTGTACGGCCTTCACCTCGGCGGGCGCGCTCCAGCCGTGCCAGAAGGTGATGGTCGTCTCGGCGTTCGGGTCGTCGGAGGCGCCGGTGTCGGACTGGCCCGTGCAGGCGGTGGCGAGCAGGGCGAGGGACGCGGAGGCGGCGACCGCGAAGGTCGCTTTTCTGGGTATTCCGGGCATGGCGAAGCTCCCAGGGGCAGGACGGGGCAGGGCAGGGGCAGGACGGGGCAGGGCAGGGACAGGACGGGGTGGGGCCGGGGGCGCGGGGTCAGCGCGAGGTGTCGAAGACCTCGTCGCGGGTGGTGGCGAGCGCGCTCTCCAGCGCGCCGCGCAGGACGGGGTGTTCGGTCACGTCACCGACGACGAGCCGGGGCCGGGAGGCGGCCAGCTCCTCCAGCTCGTCGCGGACCAGGTCGCGCAGCGCCTCGCCGCCGGCGGTGAGCGAGGTGCCGCTGAGGACCACCAGTTCGGGGTCGAGCACGGAGACGAGGGAGGCGAGGCCGGTGGCCAGGCGGGTGGCGTAGGTCCGGAGCAGCCGGCGGTGCGGGTCGTCCTCGGCGTCGGCCCGCGCGGCGCGGGCCACCAGGGCGGCGGCGATCTCGGGATACGGCCCCGAGGGCACTTCGGCGACGCCCGACTCCCGGGCCAGTCCCGGCAGCGCCTGGGATCCGGCCAGTTCCTGGAAGCCGCCGCTGCCGGTGCGGCTGACCTTGCGGACCAGCGGGGCGCCCGGCACGGGCAGGAACCCGACCTCACCGGCACCGCCGGTCCAGCCGCGGTGCAGCCGGCCGCCGAGGACCAGGGCGGCGCCCAGGCCCTCCTGGTTCCACAGCAGCACGAAGTCCTCGTGGCCCCGGGCCGCACCGAGGCGCTGCTCGGCCACGGCGGCGAGGTTCACGTCGTTCTCGTACTCCACCGGCATCGGCAGGGCGGCGGCGAGTTCGTCGAGGAGGGTCGGGGCGTGCCAGCCGGGCAGGTGGGAGGCGTAGCGCAGCCGCCCGGTGCCCGGGTCGAAGGCGCCCGGCGTGCCGATGACGAGGCGGTGGACGTCGGTCCGGTCGAGTCCGGCCGCCTTCACCGCCCCGTCGAGGGCGTCGGTGACCTGCTGGACGACGGGGGTGGCGGGACGCCTGCCCGGCGTGGGCAGCTCGTACCGGCCGACGGTGCGTCCGGTCACGTCGGCGACCGCGGCCAGGACCCGGTCCGGGGTGACGTCCAGTCCGGCGGCGTACGCGGCGGCCGGGTTCACCTCGTAGAGCTGGGCGCCGGGCCCGGGCCGCCCCTCGGTCGTCCCCCCGGCCAGTACCAGCCCCGCCGCCTCCAGTCGGGCCAGCAACTGGGAGGCGGTCGGTTTCGACAGTCCCGTCAGCTTGCCGATCCGGGTCCGGGACAGCGGCCCGTGCTCCAGGAGGAGGTCGAGTGCGGCCCGGTCGTTCATGGCGCGCAGGACGCGCGGCGTGCCCGGCGTACCGGCGGTTCCTGCCATGCGTGTCCACACCTGCCTCTCGACCGCTCAGCTTTTCAGGGCGCGGCGGGGGAAGTCCACCGCGACGACCATGGAAAGCGTTTGTTAGGAAAGTTTCCTGTTGGCCGAGAAACGTAGGCCCGCCCGGAGGAGCCGTCAAGAGACCGTTCCGGAGCGGCGCGGCCTGACCTCGCACCGTGGCCGCCTCACGGTCGTCCAGGGGGCGCGATCCGCACATGGTAGGAATGTTCGAGGTGTTCGAGGACGGAGAAGGGGCCTGCCGGGCCCACACAACGTGGCGTACGACCTGCTCGCGGGTGTCGACGAACGGCGACCTCGCGCGGGGCCGAGTACCTTCACAAGACCGTGGTGGGACGACCACTGTGGGCGGGCCGCCCGAGGCCTCGCTACTTGGCCGTGCTCGGGGGTGGGATCGGGGACGCCGCGACGGACTGCGGGGACACCGTGCTGGCGTAGGCCGAGGGGGCCGCGACGCCCGCCGTCGGGTCGGTGGTCTGGGCGTGCTCCAGCGGGACCGTGGCGCCGCCGACGATCGCGATGCCGGCCGCGTCGAAGGCGCGCTTGATGCGCCAGCGCAGCTCGCGTTCCACGGTGAGGGCCTTGCCGGGCATGGTCTTCGCGGAGACCCGGACCACCATGGAGTCGAGCAGTACGGAGTCCAGGCCGAGGGTCTCGATGGGGCCCCAGAGCATCTCGTTCCAGGGCTCCTCCTTGCTCATCCGCTCGCCGACCGCGGCGAGGGTCTCCTTCACCTTGTCCAGGTTCTCGTCCGAGCGGACGGTGACGTCCACGCCGGCCGTGGACCAGCCCTGGGAGAGGTTGCCGATGCGCTTGACCTCGCCGTTGCGGACGTACCAGATCTCGCCGTCGGCGCCGCGCAGCTTGGTGACCCGCAGCCCGACCTCGATGACCTCGCCGGAGGCCACGCCGGCGTCGATGCTGTCGCCGACGCCGTACTGGTCCTCCAGGATCATGAAGACACCGGACAGGAAGTCGGTGACCAGGTTGCGGGCGCCGAAGCCGATCGCCACACCGGCGACACCGGCGGAGGCCAGCAGTGGGGCCAGGTTGATCTGGAAGGTGCCCAGCACCATCAGGGCCGCGGTGCCGAGGATGAGGAAGCTGGCCACCGAGCGCAGTACGGATCCGATGGCCTCCGACCGCTGCCGGCGCCGCTCGGCGTTGACCAGCAGCCCGCTCAGCGCGGTGCCGCCGGACGTACCCGTCCTGCGGTTCATCCGCTCTATCAGCTTGGTGATCGCCCGCCGCACCACCGCGCGCAGCACCACCGCTATCACCACGATCAGCAGCACCCGCAGCCCGATCGCCAGCCATGTCGACCAGTTCTCCTCGACCCAGCCGGCGGCGTTCGTCGCGCTCTCGTGGGCGTCCCGGAGCGAGGGCACCGTGGGCGCCGTCGGTGACGGCGACGGAGACGGATCGGCGGCCCGTAGGACGGCGGCGGACAGGGACACGGCGGATACCTCCAGGTGCGGCGACCCGTCCTGCGCGGTCCGGTCCGAGGTCCGGTCCAAGGTCACGGAAAGGTCACCGGACGGGCAGATGCACCACACTAACGGGGCACCGGACGCGGTTCGGCCCGAAAAGGGCGGGAGAGACGGTGCTCACCCGCGCTTGAACTGGTCACGCCCGCGGCCCCGCGCCCCGTGTGTTCGAAAACACTCCCAGCCCGTTACCGGGACATGGTGGCGCTACGACCAGGCAGGAGGGGAGACTGAACCAGATCGTCCCGGCGCGAGCCACGCGCCGCCGACGCCCAAGGAGGCACCCGTGCCGCATGTCCTGGTCCTCAACGCGTCGTACGAGCCACTCGGCGTCGTACCGCTCCGCCGCGCGCTCGTCCTCGTCCTGGAGAACAAGGCCGTGTGCCTCGAGGAGTCCGGCGCCCATCTGCACAGCGCGACCGTCACCGTGCCCGCACCCAGCGTGGTCCGGCTCAAGCGATTCGTGCGGGTGCCCTACCGGGGCCCCGTCCCGCTGACTCGGCGGGCGCTGTTCGCCCGCGACGGAGGCCGCTGCATGTACTGCGGCGCCGTCGCCACCAGCGTCGACCACGTCGTCCCGCGCAGCCGCGGGGGCCTGCACGCGTGGGACAACGTGGTGGCGTCCTGCCGCCGCTGCAACCACGTCAAGGCCGACCGCCACCTGGTCGAGCTGGGCTGGCGCCTGCGCCACAAACCGGCCCCGCCCACCGGACTGGCCTGGCGCATCATCGGCACGGGCCACCGGGACCCGCGCTGGATGCCGTACCTGCAGCCGTACGGCGCGGAGGACGCCATGGCCCGGATCGACGGCATCTCCGCCTGACGCCCCGGCCCCCTGCGGCGCCGGTCCCGGAGAAGCCGGGCGGTCGCCGATCAGGGGCGGCGCCACGTGAGGGTGTAGCGCCAGAAGAGGCGGCGGCGCAGCCGGGCGCCCGGCAGGATCGTGCGGGCCGCTGCGACGATGTCGCAGAAGGGCATGTCGGCCGGTCGCGTGAGGGCGGTCATCGAGGCGGGGCGGCGTGCTTCGCGGCCCCTGTTCCTGAGCCACCCGGTCGCGGCGTTCAGGGGGACGGCGGCCGCGCCGAGCAGGTGGTCCGTGGCGGTCAGCGGCCGGTAGAGGCCGACGACGACCAGGGTGCCGCCGGGCGCCAGATGCCCGCGGAAGGCGTCGAGGGCCTCGGTGAACGGCAGATGGTGGAGGGTGGCGACACAGGTGATGACGTCGTGGGGCCCGGCGGGGAGTCCCGTCGGCGCGTCCGCGACCGTGAAGGACGCCGTCGTCGCCCCGGGGGTCAGCGCCCGCGCCCGCGAGGTGATCGCGGGGTCGGAGTCGACGCCGTGGACCTCGGCGGCGCGGGCGGCGAGGAGGCGGGCCAGGTCGCCGGTGCCGGAACCGACGTCGAGTGCGCTGCCGAACCGGTGGGGGAGTTGCCGCAGGATCCAGCGGTGGTAGTGGGCGTTGTGGTCCCAGGGGTGAGCGGCGTTGAACCGGTCGAGCGCCTGGAGGAGCCGATGCGGCGGTGACGTCATGTGATTCCTTTGCCCATGCGCGTCGGATCGGAAGTCCGTGGACGGCCTACGGCCTCCACAGTCCGCACACCTTTCCAAAAGCGCGAGCACTCGGGCCCTTCTTGTCCTCAGGCCGCTCATCTGAGCGGCCTGAGGACAATTGCCCGCCGACTGCTCACGCTTTTCAGGACACCCCCCGATGCGCGAGGCCACCTCGGTGGGACCGGTTTGGGCGTTCCTTGAGCGGGTTAGGTGAATTTTTGTTCCTGTATGGACCTGTTCGGAAGCGGGCGGGTGTGACCAGGGCCACGTTGTCGGCATGAGGGCGTCTGTCCTCGCGCGGACTGGGTAGGGGCTGCCACAACTCGCCAAAAGCGTGCGCGACACAACGCCCGAACCCGAGCCCGATCCAGAGTCCTACCCAGAGCCTGACCCAAAGGAGACCCCCGTGGCTGCACTGGCGCCCCTTCTGCTGCCGGCCCCCTCCAAACCCGTGGCGGAGCCGTCCACCCCCTGGGCGGAGCCCTCCGCCGCCTCCGAGACCCCGCACTACTGCGTCTTCGGCGCCACCGGCAGCTGCGCCGAGACGCCGCTGACCAGCGAACCGCCGCTGCCCGACGCCGAACCCCTCACCAGCGAGTCGCCGTTCGCCGACGCCGTACCGCTGACCAGCGAGTCCTCGCCCGAGCTGACGGCCGACGTGCCGGACCAGGGCGGCCCCTCCTTCGCCGTCCCGGAACCCACGAGGTCGTAGAGGAAGCAGATGCCCGCAGCGCAGTCGGCCGAGCCCCCCACCGAGGACCTTCCCGAGGATCTGACCAGGCTCGCCGCCCTGCACGGCGTCGCCACCTCCTACCGGCCGTCCCCCGACCGCACCGTCCCGGCCTCGGCCACCGCCGTCACCCTCGCGCTGGCCGCCCTCGGCGTGGACGCGGATGCTCCCGGTGCCGTACGGGCGGCCCTCACCGCCCGCCAGAGCGCGCTGCGCGAACGGCTGCTGCCGCCCACCGTCGTCCGCTGGGCCGGCGGCGGCACACCGGCCGCCCTGGACGCCCTGCCGCCGGGCACCCGGCTGCGCGTCGACACCGAGCAGGGCGAGCGCCGCGACGGGGCCGGGCCGCTCCCGTCCGGCGTCCACCGGCTGACCGCCACCGCGCCCGACGGCCGGACCGCCGTCGCCCACCTGATCGTCGCGCCCGACCGGCTGCCCGCCCCCGCCGCGCGCTCCCACGGACTCCTCGTCCAGCTCTACTCCCTCCTCTCCCGCCGCTCCTGGGGCATGGGCGACCTCGGCGACCTCGGCGAACTCGCCGCGTGGGCCGCACGCGTCCACGGCGCCGGATTCGTCCAGGTCAACCCACTGCACGCGGCCGTGCCCGGTGCCCCCACCGACCCGTCCCCCTACCGCCCCTCCTCCCGGCGCTTCCCCGACCCGGTCCACCTGCGGATCGAGGAGGTGCCGGAGTTCGCGTACGTCGCCGACCCCGAGCACGCCCGCGCCCTGCGGGAACGCGCCGGGCGGCTGCGCGAGGGCGTGCTGGAGAAGGGGGCGCTCATCGACCGGGACGCCGTGTGGGAGCTGAAGCGCGAAGCCCTCGAACTGCTCCACCAGGTCCCCCTCGGCCCCGGCCGCCGCGCCGCCTACCGCGACTACCTCGCCGAACAGGGCACCGCCCTGGCGGACCACGCGACATGGTGCGCGCTCGCCGAGGTCCACGGCTCCGACTGGCACCGCTGGCCCGAGGGCCTGCGCGACCCCCGCTCCGCCGAGACCGACCGCGCCCGCACCGAGCTGCGGGACCGCGTCGACTTCCACTCCCGGCTCGCCTGGCTCACCGACACCCAGCTCACCGCGGCCCAGCGCACCGCCCGCGAGGCGGGCATGCCGGTCGGGATCGTCCACGACCTCGCCGTCGGCGTGCACCCGCGCGGTGCCGACTCCTGGGCCCAGCGGCAGTACTTCGCCGCCGGCATGTCGGTGGGTGCGCCGCCGGACGCCTTCAACTCCCGGGGCCAGGACTGGGGGCTGCCGCCCTGGCGCCCCGACCGCCTGGCCGAGTGCGGGTACGCGCCCTTCCGGGAGCTGCTGCGCGGCCTGTTCCGGCACGCCGGGGCCCTGCGCATCGACCACGTCATGGGCCTGTTCCGGCTCTGGTGGGTGCCCGAGGGCCGTCCGCCCACCGAGGGCACCTACGTCCACTACGACGCCGAGGCCATGCTCGCCGTCCTCGTCCTGGAGGCCGCCCGGGCCGGGGCCGTGGTCATCGGCGAGGACCTGGGCACCGTGGAACCCGGCGTGCGCGAGACGCTGCGCGCACGCGGGGTGCTGGGGACCTCGGTGCTGTGGTTCGAGCGGGACTGGACCGGCGACGGCCGTCCGCTGCCGCCCGAACGCTGGCGTGCCGACTGCCTGGCGACCGCCACCACGCACGACCTGCCGTCCACCGCCGCCCGCCTCACCGGCGAACACGTCGAACTCCGCGACCGGCTCGGCCTGCTCACCCGCCCCCTGGAGGAGGAACGCGCGGAGGCGGCCGCGGACATCTCGGAGTGGCTCGGCGTACTGTCCCGGCTCGGCCTGCTGCGCGGCACGGGCGGCGACCCCGGGACACCGCCCGCCGAGGAGGCGGAGATCCAGGCCGTGCACCGGTTCCTGCTGCGCACCCCCGCCCGCATGGTCGGCATCTGGCTCCCGGACGCCGTCGGCGACCGCCGCCCGCAGAACCTCCCCGGCACCTGGGACCAGTACCCGAACTGGCGGCTGCCCCTGGCCGACGCGGAGGGCCGCCCCGTGACCCTGGAGGACCTGGCCGCCGCACCCCGGACGCACGCCCTGATCGACGTCGTACGGGAGCGCGGCGGCGAGCGGGACGGCTGAGCGGGGAGCCCGCGGGCCCCGTACGGGCACCCCGGGCGCGCGGGCGCCGGGACCGTTCGCTAACTTTGCACCGTGGACAAGAAGAACGCCCTGCGCGCCGGCGCCCTGGCAGCCGGTACGACGCTGATGATGCTGCTCATGTCGTCCCCCGCGCTCGCGCTGACCCGCGACGACGGCGACGACCCCGGCACCGGCCTGAGCGTGATCGAGACGGTCGGCCTCTACGTCCTGATCCCGATCGCG